>JBFJTN010000320.1:0-3756 GCA_041625325.1 Oceanococcus sp. | reverse complement strand
CCCGGGCGCCCGCGACCTTCACGGTGATGAAGCGCGTGGCCCCTTCGGCGTCGCGGATGCAGGCCTGAGCCAGGCTTTGGCACAGCTCGCTCAGGGCGGCGCAGAATCGCGCATAGTCCGGGTGGCCCTGATCCATCATGGCGCCACCGGCCTGGCCAGTGGCCGCCAGCACGCAGGCATCGTTGGTCGACGTATCGCCATCCACCGTGATGGCATTGAAGGACTCGTCCACCGCCTGCTGCAGGGCCTGCTGCAGGGCCGCCTCCTCCAGCGCCGCATCGGTGGTGATGAACGCCAGCATGGTCGCCATGTCGGGGCGGATCATGCCGGCCCCCTTGGCAATGCCGGTCAGGGTGACCTGCCGCCCGCCCAGTTCCAGCTGCCGGCTGACACCCTTGGCCACGGTATCGGTGGTCATGATGCAGCGGGAGGCCTCCAGCCAGCGGTCCGGCGCCAGCGCCCCGGCCAGGGCCGGCAGGCTCTGTTCGAAGGCCGCCACGGGCAGCTGCATGCCGATCACTCCGGTGGAGAATGGCAGCACGGCCTCGGCCGGCACCCCCAGCTCCTGCGCCGCCAGCGTACAGCTGCGCTGCGCCGCCTCCAGGCCCGCGGCACCGGTACCGGCATTGGCATTGCCGGCATTGATCAGCAGGGCCCGGATGCCCGAACCCTGGCGCAGGTAGCGGCGGGCCAGGGTCACCGGCGCGGCGCAGAAGGCGTTGCGGGTGAACACCGCGGCGACCCGGCTGCCTTCGGCCAGACGGATCAGCAGCAGGTCGGGACGATTGCGATAGCGAATCCCGGCCGCGGCGACAGCAAGCTCGACCCCGGCGACGGGCTGCAGATGCTCGGGCGGAGAAAGATTGACGGCCATGTCAGAGGTCTCGGTGCCTTGGGCGAGAGGTGGGACGCCATCCCGGCCGCCCTGATATCAATCGCTGCACCCGCTGTCGCTCAAGGCAGCGGGCGCGCCTGTGCCAGCGGGCAGGCTACAGCTTGCCGTGGCATTGCTTGTACTTCTTGCCCGAGCCGCAGGGGCAGGGCTCGTTCCGGCCCACCTTGCGCTCATTGCGCTGGAAGGTCACCGGCTTGGGCGCCGCTCGGCGCTGTTGCGGCACGGCGCGCATGCGCTGCGGCGGGGCGGCCGGGGCGGCGGCCGGCTCGGCCGCAGCAGATGCTTCGGCGGCTTCGCCGGACAGGGCGCTGGCGGCCTCGGCGTGCTCGAAGTGCATCTCGCGCTCGCGCCGCGCCTGTTCGACCCGCTGCACGTCCTCCGGCTGCTGGATCTTCACCTTGCAGACGATGCTCACCACTTCCTGCTTGTAGCGCTCCAGCAGCTCGCTGAACATGGCGAAGGCCTCGCGCTTGTACTCCTGCTTCGGATCCTTCTGCGCGTAACCCCGCAGATGGATGCCCTTGCGCAGGTAGTCCATGGCGGCCAGGTGTTCGCGCCACAGGGTGTCCAGCACCTGCAGCATGATCGCCTTTTCGAAGTGGTCCAGCGACTCGTCCCCGGCCTGGCGGCGCTTCTCGACATAGGCGTCGGTCAGCTGCTGCATGATCCGGCGCAGCAGATCATCATCCGACAGGCTGCGATCCTGCTCCAGCCAGCCGGCCAGATCCGCCTCGTAGCCGAATTCGCGGGCCAGCACATCGCGCAGTTCGTCCAGCCGCCACAGTTCCTCGGCGCTGCCCGCCGGGATGTGGGTGCGGAAGGTCTTGCTGATGACATCCTCGCGAATGGTCTCGATGGTCTCGCGCAGCGAGGCATTCGACAGCAGGTCGTCGCGCATGTCGTAGATCACGCGACGCTGGTCATTGGCGACGTTGTCGTATTCCAGCAGGTTCTTGCGGATGTCGAAGTTGTGCGCCTCCACCTTGCGCTGGGCGGTTTCGATCGAGCGGCTGACCATCTTGTGCTCGATCGCCTCGCCCTTCTCCATCCCCATGCCCTGCAGCCAGGCGCGCAGGCGCGGCGGGGTGAAGATGCGCATCAGGTTGTCGTCCAGCGACAGGTAGAAGCGCGTGCGGCCGGGGTCGCCCTGACGGCCGGAACGGCCGCGCAGCTGATTGTCGATGCGGCGGGACTCGTGACGTTCCGAGCCCAGCACCAGCAGGCCGCCGGCCTCCAGCACCTGCTGGTGACGCTGCTTCCATTCGGTGCGGGCCTTGTCGCGGGCCGCCGCATCGCCATCGGGCAGGCCGGACAGCTCGCTGTCCAGGTTGCCGCCCAGCACGATGTCGGTGCCGCGGCCGGCCATGTTGGTGGCGATGGTCACCGCGCCAGGCCGGCCGGCCTGGGCCACGATGTCGGCCTCGCGCTCATGCTGCTTGGCGTTCAGCACCTCGTGACCGATCTTGCGGTCGTTCAGGGCGCGCGACAGGATCTCCGACGTCTCGATCGACGCGGTGCCGACCAGCACCGGCTGACCGCGCTCCACGGCCTCCACGATGTCGGCGGCGATGGCATCGAATTTCTCCTCCGCCGTCATGAACACCTGATCCGGCAGATCCTCGCGGATCATCGGCCGGTTGGTGGGGATCACCACCACTTCCAGGCTGTAGATGGTCTGGAACTCGAAAGCCTCGGTGTCGGCGGTGCCGGTCATGCCGGACAGCTTGTCGTAGAGCCGGAAGTAGTTCTGGAAGGTGATCGAGGCCAGGGTCTGGTTTTCCTGCTGGACCTTGACCCCTTCCTTGGCCTCGACCGCCTGATGCAGGCCGTCCGACCAGCGCCGGCCCGGCATCATGCGGCCGGTGAACTCGTCGATGATGATGACCTGCCCATCGCGCACGATGTATTCGACGTCACGCTGGTACAGGGCATGCGCGCGCAGCGCGGCCAGCGCATGGTGCATCAGCACGATATTGGAGGCATCGTAGAGGCTGCCTTCGCTGATCAGCCCGGCCTCTTCGAACATCTCCTCCAGCCGGGCATGGCCGTCCTCGGAGAGATAGACCTGCTTGGTCTTTTCGTCAACGCTGTAGTGACCGGGGCTCTCTTCGTCTTCCTGGCGCGTCAGCTTCGGCACCAGGGTGTTCATCTTGCGGTAGATTTCCGGATCGTCGTCGGTCGGGCCGGAGATGATCAACGGCGTGCGCGCCTCGTCGATCAGGATGGAGTCCACCTCGTCGACGATGGCGAAGGCCTGCCCGCGCTGCACCCGGTCCTCCAGGCGGAAGGCCATGTTGTCACGCAGATAATCGAAGCCGAACTCGTTGTTGGTGCCGTAGGTGATGTCGGCGGCGTAAGCCTCGCGCTTTTCGGCACTGCTCTGCCCGTGCACGACGACGCCGGTGGACAGGCCGAGGAAACCGTACAGACGACCCATCCACTCCGAGTCACGACGGGCCAGGTAATCATTCACCGTGACCACGTGCACGCCCTTGCCGGGCAGGGCATTGAGATAGGCGGCCAGGGTGGCGACCAGGGTCTTGCCCTCGCCGGTCTTCATCTCCGAGATCTTGCCCTGATGCAGTACCGCGGCGCCGATCAGCTGGACATCGAAATGGCGCATCCCGAGCACCCGGCGGCCGGCCTCGCGCACCACCGCGAAGGCTTCCGGCATCAGCGCGTCCAGGCTTTCGCCCTGGGCCAGCCGGCCGCGGAACTCTTCGGTCTTCGCTTTCAGCGCCTCGTCGGACAGCGCC
This sequence comes from Oceanococcus sp., assembly GCA_041625325.1. GTDB lineage: Bacteria > Pseudomonadota > Gammaproteobacteria > Nevskiales > Oceanococcaceae > Oceanococcus. Next base: position 105 of record JBFJTN010000320.1, on the reverse strand, counting down.
TGCATGCCCTGTTCCAGGGCCGCGGTCTTGTCGACGATCGGCTGCAGTCGGCTCAGCAGGCGCTGGTTGCGGCTGCCGAATAGCTTGCTGAGGAAATTGGCCATG
>JBFJTN010000319.1:0-3766 GCA_041625325.1 Oceanococcus sp. | reverse complement strand
GCGTCGAACAGGTTCTTGATTCCCAGTGCGAACTCGGCGGCGGGCCATCCCCGCCAGACCCCGCGCAGATCAAACAGCGAGTAGGCGCTGGCGGTGCCGGCGGCCGTCGGCGGGCCGTTAGCGGTGTCCACGGTGAAGCGCCGCTCGCCCACCCAGTTGCCGCGCAGGCCCAGGGCCCAGCGGGCTTGCTGCAGGTAGACGCCGGCGTGCACCCGGTGGGCCGGGCGGCCGGACAACGCTTCTCCGGTATCCTCGTCGCGGCTGTGCAAATAGCTGTAGCCCAGGCGCAGCTGCAGCGGCGGGCGCGGCCGCCACTGCGCCTGCAGCTCGGCGCCCCACAGCCGGGCTGAGGAGATATTGGCGTAGCTGTAGCGCTGCACCTCGCCGGATTCCACCAGCACGATATCGATCAGGTCCCGCACACGCTGGCCGAAGGCGGACAGGTGCATTTCGGTGTGCGGCCCTGGCAGCCAGGTCAGCGCCAGATTGGCGCCGCGCGAGGATTCGGGTTGCAGATCCTGGTTGCCGTCGACCCGGTAGCCGGCAGCGCCATTTTCGAAGCGCAGCAGCAGCTGCTTGAAATCGGGGGCGCGATAGCCGTGGCCGTAGCTGGCGCGGAGCAGCCAATCGGCGGCCAGCTCCAGGCGCAGCGCCAGCTTGGGCGAGAACTGATCACCGAACTGTGAATCGCGGTCGTAGCGCAGGCCAGGCACCAGGCTCAGCCGGCCATCCAGCAGCGTAAACTCGTCCTGCGCGAACAGCGCCTGGCGATCGCGCTCGGCGCGTTGGGCGATACGGTCGGCCTCCAGGCGCTCGAGCTGGTGCTCCGCGCCAACGATCAGCCGATGATCGCCAAAGCCGCGATCAAACTGCAACCCGGCCGCAGCCACCTGATCCAGCGTCTCTTCGTCGGTGCTGTTCCCGTCGCTGCCGCGCTGAAGCTGCAGGAACTGATCATGATAGCGCTGGTACCAGGCCTCCAGGCGCAGCTCGCCGCCGGCCACGGCAAAGCGGGGTGCGACGGCGCCGCGCACTGCCTCGATGCGCTTGGTTGTGTCGTACAGGGCGCCCCCGCTGCCGGAGTCCAGGCGCTGGCTGTCGTCGAGTTGCCATGCGAAGTCCAGGCCCAGGTCCCCGTGTCGGCCCAGTGGACGGCTGGCCGAGGCGGACAGGACCAGGCCCGCAGTGTCGGCACCGTCCTCCCCGGCACGCGCCGGATCGAGGTCGTAGCCCCGTGCGCGCGTATAGCCGCCGGCGCCCTGCAGCTGCCAGCGTCGGGTGGCCAGGCCTGCGTGGGTGAAGGCCTCCTGTGCCTGGCTGCCGCCGCGCAGCCTCAGGCTGGCCGGCTCGGGCTCATCACGCGTGATGATGTTGACCACGCCACCCAGCGCGTCCGCGCCATACAACGCGGAGCTCGGACCCTTGACGATCTCGATGCGCTCGACGCCGGCCAGGCGCAGGCGCGACAGGTCGATGGCGCCGTTGATGCGCCCGTTCAGGCGCCGTCCGTCGACGAGCACCAGCACATGCTCCGAGGACAGGCCCTGGATCTCGATCGTAGTCCCGCGCCCGGCGGCCCGGCCGACGTGGACGGCGCCCTCGCGCTCCAGCAGCTCGGCGACATCGCGAGCGCCACTGCGAACGATGTCCCGGGCACTGATCACCTGCACCGGCACCGGCGAATCCGATTGCCGGTGCTCGGTGCGGGTCCCGGTCACGACGATGGACTCCAGTTCGGCAGTGGCGTCGCGGCCGGCGGGCGGCGTGGCCTCGCGCTGTTCGGCCAGCGTGATCACGTCCAGTTGGCCATCGGCCATGGCGCTGGCACAGACGGCAAGCAACGCCACCAGGGTCGTGCGCCGCATGCTCAGGCCGCCCGGGTTTGCTGCCAGTACTCGGCCTGGCACATTGCGATGGTCTCGGCGCGCAGCTGCTCCAGATCCGTGAGGTGGCGGCGGAATGCCAAGCGATGAATGCGCTGGCCCAGGCGCAGGTACAGCGCGCCGGCATCGACGCCGACCATCTGCGGCGCAAGAGTCGAGGTGTCCAGATTGGCCAGGGCGCAGTACTTGCGCAGGGCCTCGGTATGCTCCGCGTTCATGTGGGCGCAGGCCGAGGCTTCAGCGCGGCCGGCGAAGGGATTGCCGGTCAGGGTCTCGCCCGGTTCCAGCCAGTGGATCTTGCCGAAGCCGCCGATGTAGCGCAGGGCCACGGGCCGCAGGCGCCAGTAGCTGAAGTCGTGTGTCGCATGATAGTCCGCCGCCTCCGGGAAGAAGCGCTGATAGCGCTCGCCGGTTTCAAGCGCTTCAGGCTCGGCCAGCGGCACGGCATCGGCCAGCACCGACAGACGGCCGTGGGCCTGGACCTCGCCCTCCCCGGCTTCGATCACGGTCAGGCTGCAGCGGGGGTCACGCTGCAGGTTCACGGTGTGCTGGGCGATGCTGGCGATCAGGATGACCGGCTCGCCGCTGGCGTCGAGCACGTACGGGGTCAGCGATCCGAGCGGGTAGCCGGTGTAGCGGACGCTGTGGGTGGCCAATGTGCCGTGGCTGCGGCCGGCGAGAAGATCGCGGGCGGCATGGGATGCTGCGCGGGTCATGGTGGTCTTGTGCCTGTGCGGTTGTGAGTGGAACGGGCCCGGCGGGCTTGCCAAGAGGGGCTTGGGGCAGTAACGTAATGCGAATCATTCGCATTTGCAAACAGATCCATGAAGATTCTCGATCGCGGCCTCCTGGCCTCAGCCTTGCTGGTCCTTTCCATGACCTCCGCTGCTGCTCAGCGCCTGGTCACCCTGGGCGGTGAGGTGACCGAAACCGTCTTTGCGCTCGGTTTGGGCGACCGGGTCGTCGCCGTCGACACCAGCAGTACCTGGCCGCCGGAGGCGACCGAACTGCCGCAAGTGGGTTATGTGCGCAGCCTGGCCGCCGAGGGCGTGCTGGCGATGGCGCCGGACCTGGTCCTGGCTTCCGCTGATGCCGGGCCGCCTCAGGTGCTGGCCAAGCTGCGCGCCGCCGGGGTCGAGCTGCTGGTGCTGCCGGGGCCGCCGCCCGTTACGAACAGCCTGCAGCTGATCGAAACCGTGGCACGCCGCCTTGAGGTGGAGGTTCGCGGCGCCGAGCTGATCGCGGAGATTCGGCACGCGCTGGCCGCGTTGCCCGGGTCGGCCGAGCGCCCGGCCGCGCTGGCCGTGATTGGCGGCCAGGGCGGTCAGCTGATGGCTGCCGGCGCCGGGACCCGGGCCGATGCGATGTTGCGCCTGGCCGGGGCCCGGAATGCGGCGGCTGAATTCCATGGTTATCGTCCCCTGTCGGCCGAAAGCCTGATTCGCCTGAATCCGGCCGCCATCGTCGTGCCGGATCACGCGCTACCGCTGCTGGGCGGCCTGAATGGCCTGCGGCGGCAGCCCGGCGTCGCGGCGACAACCGCCGGCCGCACGGGCCGATTGGTGACGATGGATGGCCTGCTCCTGCTCGGGATGGGGCCCAGGCTGGGCCTGGCGGCCCGGGAACTGGCCACGGCTCTGGGTACCGCTCCTTGAAAGCGCTGGTGCCGCCATCAGCCTGGCCCATGGCAATGCTGGGCGGGCTCACCCTGACCGCCTTCGGGTTCAGCCTTATGCTGGGGCCGCTGGCGATCGCTCCACTAGATGTGGTGGAGATTCTGCTGCAGCTCGCTGGCCTGGTCGCAGGGGATGCGCCGGCCCATGAGCTGGCCACCATTGAGACGATCCGCCTGCCGCGCGCGCTGACCGCGCTGGGGGTTGGCG
>JBFJTN010000318.1:0-3766 GCA_041625325.1 Oceanococcus sp. | reverse complement strand
GCCTGCTCTCGAAGGCGCGGCCGGATCGGTGTCCGGGCGCCGGCGCAAAGCTGTTGCCATTTGGACACAAGCCGCTTCGCACCCCCCGGCGCTCCACCGGCGCCCGCTCCTTGCGCGCCCGTCCCCTGTTGCGAAGTGGCAACAGGGCCGGCGGCCGGACGGCTTCAGGCCGGGTCGGTCGCCCCGCTTTCCAGGGCCTCCAGCAGCAGGGCCCGGGCGATACGGTCCTGCAGGCTGGCCGGCTGTTCCAGGCCGAGGCGTCGCAGCGCCGGCAGTGCCCGGGCATCCGCCTGGGCCAGGCGCATGCCCTTCAGCAGCAGGCGCCATTTCGGGGTGCGGTCGGCGCGGGCTTTCACCTGTTTCAGGGCGGCGGCCAGCTGCAATTCCTCCGGGGTGAAATCGCAGCCCAGCGGGAAGCGTGGCAGGGCCCCGGCGTGGGCCTCGATGCCGGCCCGCACCCGCTCCGGGGTGTTGTGGCGACTGGCCTCCGGGATGCGGTGGCTGCTGTCGATCTTGTTGGCCCGGATGGCGGCGTCCAGCAGGCCCTGCTGGAAGCGCGAGTCGCTGATGGCCAGCATCCGGGCGATGACCTCGGCGTCGGTCTGACTGCGCAGGTCGGCCACCCCGTATTCGGTGATGACGATGTCGCGCAGATGGCGCGGGATGGTCGTGTGGCCGTAGTGGGAGAGGATGTTGCTGGTGGCGCCGGCGCCCTCGCCACGCACCGCGCGGATCATCAGGATGGAGCGGCCGGTGAGCAGGTGGTGGGCCGCATCCACAAAGTTGAACTGGCCGCCGACCCCGGAGACCACCCGGCCATCCTCCAGGCCATCGGAGACCACCGCGCCGGACAGGGTGGCCATCATGCCGGTATTGACGAAACGGGCGTGCAGCCGCTGGGCCTTGTACAGGTCCGGATCGTGATCCAGCTGATTGATCTTGTAGACCCCGGTCATCCAGAACTGGCGCCGCTCGGCCTCGTCCATCTCGCGCAGGGCCTGATAGAAGCTGCGCTGGCCGAGGAAGAAGCCGCCGTGCAGCAGCACCCCGTTGCGCAGGCGCGGGCCCAGGCATTTGGCGGCCAGGGCCTGACGGGATGCCGGGATGGCCAGATTGGCCATGATGCGTTCGCCGTCGGGGGCGATGATATGGCCGAGCTCGTAGCGGCAATCGTCACGGAACACGCCGTGGTACTGCAGGGTCTCGAATTCGTGGGTGCGGATGACCCGCTCGCCCAGTTCCTCCAGGCCGTCCAGCAGTGCCGGGGTGATCGCCGTCTCGTCGACGCGGCCGGCATTGAGCAGCTGCTGCAGGCGGGCATCGTCGTAGACCCGCCGCTTCAGCACCCCGGCCCGGTACAGATCGAGAAAGCCGTCGACGAACATCTCGCTGGCCCCGTACAGGCCCCGCGCGAAAGGCTGCAGGCCGCCGATGCGCTGGATCAGCGGGCCCGCCTGCGCCGTGATGCCCAGCTCGTCGATGATGGCGCGGTAGCGCGCGTTGTCGCCATGACGCAGGCACAGGCCATGGACGATGGCGTCACCCAGCGCGCCGATGCCGATCTGCAGGGTGCCGCCGTCGCGGATCAGGGCCGAGGCGCGCAGGCCGATCTGGTAGTCGGCGGCCTCCACCGGCATCTTCGGCGTGCTGAACAGCTGGGTGTTGCCCTGCGGATGCTCCAGCAGCAGGTCGAAGCTGTCGGCCGGCACCTCGGCATCGTGATGCATGTAGGGCAGGTTCTGGTTGATCTCGCCCACGGTCACGAAACGCCGGCCGCTGTCCTCGAGCAGGCGGATCAGTTCCGGGCCGGTGTCCGGATTGCCGGACAGGCTCAGATGCGCCCCGTCCGCCGAGCGGCAGACCAGCTGGGCGACCACGTTGCAGCCCTGCTCGAAGACATCGCGGGCGGCGTGGGTGTAATTGCTGCTGATGTAGTGCTGCTGGGCATGGGCATTGCGCAGCCGGCTGCCGGCCTTGAAGTAGAACTCCAGCACCTCGACATTGGGCGGCAGGCGGTTCTTGCCCAGGTCACGGGCGTAGTCCAGTTCCGGCCAGTCCTCCCAGACCCGCTCGACGAAGGGGGCCAGGAAGGCCTGCTCCAGCGGGCTGTCTCCACGCGGTTTTTCCAGGGTCAGGGCGGTGAGAATGCGCAGCGACAGACCGGGATCGGCCTTGGCCCGCGCGTACAGGGCGTTGATCAGAAAGGACGGCTTGCACAGGCCCAGCGGCAGGCCGATGGCGATGTGCGGGCCGACGGCCTCGATGATGGCGTCGACGCAGGCTTCGGCGTCAGCCAGGCGGCGGGTCATGGCGGCTCCTGATGCGGGCGGACTCCACGGTAGCGCAGATCCCGCGCCGATTGAATCAGGGCGTGGGGCTGGGCGCCGGTTCGGGCGCGGGCGTCTGGGGTGGAGATTTCAGCGCGATGCCGATGACCGGGTCGTCCTTGCGCTGCTGCTCCACCTTGACCAGCAGATTGTCCAGCGCCGGGGCGACCCAGAAGCGGGTGGTCTTGCGCGGGTCGTTGATGCGCTCGATGCGGATGGTTTCGAAGCGGCCGGCCGGCACCTCGATGGTTTCCGAGCCGACCACCGCCAGGGTGTAGTCCTTGATCCGGTCATCGTCCACGATGGTCACGGTGAGGCGGCGTTCCTCCACCGGGATGCTCATGCCCTCGACCAGGCGCAGGGCCTCGAGCTGTACACCCATGCGGTCGACCGCGCCCTGGGGCCATTCGCGCTCGGCGCCGGTGTGGTCAGTGACGATCTGGCGCTGCGCATCGAAGCTCAGGCTGAAGTTCTCGTCGTCGGCACCAATGCCACTGCGGTGGTAGCGATAGGCGGTCGGTTTCAGGCGGCCGTTCTCGACGCAGAACTCGCTGCGCTCGGTGATGTTGCCGGTGGCCCAGCGGAACAGCCAGGACGGCCTGGCGGTGTAGCTGTAGACGTAGCAGTCAGGGCTGTCGGCGGCTTCCAGTTGCACCGAGGCCTCTCCCAGTACGGATTTGCCGCGGTACAGGGTGTAGCCCGCCTGGTGCGGGTCGAAACGGCCGGCTTGCGCCTGGCTTGCCATGGCCAGCAGGATCAGGGTCAGCAGTGCCGGCATGCGTGTCATTCGTAGTCTCCCTGCAGCGGTGCCGCGAGACGCTGGCCATCCAGCTCGGCGGCGCCATCGTGATAGCGCAGACGGCCGGAGGCGGCCCAGCCCAGGACTTCAGGGTACAGCTTCAGTTCGACCTGCTGCATGACCCGGTCGGCCAGGGTGGATTCGTCATCGTCGGCGTGAATGCGGATTCTGCCCTGTTTGACTACGGCGCCGGCATCCAGTTCTTCGGTCACGTAATGCACGCTGGCGCCGTGCCAGGCATCGGCATTGTCCAGCGCCCGGCGGTGGGTGTTCAGGCCGCGATACTTCGGCAGCAGGGAGGGATGGATATTGAACATGCGGCCGCTGAAACGACGCACGAAATCCGCCGACAGGATGCGCATGAAGCCGGCCAGGGCGATGAGGTCCGGGCGGGCGGCCTCCAGGGCGTCGCCCAGCGCCTGGTCGAAGGCCTCGCGCGCGGCAAAGCCGCGGTGATCGATGACCGCGGTGGGGACGCCGGCTTGCCGGGCCCGCTCCAGGCCACCGGCTTCGGGCCGGTTGCTCAGCACCAGGACGGGCTGCGCATCGATGTCGCCTGCGGCACAGCCGTCGAGGATGGCCTGCAGGTTGCGGCCGGTGCCGGAGATCAGCACGGCCAGACGGGGCTGGCTCATGGGCG
>JBFJTN010000317.1:0-3780 GCA_041625325.1 Oceanococcus sp. | reverse complement strand
ATCGCAAGGTACTGGCATCGACCAGACGCATGTCGCTGGCCCAGGGCCGCAGCAACTGGCACAGAGCTTCCATCTCCGGTCGCAGCGCTTGCTTGTCCAACTCGTCGTCGACAATGGCGACGACCCCGGTCGCGGCCGGTTCCAGGCCCAGCAGATCGCGACGGAACAGCGCGATCAGGCGGTCCTCCAGCTCACCCTGTTCCCAGTCGGCGCAGCAGGGATTGCCCAGGCGGGCGGCCTGGATGGCGCTGAGGATGCCGCCGGCATTGGTGTTGACCTCGATCAGCACCGGACCGTCCGGGCCCGGGTGCACGTCATAGCTGAGCAGCAGCGGTCGGTCTTCCGCCCCCGGATCATCGGCCACGATGCGCTGCCACAGGGCCTCGATGCCGCGCAGGATCAGGCGAAAGCTGGCGGCCGGCACCCGAACCGGCAGTGGCAGGGTCGCCGGCCCGTAGCGACGGGCCAGCGGGTCGGCAGGGTGCTCAGCCGGCGTCATGGGGCTGGATCACATCCGCGGCGTGCGCGGACAGGGGCGGCGACAGCCAGGCGAACAGCGCGGTGGCGGCGGCGGCGCCCAGCAGCTGCGCCAGCACGAAACCGGGCACATCCAGCGGGCGGATGCCGGCGAAGCTGTCGGTCACGGCGCGGGCCAGGGTGACGGCCGGATTGGCGAAGGAGGTCGACGCGGTAAACCAGTAGGCCGCCGCGATATAGGCCCCCACCGCAAAGGGCACGGCCGAGATGCGGTGGCGCACGCAGCCCCAGATGACGGCCAGCAGGCCGAAGGTCGCGATGAACTCGCTGAACAGCTGGGGTGGGCCGGAGCGTTCGGTGGATGACAGCGCGAACAGCGGTTCCCCGAACATCAGATGGGCGGCGGCGACCCCGGCAAAGGCGCCGACGAGCTGGGCCAGCAGATAGCCGGGCACCTCGCGCCAGGGCAGGCCTTTCTGCCAGGCGTCGGCCAGGGTCACGGCCGGGTTCAGGTGGGCGCCGGACACCGGTCCGAAGGCCAGAATGATGGCCACCAGCGCGGTGCCGGTGGCCGCGGTATTGGCCAGCAGGGCCAGCGCGATATTGCCGTCCGCCAGGCGGCTGCCCATGATCCCCGAGCCGACAACGGCGGCGAGCAGAAAGGCGGTGCCGCAGCATTCCGCGGCCATGCGACGGAATGGCGTCATGGCTGGGCAATCGCGTTGAGCTGCTGGCGCAGGCTGGCGGCATCCAGGGTCTCCAGCGGCAGTTCGGCCAGGGCCTGGATGCGCCGGGACAGAACCTCGAAGGCCTCGCGGAAGGCCTCGCGCACGGCGGCGTCATCGCCCTCGACGGCGGCCGGGTCGGGCATGCCCCAGTGGGCGCTGACCGGATGCCCGGGCCAGACCGGGCAGGTCTCGGCGGCGGCGCTGCCGCAGACCGTGATCACGATGTCGATGCGCGGCGCCTGCGGGCCGGCGAATTCGTCCCAGCTCTTGCTGCGCAGACCCTCCACGGGCAGGCCCTTCGCCTGCAGCTGGGCCAGGGCCGCCGGGTGGACGGCGCCGCGCGGCTGGCTGCCGGCGCTGAAGGCTCGGAAGCGCTCGCCCGGCAGCGCATTGATCAGCGCCTCGGCCAGAATCGAACGGGCGGAATTGCCGGTGCACAGGATCAGGATGTGGCAGGGATTCATGCGCAGGCGTCCTGGCGTGGGGCTGCAGCGCAGTCGGCGTCGTGGCCGGCGCAGCAGTTCTCGGTGAGATAGGCGATCAGCGCATTCATGGTGGTGAAATCCGGTGAATAGTGAATGTAGCGCCCGTCCTGTCTGGCAGTGACCAGCCCGGCGCCGTTCAGTTCCTTGAGATGGAAGGACAGGGTGGCCGGCGGCAGGCCCAGGCGATCGGCCAGGTCAGCCGGGCGCAGGCCATCCGGGCCGGCCTGCACCAGCAGGCGAAAGATGGCGAGCCGGCTGTCCTGGGCCAGGGCGGAGAGGTGACGCACGGCGGTATGCAATTCCATAGTTCCAGAATAATGGAAATATGATATCGGCACAATCACCCGCCGGTCCCACCGGCGGGTGCATCAGATCAGGCTTAACCCCGGCTGATGGGCAGGGAGAGGATCCACAGGCCGATGGTGGTCAGGGCAACCATCAGCAAGAGCATGGGCAGCTGGCTGAGCGCGGCGCGCCGGCTGTCGCCGAAAATCTTCAGCGCCTCCATATGGGCCAGATACACGCTGATGATATGGCCGATCAGGATCAGCCAGACCTGGGTGTGCCAGACCGTGCCCGCCTGCACGATGATGGTCCATTTCACATCGGCGGTGCCGAACAGGTTCCAGCCGAAACCGAAGGGGTCGGAGATCAGCTTGACGATCTGCGTGCCCTGGGACAGCAGCAGCCCGTAGTAGTGGGTGACGTTGTAGACGAAGGCGATGGGGACCAGGCTGTAGCCGAAGCGCAGGGCCAGTTCCATCACGCCCAGCTCCGAACGGGCGATCAGCTTGGTCAGCCAGATGAACAGCAGGTAGATCAGCAGATAGAAGAAGGGCGACAGCACCAGCGCGCCGGTCTGCCACCAGAAGTAGATCGCCTTCAGGGTGGGGAAGCTCTGCACGATGTCCTCGCCCACCCAGGGCTTGAGCCAGCCCGCCACATGGACCCAGTAGATGCGCACATAGGGCACCGTGGACTTGATGCCGTCGAAGGCGGTGGAGGACAGCATGAACAGGACGAAGACCAGCAGCGCGAAGCGACCGATCTGCTCGGTGGTCAGGCCGACCATGGGCTGACGCAGGATGATCCGCGGACGGCCGGATTCGGCATCGCGCTGGCCGGCCAGCGGCGCCATCAGGGCGGTGATGCGCAGGAACACGGCGAAGAACTCGCCGTAGCGGAACCAGGCCTCGCGTCCGAACACAAAGGCAGCGAACAGATTCAGTGCGGAATAGGCGCACAGGGCCGCCGCCGTGGAGTAGGGCCGGGCTTCGCCGAACAGTTCGAACCAGATGAAACCCATGTACAGGGCCACGGCGGGCCAGTAGGACAGGGCCCGGGGGTAGGCGACCAGACCCGAGAACAGCTGCGGGCGCAGGCGCTCGGCCCATTCGCACAGCACCTGCCAGGGATTGATCACCGCATAGCTGTTGCCGATCAGCGCGGTCAGGTAGGTATAACCCAGCAGGAAGATGATCCAGAAAAAGGTCATGCTGAAGCTGCGGTAGGCATCGTTGGTGCCCAGCAGCCCGGAGGCGATGGTCAGCGCCAGGCCGGCCACGCTGATGCTGCGGACCACCGCCAGGGTCACCGGATGCAGGAACAGCCCCAGCGGCCCGCTGACATCCCGCTGACGCAGGTTCAGGTCCACGCTGCGCGCATTGACGAAATAGCCCACCACCAGGAAGGAGAGGATCAGCGCGGCGGCGGCGCCGTACAGATACAGCCAGACCGGCACCGGCAGGGTGTAGACCTTGCCGAAGCTGTGGGCCAGGGCCTCGCCGGTCGGCAGCAGGGCGTACAGGATGGCGACGGCCAGGCCGGTGCTCAGGATGCGAGATAGCATGGCGCGGAAGTCTTCCGTAAAAGCTCACATGCTATCCGGGCTGGCCGTCAGGCCCAATGCCGCTTAGACAAAAGTCTATGCGGGCCTGAGTCCGGAGGGCAGGGCGGGGTATCTCGGAATGGACGTGAAGAAAAAAATGGCCCGGCCAGTGGGAGCTGGCCGGGCCGGGGGGACGGCGTCGACTCGAGGGGTCAGTTGAAGGGCCAGACGCCGTTTGTGATCCGCGTGACGAGGAAGCCGT
>JBFJTN010000316.1:0-3825 GCA_041625325.1 Oceanococcus sp. | reverse complement strand
GGCCCGGCCCGCCGCTGGGCGCGCATACCGATGCGGTGCTCCGCGAACTGCTGGGCAAGTCGGCCGCCGACTGCGCCCGGCTGCGTGATGCCGGGGTGGTGGCTTAGGCTGCTTGGCTCGCTGTCACAAGATATCCGCAGATGACACAGATGACGCAGATGACGCAGATGCTAAAAAGATGAGCTTTTAAAAATTCTGCGTCATCTGCGTCATCTGTGGATAAAAAACCGCAAGCAAGCCCGCACGGAAGCCTCTGGCTGCCCCCCGGGACGCTCAGAAGCGCACGGTCAGGCTGATGCCGATCTGGCGCCGTTCGTAGCTGGGGTACCTGTCGATGCCGCTGTCCGCTTCGCCGGGGCCATCCGGTCCTGTGCCTGGTCCGGGGTCGTCAGGGCCGGGGCCCGGATCATCCGGGCCAGGTCCCGGGCCGGGGTCCTCGGGACCGGGTCCCGGGCCGTCATCCGGCCCCGGGCCGGGCCCCTCATCCAGCATGATGCCGCGCTTGGAGCGGGTTTCGGCCCACAGGCCATGCAGGCGCACCGTGGCATTGGGCCCCCAGCGCAGGCTCAGGCCCAGGGAAAGCGCATCCCCGTCGGCTTCCACCCGGTAGGCCAGAAAGCCCGGCAGGGCCTCGTCGGCCTGTACCACTTCCGACACGGAGTTCACTTCGGAGAAGAAGCGGTCGACGCTGACATCGACATCACCATCGAGCTGCTCGTAGCGCGCGTCCAGCGACAGGCCATCCACCGGCTGCCAGGCCAGGCCCAGCCCGTAGCGCAGCATGTCGCCATCGAAGGCCGGCCCTTCAGCGTCACGGGATTCGATACCCGCCTGCAACTGGGCGGAAATCCGGGTGGTCAGGCGCTGCACCGCGGTGAGGCCGGCACGCCAGCGGTTCTGGTCGCGCGAGCGGCTCTGGTATTCGCGCGCCTGCAGGCCCAGATCAAGATAGATCACCGGGGCGGCGAAACCGCCACCGAGCAGCCACCAGCCACCCAGGCTGGCATCCAGCCCGGCCCAGGACAGGCCCTGCGCCTGCTGGATGTTGCGGGCCACCCCGTTCAGGCCCAGCTCCAGGCCGGTACGCGGGCTCTGGTGGGGTCGCCAGTGGCGACCGGCGGACAGTTCGATGTATTCGCTGCTCAGTGCCGGCTCGTAGGGCGCGTTGCTGATGTTGTCGTCGTGACCGGCAGCCAGCCCGAAGACTGCACTGCCCGCCTGGGCCGTCCCCGCGACCAGACTCAGCGCCATCCCCAGCATCGCGGCCCGGCCAGGACTGCCTTCCCCGAAGCAGTGCATATTGCTTTATCCTGTTTTCAGCGACGGATTCAGTATACAAAGATGGGGGAAGTCCATGAACTCTCGCGATCCCCGCTTGATCGAGCAGCGCCGGGCCTTTCTGTTGCAGGCCCTGTCCAGTGGACTCATCCTCGGCGGCCTGGGCTGGAACAGCGCGGCGATGGCCGGCTGGTTCGGCAGCCGTCCGAAACCCCTGCCCGAGGGACGCTCCATCCACGAGCTGGAAGGCCGGGTGCTGGTGAATGGCCAGCGCGCCCGCAAGGACACCCTGATCCGCGCCAGTGACCGGGTCGAGGTCGGCCCGGGCGGCAAGCTGGTCTTCGGGGTGGGCGAGAACGCCTACATCCTGCGCGAGCGCTCGATCCTGGAAATGGAAGGCAAGGACCTGTTCCTCAGCGCCATGCGGATGGTGACCGGCGCGGTGCTCGGCGTCTTCGGCCGCCGCACGCAAGCCCTGACCCTGCAGACCAAGGTGGCCACCATCGGCATCCGCGGCACCGCCCTGTACACCAGCGTGGAACCGGAACGCACCTACGCCTGCACCTGCTACGGCGCAACCACGATCCAGTCGCTGCCCCGCCCGGAGGTCAGCGAGGACATCGTCTCGCAGCATCACGACGCCCCGCGCTGGATCCTGGCCAATCCCGGCAGCGGGCCGGCCATCGTGCCGGCGCCGGTCATCGACCACACCGACCTGGAGCTGATCCTGCTCGAAGCCCTGGTCGGCCGCGAAGTGCCCTTCCCCATGCCCCCCGAACCAATCGGCGGGCCAGGGCGCGGCTACTGAGCGGGCTCCTCGCCTGACAGGCCGGGCGCCGCCTCCCGTTCCAGCCGGCGCTGGGTGGCCTGGGGCGAATCCGTGTGCCGGGCCAGCAGCGCATAGGCCGCCGGCACCACCATCAGGGTGAAGACGGTGGCGGCGAGCACGCCGAACAGCACCACCAGACCCATCGCGTAGCGGGTTTCCGCCCCGGCGCCGAAGGAGAACACCAGCGGCATGGAGCCGGCGGCCGTGGTGATACCGGTCATCACGATAGGGCGGAAGCGAATGCGCGCCGCCTCGGCCAGCGCGGTCTCGAAATCCACGCCCTGGTCACGCAGCTGGTTGGCGAACTCCACGATCAGGATGCCGTTCTTGGCCGCCAGGCCGACCAGCATGACCAGCGCGATCTGGCTGTAGATGTTGAGCGTCGAGCCGGTCACCCACAGGCCGAACAGGGCCCCGGCGATGGCCAGCGGCACGGTGAGCATGATGATCAGCGGATGCATCCAGCTCTCGAACTGGGCGGCCAGCACCAGGAACACCACGATCAGACCGAGCAGGAAGACGAAGGCGATGGACTGGCCCGATTCGTGGATGTCGCGCGAGGGCCCCTGGAAGTCCAGGGCCACCTCGGGCGGCAGCACCTCGCGGGCCTTGCTCACCAGGTAATCCAGCGCCTCACCCAGGCTGTAGCCCTCGGCCAGATCGGCCGAGATGGTGATGGCGCGCACCCGGTTGTAACGGTTCAGCTCGATGGCCCCGGCTGTTTCCGTCACCGTGACCAGGCTGGCCAGGGGCACCATTTCCCCGGCATGGCCGCGCAGGTAGATGTTGTCCAGGTCGGCCGGCGTGTTCTGCTGCGCCCGCTCGCCCTCGAGGATGACGTCGTATTCCTCGCCACCCTCGATGTAGGTGGTGACCCGACGCGAGCCGAGCATGGTCTGCAGGGTGTTGCCGATATCCGCCACCGACACCCCGAGATCGGCAGCGCGCTGGCGGTCGATCTGGATGGCCAGCTGCGGCTGGGTGGCCTCGTAGTCGCTGTCGATGCCGATCAGGCCCGGATTGTCCTCATCCACCGCGGCCAGCAGGGTGTCGCGCCACTGGGCCAGCTGCTCGTACTCGCCGCCACCGAGCACGAACTGCACCGGCTGCTGCACCCCGCGGCCGAAGCCCTGGCGCATGATCGGGAAGGCGCGCACCCCGGGCAGGTCGGCCAGACGGCCGCGGATGTCGTCCATGATCGCCCAGGCGCTGCGGCGCTGGCCCCAGTCGGACAGCACATGAATGGCGAAGCCGTCGTTGAAGCGCTGCACCGAATAGCTGCGCGGCACCCGGATCAGCAGACGGTTGACCTCGCCGGCCTCGACCAGTGGCATCAGCCGGCGCTCGATCTCCAGCATGTAGTCCTGCATGTAGTCGTAGGTCGCGCCTTCCGGACCGTTGACCAGCAGGAAGAAGGCGCCGCGGTCCTCCTTGGGCGCGTACTCCTGCGGAATGGCGCGCCACAGCAGCGCGATGGCGGCGATCAGGCCCACGAACAGCGCCAGCAGCCACAACGGGCGGTGCACCGACTTCTGCATCAGCTGGCCGTAGCCCTCGGTGAGCCGCTCGAAGGCGGCATCGATGGTCGTGACCAGCTTCGGCGGCGCCTCCTCCCGCGATTTCAGCAGCTTGGAGGCGAGCATGGGCGACAGGCTCAGGGCCACGATGGTGGAGAAGAACACCGCCCCCGCCATGGTCAGGGCGAATTCGGAGAACAG
>JBFJTN010000315.1:0-3837 GCA_041625325.1 Oceanococcus sp. | reverse complement strand
GGTCCGGCCAGTACGAGTACATGGAGCGGGCCAAGAAGAAGCTGGCCCTGGTCGTGCCGGCCACGTTGGCCGTGATCGCCTTGCTGCTGTACCTGGCCTTTCGCAGTCTGGTCCAGGTCGCCATCATCCTCGGCACCGTGCCGATGGCGCTGATCGGCGGGGTCTGGCTGCTGTACCTGTTGGACTACGAGCTGTCCGTCGCGGTCGCGGTCGGCTTCATCGCGCTGGCCGGCGTGGCCGTGGAGATTGGTGTGGTGATGCTGGTCTACCTGAACCAGGCGCATGGTCGGGCGTGCGAGCAGGCGCAGGCCAGCGGCCAGCGATTGCAGGAGTTCCAGATCAGAAGCGCCGTCAAAGCCGGTGCCTTGCTGCGGCTGCGTCCGGTCGTGATGACGGCGGCCGCCGTCACCATCGGCCTGCTGCCGATCATGTTCTCCAGCGGCACCGGTTCGGAAGTCATGCGCCGCATCGCCGCGCCAATGGTCGGCGGCATGGCCAGCGCCCTGATCCTGACCCTGCTGGTGCTGCCGGCCGTGTACCTGCTGTGGAAACGGCGCGCTATCTGTGCAGAGGAACCAGCGCCATGATGGTCACGGCGCGATCAGCATGATGCCCGTCATGCCCCTTGAGCTCACCACACTCGATCAGGGTGAGGAGAACATCGTGTTCCTGCACGGTCTCGGTGGCACCCACCGCTACTGGCAGGCGGGGCTGCAGGGCGTAGCCGCGCGCTGCCATCTGGTCGATCTGCTGGGCTTTGGTGACTCTCCAAAGCCCTGGCGCCGCTACACACTGGACGCACACCTCGACGCCTTGGAAACGACCTTGCGGCCTCTGGCCCCGTTTCGGCTGATCGGGCACTCAATGGGAGCCACGCTGGCCCTGGCCCTGGCCGCGCGTTCCCCGGAGCTGGTGACTCAGCTGGGTTTGCTGAGCCTGCCGTGCTTCGGCTCCGAGGAAGAAGCCCGCCGCTGGTTGCGGCGCGTGCCCAGCGGCTGGATCTACACCAATATCGTGTCTGCCGCCTTGGCCTGCATGATCACGCGGCGCCTGGCCGGCCGCCTGCTGCCGCGTTTGCTACCGCAGTTTCCGCAGGAAATCGCCGAGGATCTGGTCAAGCACAACTTCCTGTCCTTCGTGACATCGCTGTGGGACATCATCTACGAACACGATCCCGCTGCGGATGCCGCCCGCCTGCCCGACCGGATACCGGTCACCTGCATCCATGGCATGGCGGACACCACGGCGCCGATCCTGCGCGCCCGCCAGCTGGCCCGCGCCCAGCCGACCTGGCGCTTCCACGCCCTGCCCGGGGTTGATCATCACCCGTGGCTCGCGCAGACAAGAGCCTGCACGGAGATGCTTGAGCTGCCGCTGATGGAATGCGGGGCATCGCCAGATCGACTGGGCGCAACAGAAGCAAGCGACGCCATAAACCAACAAGACATCTGTCGAGGACATTGCAATGGGAATCTATAAAGAGGAACTGCACGCCTTGCAGGTTCAGCTGACCACCTTGCAGCGGCACTTGATCGAGCACCGGCATCAACTGCTGGTGCTGTTCGAGGGGCGGGACTGCTCCGGCAAGGATGGCGTGATCAAGCGCATCACCCAGCATCTGAGTCCACGGGAAACCCGCGTGGTGGCACTCGGCAAACCCTCCTGCCGCGAACAGGATGAGTGGTATTTCCAGCGCTACGTCGGCCACCTGCCTGCCGCCGGGGAGTGCGTGCTGTTCAATCGCTCCTGGTACAACCGGGCCGGCGTCGAATCCGTGATGGGCTTCTGCAGCCCGGCGGAGTACGAGGCCTTCATGGCGTCGGTGATCCCGTTCGAACGCCTGCTGGCCCAATCGGGTCTGCAGATCATCAAGTATTACCTGGACATTTCCCGCGACGAACAGGAGCGGCGCCTGGCGGACCGCCGCACGGATCCCCTCAAACAATGGAAAACCAGTCCCGTCGACGCCGTGGCACTGAAGCACTGGGACGCGTACAGCCGGGCCCGCGATACGATGCTCGACCGGACTTCCCACGACGAGGCGCCATGGATCGTTGTGCAGGCGGACGACAAGAAAACCGCGCGCCTCAATGTGATCCGGGATCTGTTGAGCCGCATCGCCTGCCCCGACGTGGATGCGCACGCCCACACGCCAGATGAGGATATCGTGTTCGAGTACCGCCTCGATTGGCGGGACCGTCTGGCTGACTGAAACAATGACCGAAGCGCCCCGCCACCCGTCGATTCCGGAATCTGAGCCAGTTGAGCGGCGTTCTGCTGCTGGGTGTACCGCTGGAGGAATGCTGTTCGCGTTGACGCTCGGCGCCGCGTGGTCGGGCTTCTGCGAGCACTGGTTCTGGCGCCGGCCCGGTCAACACCTTGTGCGACCGACGGCAAGCTAAGACGCTCAAGGAGAATCGCGAAAATGTTTCGGATCTACGGCCCTCTCAATGCGCACGAGCTCATGCCGACGAAAAGCCCGATCAAGCCGCTCGGTGTGGACAAACTCGACCCCGGCCAGGCGGTGCAGCCGGCTCAGGAGAACGATCACCACCATGCCTCCCAGGACAGCACCCGACCGGAACAGGCTCCCCGGGCCTATCTTGAAGTCGAGGAATTGCCCGACGATGTCCCAGTGGTCACGGCCCGGCAGATCATGTCCTCGCCCCTCCTCACCGCCTCGCCGGAATCGAGCATCGCCGAGGCGCTGCAGCAGTTTCGAACCCACGGGTTTCGCCATCTCCCCGTCGCCCTGGCATCTGGTCGACTTGTGGGCATCGTGTCGGAGCGCGATATCTTGCGTGACCTCGCCCGCGCGGCAACCGGCGGCGAGGCGCCCAACTCGACACCGGATGGAACACCCGTCGAACAATTGATGACGCCCGGCGTTTTGACTGCCACCGTCGATACGGACGTGCGCTACATCGCCAGGGTATTCGTCGAGCAGCGGATCGGCGCACTGCCCATCGTGGATGCGGCTGGCGGCGCGCAGGGCATCATCTGCCGCAGCGACGTGCTGCGCGCCGTCATGCAGCATTACGCGTTGGAGCTGTGGGCCTAGCAGTGACTTTCGGCGCGATCTTGCCGACCGCGCGGTTGACATGGATCAGTACGAGTGGCTGGTGCCCCTTGGCATGCTGTGGTCAAAATCGAGGGAGACCGTTATGGAAAGATCACGCGGCTGGCTGAAGGCCGCCGCTTACGGCGTGCTGGGATCCAGCATTCTGCTCGCCCTGTTCTTCGCACTTCTCAGCCTGATCTCTGGCTGGGCGGAAACCCTGCGCCAGTTTTCCAGTTACTGGCCCTATCTGCTGACCCTGGCCATTGGCTTCGGCCTGCAGATCAGCTGTTTCGTGCGCCTGCGCGATGTCACCCGCCACCAGGGTGCCGGCGGCGCGGTGGTCGCGGTATCTGGCGGAACGTCCACGGCCGCGATGATTTCCTGTTGCACGCACTATCTCGTCAACGTTCTGCCGGTCATCGGCGCAACCGGTTTCGTCGCGCTCGTGGCGCAGTACCAGATCGAGCTGTTCTGGGTCGGCATCGCGTTCAATCTGGCCGGGCTGGCCTACATCGGGCACAAACTGCTGCAGGCCTCGCGGCACATGGAGGAGATGATGTCATCATGAAGAAAGCGATATGGCTCGCACCCTGGTTGGTGCTGGTGCTGGCCTGCCTGGGCTGCTCCGTTGGCGAAAAAGGCAATCCGCTGACGCAGATCAGCAGCGAGGGACCGGTCACGGTGGCGGTGACGCCAAGACAGCTCGCGGTCGGCGCAACCAACTGGGAGTTCGAAATCGCGCTCAATACCCACAGCGTGGATCTCGACTACAACCT
>JBFJTN010000314.1:0-3886 GCA_041625325.1 Oceanococcus sp. | reverse complement strand
GGCTCGGCCGGCATGCACAACTGGCATCCCATGGCCTTCTCGCCACTCACCGGGCTGATGTACATCCCCACCCGTCACATGGCGGGCTATTACAACGACGGCGGACGCGACCCGCGCCACTGGAAGATGAGCAGCAGCGACCCGATGGGACTGGAAGGCTTCTTCGACGACATTCCCACCACCGCAGGCAGCAGTGCCCTGCTCGCCTGGGACCCACTGGCGCAGAAGAAGGTCTGGGAGATGCCCACGCCCGGCCTGAGCAACGGCGGTGTCATCACCACCGCCGGGGGGCTGGTGTTCCAGGGCCGCGCCGATGGCCGCTTCGTCGCCCATGACGCCAGCAGCGGCACCGAACTGTGGTCGCATCAGATGGGCGTGGGCACCCAGGCGCCGCCCATGAGTTTCAGCGTGAACGGGCGGCAGCACCTGGCGATTCTGGCCGGCTGGGGCGGCAGTCCCATGCTGATGGGCTCCCTGTCCGCCCAGCACGGCTGGGTCGGCCGGCAGTATCCCCGCCGCCTGCTGGTCTACGCCCTGGATGGGCAGGCACAGCTGCCCGAGTCCCCCGCCCCGTCACGGCCCGAAGTGACGGATGATCCGGACTTCGTGGTGGATGCGGCCCAGGCCGAACGGGGCAAGAGCCTCTATTTCAGGCAGTGCAGCATCTGTCATGGCTCGGGCGTGGTCGCCGGCGGCTATGCGCCGGATTTGCGCGCTTCGGCGATTCCGCTGTCCTCAGATGCTTTCGCCAGCATCGTGCGCGACGGCGCCCTGCTGTCCCGCGGCATGCCGCCCTTTCCCGAATTCGGCGCCGGCGAACTGGATGCCCTGCGCCACTACATCCGCCAGCAGGCCCGGCGCCAGCCCTCCGCCTGGGACGATATCAAGGCGGCGTGGAACTACCTGGTGCTGAGCCTGAAGATGAAGTGGGCCGCCCGCTAGGGCGCCCCGCCCTCGCCGACATGCGGGATGGCCCGGCGGCGAAGCACTCAGGCCGCCTGCCGTCCGGTCGCTGGCAACAGGACCGATTCGCGCCGCTTCAATCCCTCTACGGTCAGGCGCACCCCCTCCCTGAGGCTCACCTTCGGCAGCCAGCCGAGTTCGCGCCGGGCCTTGGCGATGCTGTAGTAGTGGTGCGTGACCATGTAGCGGACGGCAAAGCGGGTCAGGCCATCCTCGGTATTGAGCGTACCGCCTTTCAGGGTGTCGATGCTCTCGGCGATCGCTGCCACGCCATAGGCCAGCCAGTACGGCACCTTGCCCCGGATCGTCGGGTAACCCGCCTCCTCCAGCAGCATGTCGACAAAGTCGAAGAAGGCCATGGGCTCGCCATTGGTGATGAAGTAGATCTGGCCACAGGCCACGCCGTCGGGGCTCAGGCGCTGCTCAGCCGCGATGACGGCGTCGGTGAGATTGCTGATATAGGTGAAGTCCGACAGCTTGTCGCGATTGCCCACGCAGCGGGTCAGCTTGCCCTGTTGGGCCTTGCTCAGGATGGCCGGCACGAAGCGATTGTCCCCGGCGCCGAAAATCACGTGCGGGCGAATGGCACAGCAGCGGGTCGGGCCGGTCCCGTTGAAGGCGATGACCTGCTTTTCCGCAGCGATCTTGCTGTCGGCATAAGGTGCCTGGGAAATCCCTGAATACGGCAGGGATTCGTCACCATTTTCGATGTCCCCGCCCTCGTACACCGCGCTGGCCGAACTGATGTAGACCAGGCGCGCGATGGCATGCGCACGACAGGCTGCCAGCAGGTGCTCGGTACCACCCAGATTGACGGCCCAGACATCGTCCACCCGGTTGTTCTTCGTATGCACCAGAGACGCGTTGTGGATGATGCTGTCCAGACCTTCGCAGGCGGCCATCACGGCGGCGGCATCACGGATATCCAGCTTGATGAAGCGCACGTCCTGACGGAATGCCTCGACGTGAAGATCGGCGCAAATCACCTCGTGGCCGGCATCGGCAAAGGCCTCCACCAGCGCCCGACCGACGAAACCCTGCCCACCGGTGATCAGAATCCTGCGCCTGTCCATGTTGATTGCCTCCATTTACCGGAATGTGCCGAATGCCTGATCCCAGAACGGAAAGATCGAGGCGTAGTTGTAGCGAAAGTGCTCGTGATGCGCATCGTGCTTTTCGACCCAGAAGTTGAACAGACGCAGGGCCGGGTGCGGAAAGACCAGATTCGCATGCACGATGATGTTGATCACCGAGTACAGGAAGAACATCAGCAGGAAGGCGTGCTCGCTGATCGGCCCCAGCAGCAGCACCGCGCCCAGCAGCAGAGCGAAGGCCCCCATCTGCTCCAGCGGGTTGAGGTACACGCTTTCGCTGGCCACCGGGAAGCGCACCTTGTGGTGAACCCCGTGCACGTACTTCATCAGCTTCGGGTGGTGCAGGCCCCGATGGAAGAAGTAGTAGGCAAAGTCATACAGCAGCAGGACCGCGAAGCACTCACCGAACAGGTGGGCGAAGCCCGGCCACTGCGGGTACAGCCACTGCCCGCCAAAGTGATACAGAAAGGCGCCCAGGATCGACAGGGCGAGCAGGTTGTTCAGACCCACATTCAGCCATTTGTGCTGCGGCCCGCGATACGAGGCACCCGGAATCCGCTTGCGATAACGGCCAAAGCGTGGGGAGGTCACCGCCCAGTCCAGCCACGCCTGCAGCAGGCCGATCACGCCGAACATGAGCCCCAAGGCCAGAAAGAACTGCGTGCTCATGGGCGACCTCCGCTCAGGGACAGCCGGATCAGCCGCAGCAGCGCCCGACACTTTTCCAACGGGCCGCGACTGAACAGCAGGCCGATGGTCGCGTCCGCCCGCGCGTAGTCTCCCGGCCCGACCGGAAACAGCCGGGGCGGAATCCGCAGCGGCAAACGGTCGCTGAGGACGGCTTTGGGATTGGTATAGGCGCGCAGGCCGTCGCGTCCGTTCATGCGCCCGAAACCGGACGCCTTGACCCCGCCAAAGGGCAGATCCTGATTCAGGTAGCACAGCCCGAAATCATTGATGCAGCTGGCGCCGGCCTCGAGCTGGGCAGCGATCCGTTCGGCACGCCGCGCACTGCCACTGAGCACCGAGGACTGCAGGCCGAAATCGGTGGCATTGGCCAGTGCCACGGCCTCGGCGTCATCGGCCACTTTCATGATCAGCATGACCGGCCCGAACACTTCTTCCCTGGCGATGCGCATGTCCGGTGTCACATCCACCAGCACGGTGGGCGGGTAGTACTGCCCCGGCCCCTCGCAGCGCGCCCCTCCGACCAGCGCACGCGCACCATGGGCCAGCGCATCGCGCACCAGCTCATCGATGACGGCCAGCTGCTGAGTGGTGTTGATGGCGCCCACGTCGACCCGGCCGGGTGCTTCGGGCACGCCCTGGCGCAGGCTCCGGACCTCTTCCACCACGGCCGCCACGAAGCGATCATAGATCCCCGCCTGCACGATGATGCGCTCCGAGGCAATGCAGTTCTGCCCCAGATTGATGTAGCAGCCGCCCAGCGCGCAGTGCACCGCGTGCTCCAGATGGGCGTCATCGCAGACGATCAGCGGATCCTTGCCCCCCAGTTCCATCACCACCGGCGTGAGATGTTCGGCACTGCCCTCGATGATGCGCCGGCCGTTGCCCACGGAGCCGATGAACAGGATCTTCTGCACCCCTGCGCGCACCAGCGCCGCACCGGTGGCGCCGTAACCATTGAGAATCTGCACCGTATCGGTGGAGATGCCCTCGCTGCGGAGCACCTCGTCGATCAGATCCTGGAAATACAGCGTCGACCAGGCCACCGCTTCGGAGGCCTTGATCACCACCGCATTGCCGGCCATCAGGGGCGCGACAAAGGAGGCGAAGATGTTCTGGAACGGATAGTTCCAGGGCACGAT
>JBFJTN010000313.1:0-3889 GCA_041625325.1 Oceanococcus sp. | reverse complement strand
GGCGGCCCTGGCGCGGCGATAGGGCTCAGGCGGAAAACTGCTCTTCGAGCACCTGCGCAGCCCCGTGCGCACCGATCTCACGATAGGCGCGGCACGCGCTGGCGCAGCACTGGCGGGCGGTGTGCCGATCCCCCTGCCGCGCCGCCAGCCGTGCCCGCAGCTCCAGCACCCGCGGCCGGTACACCATTGCCCCGGTGTCCTGAATCAGCCTGTCGAGTTCGTCCAGATCCGCAGCGAGAGCCGCCGCATCGGCCCCGAGCGGAAGCTCCGCCGCCGCCAGGGCAAGCCTTGCCTGGACCTCGAACTGCCGGGCGCCGTGTCTTCGTGCCAGCGCCACCGCCTGGCGCGCCGTCTGCTGCGCCCGCACAGGCTCCCCGGCGGCGAAGCAGGCCTCGGAGAGAAATGCCAGGGTGCGTGATTCCAGTTCCAGATCGCGGGCGGTCGCGTGGAACAGCGCGAGTTGCTCTTCGATCAGCCGCACCGCCGCCGCCGGCTGCCCGGCCCGCAGCAGGCCGAGCGCGGCGGCCAGGCGCATCGAGATATTGCTGTCCGTCAAGGCCACTTCACCGGCCACCAGGGCGCGCCCGTCCGCTGGCAGACCGGCCTCGCCCTGCGGTCCGGCGCCGAGGTGGCGGATGATCATCTCGGCTTCGAGAAACTGCCACTTCCATTGTTCCAGCAAGGCCGGCCTCAGCCCCGCCCGGTTGGATTCCAGCTCGGCCAGCGCGCCCGACAGGTCGCCGAGCATCGCGCGATACAGCGGCTTGTAGAAGCCGACGATCGCATGCGCCGCGCTCATCGCGGGGTCATCGGGATATCGCGCAAGCACCTCGAAGGCCGCCGAGGCTTCCCGCCCGGCTTCGGCCAGGCGCCCGCGGATGAACAATGCGTAGGACCAGTCATTGCCGCGGATTGCGGCGCGGATCTGCTCGGGCAGCCGCTCCTCCATCTCCAGCACCGCGCCGACGCCCTCGACCCAGGCCTCGACCTCGCCGAAGTTGAAGCCCAGCGCGTTGGCGTAGCCCAGCCGGATGCGCGCCGCGGCCACCGGATCACCCAGCGCCTCGGCCAGCCCCGAGGCCTCCTCGACGTAGCGTTCCAGGAGCTTGCGGTCCAGCGCGGAAAAGATGCTTCGCCCGATGATCGCCCGCAGGGCGTGCAGGCGGCAGCGCTGCTGCTCGGGGCTTTCGGGCAGCGATGCGGTGAGCCTCAGCGCGTTCTGTGTGTTGCTCAGGGTCTGCTCGATGTCCTGCGCCCAGAGATGCTCGGTCGAGCGCATCAGCCACTGCGCTGCGGCCAGCGCCTCGCCGGCCGCCTCGAGATGATGCGCGATCAGGGCGGCCATGGCATCCAGATCGGTGGCATGGACCTCCTGGAGTATGCGCGCGTACTCGGCGTGCAGCGCCTTCAGCCGGCTGCCCAGCAGCGAGCTCTTGGCCACGTCCTGGATCAGGGCGTGCGCGAACAGGAAGCTGCCGCGACCTGCAGCGCTGTCCGGCTGGATGAAGCCGCCCTGCTGCAGGGTGTCCAGGATCCTGCCCAGATGCTGTCCCGGCAGATTGATCAGGCGCTCCAGAGCGTCCCGCCGGAAGTAGCGACCGATCACGGCGGCGGCCTGCAAGGCCATCTTGCTGTCGTCATCCAGGCGATCGATACGCGCGGCGAGCACATCATGCACCGAAGCGGGAATCTCCAGCGCGCCCAGCTGACCCGCGAATTCAACGCCGTTCGCGGTCTCGCGCAGGGCCCCGGACTCCCGCAGCGCATGCAGCACTTCCTCGCAGAAGAAGGGGTTGCCACCGGTCCGCTCGAAAACACGCCGGGCCAGCCCGGTCACGCTCGGGTGCTCGCCCAGCCGGTCCCTGAGCAGGAGGCCGACCTCGTCTGCGCCCAGGGGCTCCAGGCGCAGGCATCGGAATCGGGCGCCCTGCAGCCAGTGGTCCTGGTACTCGGGCCGGTAGTTGACGACCATCATCCCGCGCCCCTCCTCGAGCGCGTCGAGGCATTGGCGCAGGGCCCGCTCAGAGCTGGAATCCAGCCAGTGCAGATCCTCGACATAGGTGATGACCGGTCCGGCAAAGCCGACACCGCAGACGATGCGGCAAAGGACTTCGACCAGTTGCGCCTGCAGCCGCTCGGGGTCGGCCGTGCATTCCGGCACCCCCTCGCCGCGCAAGCCGAGGAAGGCCGCCACGACCGGGACGGCGGCCTCGTCCTCCGCCTGGTCGCGCAGCAGGCGCTCGCGCACCTGGCCCAGTGCCTGGGTGGGCGGCTCGGAGCCGTCCAGCCCACAGTAGCTGCGCAGGAGCTGGCGTATCGGCAGCCAGGCCATGTGCCGGCCGTGCGAGACGGCGTGACACTCCAGCACCGTCAGGCCCTGGGCACGGCAGTCATTGAGAAACTCGTAACACAGGCGGCTCTTGCCCGCGCCGGCCTCGGCGACCACGCCGACCGTGCGCCCTCGCCCGCCCCGGACCTCCCCCAGCATGTCCACCAGCTCCGCCAGGTGCTGGTCCCGGCCGACGAAACGGGACAGGCCGCGCTGCCTGGCGATATTGAAACGATTGGCCTCCATCCGTGCGCCGCGCAGACGCGCGATGCCGATCGGCCGGGACACCCCCTTGACGGCTGTCGGGCCCAGCGGCTCCAGCTCGAAGTAGTCCTCCAGCTGGGCCTGGGTGAACTCGGACACCAGGATCTGCCCTGGCGCCGCCAGGTTTTCCAGGCGCGCCGCGATCCCGACCACCTGGCCCTGGGCCGTGTAGTCCATGCGCAGATCGTCGCCGATGCGCCCGACCACAACGACCCCGGAATTCAGGCCCACCCGGGCCGCGAACGGGAGATCCCGCATTGCCAGCTGCGCCCGCAGGGGCTCCAGCTCCCGCTGGATTTCCAGGGCGGCCAGCCCCGCGCAGCGGGCATGCTCCTCAAGCGCGACCGGCGCGCCGAACAGCGCCATGACGCCGTCGCCGGTGTACTGATTGATGGTGCCTTCGAAATTGTGCACCGCCCGGGTCAGGACCTCGAAAAAGCTGTCCAGCGTCTCGTGCCAGCCTTCGGGGCCCAGCGCCTCGGCCAGATCCATCGAGCCGGCGACGTCGCAGAACAGCACCGTCACCTGCTTCTTTTCTCCCTCCAGTGCCGAGCGAGAGGCCAGAATCCGCTCCGCCAGATGCCTGGGCGTGTAATCCAGGGGCCCCGGTGCAGGCGGCTGTGCGGGCCCGGCCTGCGCCTCCCCGGCATCGGCGCCACCACACCAGACCAGGGCCCGGCCCTCCCGTCGGGCGAGCTGCTGTATCTCCACCAGCTCGTCGGCGATCTCGTCCAGCGTCTCATCATCCAGGCCGAGCTCCCGGCCCAGCGCCCGCAGCGACAGGCGCTGCTCCTGACGCAGCAGTTCACGCGCTTGACGCAGTGATTCGATAAAGCTCAATCGCTTTCTCGCCTGGCGGCCATCTGACCGCAGCCAGTCTACCGGCTCCGGCGGCGCAACAATGCAGCCGCCGCCGCATCGGCGGATCCGGCCCTGCAGCAGGCCTCCGCCATCATGGGCGAGGTCGCCATGCAGGAACTGATGGCCAACCAGAAGGTCGAGGCGTCGATCTCCAACTATGGCAGGTACCTGGATGAGGAGAAGATCAAGGCGGCGCTGCAATAGCCCGGGCCGCCGGATTCCCGCTGCCATCGGGCCACCCGGCCTGGCGCGGCAGCGGGCACGGGACCTGTCGTGGCACCTGGCCAGGGCCCCGGCAGGCATCACCACGGGCGCGCCGCAAGGCCGCCGCTCGATGCGGCAGGCCGGATGAAGCGCTGGCGGGCCACCGCGCTGGCGATGCTCCTGTGCGTGCTGCCGGGTCCGGCGTCCGCGCATGGCTATTCGGCGCAGCTC
>JBFJTN010000312.1:0-3908 GCA_041625325.1 Oceanococcus sp. | reverse complement strand
GGCGGAGCGGCCGGTGCTGTGATAGCCCGGCGCCGCCTCGGCCTCCAGCAGCAGCACCCGGGCACGCCCGGCCAGCTGATAGGCGATGGACGCCCCGACGATGCCACCGCCGATGATGGCGACATCGAAGGCGGTGTCTGCATCGCTCATGCGGTCACCGTCTGCGCGCTGTCGCACCAGGGGAATTTGTCGGCCGTGGGCATCTGGCGGTAAGGAATGCGGGCAAAATCCGGCACGATGGCACCCGGCGGCGCCATGTGGATGATCCTGCCCGCAATCTCCCGGAAGCCGGCCTTGAAGTGATTGCTGGACTTGGGGATGTAGAAATCCAGCTCGCCGAGGCCGAAATCGCGAAAGGCGGAATGGGAGAAGCACTGGCTGCGGCGACTGGCCAGCAGCAGGTAGATGCCGCGGGCCTCCACCGCCGCCACGTCACCCATGTCGAACATCACGGCTTCGCCATCATCCTGCGGGAAGTCGTGCTGGTAGTGCTCCCGGATGCCCAGCACCCGCACCTCGAGGTCCACCGGAGAGCCCGAACTCGGGCCGGTCTTGCCGCCCACCCGCAGGGGTAGCCGGGCGCCCGCCCCGGCGGCCTTGACGATGCGCACGGCTTCGGGATCGTAGAGGAAGGCGATGCCCGCATTCTCGACCCCGTGGTCCAGCAGCCACTGCAGGACGAAGGTGGAATCGGCCGGCGCGCCGCCACCGGCATTGTCGGACATGTCCGGCAGCACCACCGGCCTTTCGGCGCAGGCCAGCGCCTGTTCCAGGGCCTCGGCCATGGGCAGGGTGCGGATACCCACCGCGTGACGCAGCTCATGGATGCGCTCGCCCAGTTCGGCCGCCGTCGCGGCGGCCAGCGCCGCATCACCATCGGCCACCACGATCAGCTTGCCGCCGGCATGCGGCACATCGCCCCAGGGGAAGCCATGGGCGAAGGACACGCTGAGCACCCCCGGGCGCTGCTCGGCCTGCTGCATGGCCTGGACGAATTCGCGCATCGGCCCCTCCTGGGTGGAGTACATGCCGACCATGTGGCAGTCATGCACGGCGGTCACCGGGCGGATCGCCCGGCGGCGGGTCGCCACGCACAGACTGTGCAGTTCCAGCAGTCGCGCGGCCACATCGACGTGCGGATACTCCTTGTAGGTCAGCACCACGTCGGCCAGCGCGGTGAGGCGCTCGTCGATATGGCAGTGCAGATCCAGCTCGACGCCGATGGCGACCGCCTCGCCGACGATGGCGCGGGCCCGGCTGACCAGATCCAGCTCGCAGTCCTCGTAGCCCTCCGCCACCATGGCCCCGTGCAGCAGCAGCAGCACGACATCCACCGGC
Source organism: Oceanococcus sp. (assembly GCA_041625325.1). Taxonomy (GTDB): domain Bacteria; phylum Pseudomonadota; class Gammaproteobacteria; order Nevskiales; family Oceanococcaceae; genus Oceanococcus. Next base: position 2,570 of record JBFJTN010000312.1, on the reverse strand, counting down.
CCGGCCCGGCGCAGGTCCTCCAGCAATTCATCGCGCAGGGCCTCATAGGCGCTGCGCACCGTGATGCCGGCGGGCTGGGCATGGGCGATCAGTCCGCGGACCAGCTCATCGTCGGCAGCCAGCTGCCGCCGCAGCGCTTCGACCGTGCTGCCGAAGGAGCCGGTGACCGGCTGATCCGCACGCACGCAGTCATAGTCGGCCAGCCCGGTGGGAATGGGCGAGAAGGTGTTGGTCTCGGTCGCCAGGCTGGCGAAGAAGATGCGCATGGGGTCGTCTAGCCGTAGTGGTAACCGAGAAGATTCCAGAAATTCAGCGACCAGACAAAGGCCAGGAAGGCCAGCGCCGAGAGGCTGTAGCGCAGGCGCGTCCAGCGGTCGAACCAGGCCTCTCGCCAGGCCTGTACCGTCATGCCGGCAATCACCAGGGCCAGCACGGCGAAGACCAGGAACAGGGCCAGCACGACGTTGAAGTAGGACGGGAAGCCGGAGATCGCGTCCTTCATCAGGTCAGCGATCGCCAGACCCATGCCGGCCAGCGACAGGATCAGGACCAGACCACCCAGGGCCGCCGCGCCGCGGGCCAGGCGGGCGCCGCCGTCCGATTCCCGGCGATGACGCAGCCAGCCGACGATGGCGCCGATCGCGCATATCAGGGCCAGGCCCAGCAGCAGGACATGGAATTCCAGGGTTTCATGCAGTTCCAGGCGGTAGGCGGCGATGAAGGCCAGGGGCAGGGACACCGTGCTCAGCGGGCCGTCCTCGCCGTCCATGAAGGACATGGTCTCGTCCCCGTCGACCCGGCGAAAGCTGTGCGGCGCGATCTCGACGTATTCCGTCGGCGTGCTGCTCAGCGGGCTGGCCACCAGCAGGGTGCCGCGGTCGGTCGGCGCCACCTTGAAGGGGTTGAAGGCGGCGAACAGCTTCTCGTTGGTGGTGTAGCCATGCCGGGTCAGGCGGAAGCTGCCGGCATACTGCGCGGCGCGCTGCTCGAAATCGGCCGGCGGCTCCACCACCGGCAGTTCGGCCGGAAAGTAGCGATCCATGAAGGCGCGCAGCAGATGGCCGCGGGACCGGATCGGCAGCGGCGAAGCCGAGTTGTAGGACACGAACAGGCCGACATTCTCCTCCGGCAGCAGGTTCAGATCCGAGTGGAAGGCGACGGTATCGCCGCCGTGGGCGATCAGCCGGCGACCGTTGATCCGGGTCTCGTAGAAGCCCAGGCCGCTGCCGTTGACGTAGGGGCTGGGGCTGAACTGGCGGCTGTGCATCAGGGCCGCGGTCTCCGGGCGCAGGATCTGCGCCTCGCCCAGCCGACCGCCCTGCAGGTGCGCGATCATGAAGCGGGCCATGTCCGGGGCGGGCGCGGTCATGCTCCCCGCCGGGGCGAAATTGTGGATCAGCTCGAAGGGGCGCGGCTGGAGCAGCCCGTTGACCCGGTGATAGCCCTTGGCCATGTCGGCTTCGAGTTCGGGCGGCAGCGGCTCGGCAAAGGTGCTGCGCTGCATGCCCAGCGGGGCGAAGATGTGCTGCGCCACGTAGTCATCGAAGGGCTGGCCGCTGACCTCCTCGATGATCAGGCCGGCCAGCGCCGTGCCCCAGTTGGAATAGGAGGCATTGCCGCCGCTGCTGTAGTCGGTGGTGGGCGGGCGCACCCGCGCCGGCATGTGCTCCTGCAGGAACTCGCCCAGCGGCGCGAACTCGCTGACATCGCTGGCCATCAGAAAGCCCAGGCCACCATCCTCCATGCCCTCGGTATGGGTCAGCAGATTGCGGATGGTGATCGGCTGCTCGAAGGTCGCTGGAATCTGGAAGGCGCTGAGATAGTCGTTGACGTCCGCCTCCAGATCGACCTTGCCCTGCTCGACCAGCTGCATCAGGGCGGTCCAGGTGAACAGCTTGGAGATGGAGCCGGGGCGCACCAGATGACGCGACCCGTCCATCGGCACCCGGGCCTCGCGATCGGCCCAGCCATAGCCCTTGACGAAGAACAGCTCACCGTCCTTGACCACCGCCACCACGGCGCCGACCACCTCGTGGCTGAGCACCTGATCGGCCATCACGCCGTCGAGGAAGCTTTCCAGCTCCTCGACGGAGCCCAGGCCGGCCCTGTCGACCAGCGGCACCGGAGCGGCCCCGGGGACCGCCTGATACGGAATCTCGCCGGGAATGGCCAGCGCGGCGGCGCTGAGGGAGAGGCCGAGCCAGAGGCCGGCAAGCTGCGACACACGCGGGAAGTTCAACATCCAGGGGCTCCGGATTACGTGGGGTTCACAATTGTGTACCCTATCACCCGGGCCGCCCACTGGCAACGCGTGCGGCGCCGGACCATCAGCCATGAGGAGAACGACATGCGCGGCATATTTCTGTTGATGATGGCCGGACTGCTGAGTCCGGGCCTGCTGGCGGCGGCCCAGCCACAGGCCGCGGCCCCCTTGCCAGCCGGCTTCGACCCGCTGGTCGAGCAGGTGCGCGAGCGCTTCTCCATTCCCGGCATCGCGCTGGCCATCGTGCGCGATGGGGAAGTGCTGCTGGCCCGCGGTTACGGCGAGCGGCGGCTGGGCAGCGGGCGGG
>JBFJTN010000311.1:0-3927 GCA_041625325.1 Oceanococcus sp. | reverse complement strand
GCCTCACCGCCGGCGGCCTTGATCTCCTCCACCACCGCCTGGGCCGCGGCCGACGAGGCACCCGTACCGTCACGCGCGCCGCCCAGATCATTGACCACCACATTGGCGCCACGGGCCGCCAGCTGCAGCGCATGCGAACGACCCAGACCGTTGCCGGCCCCGGTCACGATGGCCACCTGGCCGTCAAAACGAATCGTCATCTGGTCTTCCTCTTCATGGTTCGTGCGGCTCACGCCAGCCGCCTATTCTCATTCATCGCAGGACAAATTCCACCCCCCAATCCATGAATGATACGAATGGGTTGCCATGCGAAATGCCGATTGGTCTGCGTCCCGTGGCCGGTATAAGCTGGCTCGATTCCTCTCTTCAGCGAAGCCATGGGCACCATCACCCTGATCCGCCACGGCCAGGCCTCTTTTGGCAAGGCCAATTACGACGAGCTGTCCGAGCTGGGTCAGCGTCAGGGCCGGGAGCTCGGCCAGTGGCTGGACCGGGCCGGCATCAGGCTGGATCACATCGTCACCGGTCGGCTGCGGCGACACCGGCAGACTGCCGAGGCCGCCTGCACGACCCTGCGAACTGAACTGCAGCCCGGGTCCGACTGGCAGGTGGAGGGTGGCTTCGACGAATACGACCACAACGAGATGCTGCTGCGGCATGAGCCCCGCTTCGGCGACCCGGCCTTCCTGCGCGCCCTGTTCCAGGAGCACCCGAATCCGCGCCAGGAGTTCCAGAGCATCTTCGTCGCCGCCTTCGCCCGCTGGATGTCCGGCGAGCACGACGCCGACTACCGCGAGAGCTGGCGTCACTTCAAGGAGCGCTGCATCACCGCGGTGAAGGATCTGGCCGCCAGCAATCCGGAGCGCGGGCGGCACATCGCCGTGTTCACCTCCGGCGGCCCGATCACGGCGATCACGCAGTCCCTGCTGGACCTGCCCGATCACCAGGTCGCCAGGCTCAACAGCAGCATTGCCAATGGCTCGCTGACCAAGATCCTGTTCCAGCCCGGGCGCCTGAGCCTGAGCACCCTGAACAGTTACGCCCACTTCGAGCAGGCTGGCGACAGCAGCCTGATCACCTACCGGTAAAGCCGATGCAGGACCTCAAGGGAAAAACCGCCGTCATCACCGGAGCCGGCAGCGGCTTCGGCCGCGAGTTCGCCAGACTCTGCGCCGCCGAAGGCATGCGCCTGGTGCTGGCGGACATCGACGAGGCGGGACTGGATGCCACCGCGCAGATGCTGGAAGGCAGCGAACTGGCCACCCAGCGCTGCAATGTGGCGGATCAGACCGAAGTGGATGCGCTGGCCCAGCTGGCCGCCGAACGTTTCGGCGGTGCCCAGCTGCTGTTCAACAATGCAGGGGTGGGGGTCAGCGGCCCGACCTGGACCGCTACCCTGGAGGAATGGCGCTGGGTGCTGGATGTGAATGTGATGGGCGTGGTTCACGGCATCCGCAGCTTCACCCAGGCCATGATCGATTCCGGCCAGGACTGCCACATCGTCAACACCGCCTCGGCCGCCGGACTGCTCTCGGTGCCGGGCAGCAGCATCTACTGCGCCAGCAAGCATGCGGTGGTGACCATCAGCGAATGCCTGCATCACGAGCTGCGCATGCTCAACAGCCAGGTGAACGTCTCGGTGCTGTGCCCGGCCTTCGTCAAGACCGGCATCGCCGATTCCGAGCGCTCACGCCCGGCCGGCGCACCGAAGAATCCGCACCCGCTGACCGCGCAGATGGACGCGATGACCCGCCATGCGGTGAACAGCGGCCGGCTCAGCGCCGAGGATGTGATGCGCGAAACCCTGCAGGCGGTGAAGGACAATCGCTTCTACGTGCTCACCCACCCGGGGATCAAGCGCTCGATCGAAGGCCGCCTGCGGCATATCCTGGATGACCTGCCCCCGCACAACACCTTGTCGGAGAAACCATGAAAGCCCTGCTCTGCAAGCAACACGGAATGCCCGAAACCCTGGTCGTGGAAGAGGTCGCCGACCTGGCGCCGGGGCCGGACGAAGTCGTCGTCGACGTGCACGCGGCGGCGGTCAACTTCCCGGACACCCTGATCATCCGCGACCTCTATCAGTTTCACCCGGATCTCCCCTTCTCTCCTGGCGGCGAATCGGCCGGGGTGATCTCGGCGATTGGCGAGAAGGTGAAGAACGTCAAGCCCGGTGACCGGGTGATCAGCTTCACCGGCTGGGGCGGCATCGCCGAGCAGGTGCGCTGCAAGGCCATGCAGGTGATCCCGATGGTGCCGGAAATGGACTTCGTCACCGCCTCCGCCTTCGTCATGACCTACGGCACCTCGCTGCACGCCCTGAAGGACCGCGCCCGGCTCAAGGAGGGCGAGACTTTGTGCGTGCTCGGCGCCTCCGGCGGCGTCGGCCTGGCCGCGATCGAGATCGCCAAGGCCATGGGCGCGAAGGTCATCGCCTGCGCTTCCACCGCCGAGAAGCTGGCCGTCTGCCGCGAACATGGCGCGGACGAGACCATCAACTACAACGAAGAAGATCTGAAGACCCGCATCCGCGAACTCACCGGCGGCAAGGGCGCGGACGTGATCTACGACCCGGTCGGCGGCGGCTATGCGGAACCGGCCCTGCGCAGCATCGCCTGGCGCGGCCGCTATCTGGTGGTCGGCTTCGCCAATGGCGAGATCCCGAAGATTCCGCTCAACCTCGCCCTGCTCAAGGGCTGCGCCATCGTCGGCGTGTTCTGGGGCGATTATGGCAAGCGCGAGCCGATGAACCTGATGATGGACCTGCGCCAGCTGATCGGCTGGTTCAACGAAGGCCAGCTCAAGCCGCACATCGCCGACACCTACCCGCTGGAGCGTGGCGCCGAGGCGATCCGTGCGCTGATGGATCGCCAGGTCTCCGGCAAGGTGGTCGTGACCATGGATCGGCCGGCATGAGCGAGGCCTTCAGCGGCACCATGGAAGTGCGCGACAGGCATCGCTTCGATGTGAGCGCACTGGAGCGTTATCTGGCCGATCAGATTCCCGGTTTCACCGGCCCGCTGACGGTGGAGCAGTTCAAGGGCGGCCAGTCCAACCCCACCTACAAGCTGATCACGCCGCGCGCCAATTACGTGCTGCGGCGCAAACCGCCCGGCAAGCTGCTCAAGTCCGCCCATGCGGTGGATCGCGAATACCGGGTCATCACCGCGCTGGCGGACAGCGAGGTGCCGGTGGCGAAAACCTGGTGCCTGTGCGAGGACGACGCCGTCATCGGTACCGCCTTCTACGTGATGGATTGCGTCGAGGGCCGCATCTTCTGGGATCCCGCCCTGCCCGGCCTGTCGAATCAGGACCGCGCCGAGATCTACGCCGAGGAAAACCGGGTGATCGCCGCCCTGCACACCCTGGACTACGCGGCGCTGGGCCTGGCTGACTATGGCAAGGCCGGCAATTACTTCGCCCGCCAGATCGGGCGCTGGTCCAAGCAGTACGCCTCCTCCTCGGCCGACCGCATTCCGGCCATGGATCGCCTGATCGAATGGCTGCCCGAGAACATTCCCGCCGATGACACCACCAGCATCGTGCATGGGGACTACCGCCTGGACAACATGATCTTCCATCCGACGGAGAATCGTGTGGTCGCCGTGCTGGACTGGGAGCTGTCCACCCTGGGTCATCCGCTGGCGGATTTCTCCTATCACTGCATGACCTGGCACATGCCACCGGTCGGCGCCATGCGCGGCCTGGCCGGGCAGGATCTGGCCGCGCTGAATATTCCTTCCGAGCAGGACTACGTGGCGATGTACGCCCGCCGCACCGGCTTCGCCCTGCCCACGCCGGACGAGTGGGACTTCTGCATGGCCTACAACTTCTTCCGCATGGCCGGCATCCTGCACGGCATCCTGGCCCGGGTGAAGGACGGCACGGCCGCTTCCAAACAGGCCGAAGCCATGGGCCAGCTGGCCT
>JBFJTN010000310.1:0-3969 GCA_041625325.1 Oceanococcus sp. | reverse complement strand
TGGCATAGCGCGCATTGTCGTAGGCGAAGCTGCCCATCAGGTCTTCCACATCGCCATCGCAGTAGGGCAGCAGGGTGGCGTAGGTGACGCCGGCCACGGCCTGGCTCATGTAATCGGTGGGCGCCAGGGCGAACACCGCCTGCAACTGGTGAGGCTCGTCCTGCTCCGCGTTCAGCGTGACCGTGCGGCTCACGCCCTCACCTCCCCGCGAATGACCCATGATGCCGACCCGGCTGAAGTCCAGCCGGCCGGCCAGGTGATCAAAGCCCTGCCCGCCGGAGCGGCTGATCTCGCGAAAGGCGTCCAGGTGCGCCAGGATCAGGGTGGCCCGGGCCAGCGCCCCGGTATCGCCGCTGCCGGCGCCGCTGTCGTTGTCATTGACATCATTGGTGTCGATGGAGATCACGGCGTAACCGTGGCTGGCCAGGTTCTGCGCCAGATAGTCGTAACCGCGATAGCTGGCGGCCGGGGCCAGCACCGGCGACAGCTCCGGGCAGTTGTCATCCCCGACGAAGACCGGCGCCTGGCCGATGCCGGTCTCGCAGGTCTGATGGCGGCCGTGCTGGAACAGCAGCACCGGAAAAGGCCCGGGCGCATCCTGCGGGTAACGGATGTAACCGTGGATGTCGGATTCGTGGGTGTCGCCGGTGACCTCGTCACGCAGGCTGATGCGGCCGAAGTCGTAGTCCTCGTCGGCGGCGGCCCAGGGACCGGCCGGCGCGGCATCCGGCGCGACCGCCACGGGGGCGTCCCGCCCGGACAGGCCGGAGATCGCGCGCCCGCCATCGCAGGCACACAGCAGGGCTGCGCACGCAGCCAGCAAATAACGCATGAAACACTCCCGATCGCCCCGGGGCGGCTGTGCGCCTGGCCGGGGCAGTGAATGGCACCTGCGGTCGCTGCCCGCAATTTCCGGGCCAGTTACGCCACAGGCCGGGTGGGCGGGTCCGGGATGCCTGCCGCCCGGCCCCGGCAGCATCCCGCACCGCACCAGGACAATGCGTCAGGGCGCAGTCGCACCGTCGCGGGGCAGCACGGGTCGGCCGCCGTCACTGGCGTAAGATGTCGGGACGATTCCCAGCCGCCACCCGCATGTCGCGTCATGTCCTGGTCATCGACGATGACCCCGCCATCCTCAGTTTTCTCAGCGTGGTCCTGCATGACAGCCGCTGTGAGGTGAGCTGTGCCAGCGACGGCCGGCAGGCCCTGGACCTGCTGGCGCAGGATGGGCCGCCCCCCGATCTGGTCCTCAGCGACATCCGGATGCCGGAAATGGACGGTCTGGCCCTGCTCGAGGCGCTGGGCAAGGCCCATCCGCGCCTGCCCGTGGTGCTGATGACCGGCCATGCGGACCTTGACGTGTCCCTGCGGGCGATCCGCTCCGGCGCCATGGACCTGGTCCTCAAGCCCATCACCGGCGGCGAGATCCGCCGCATCCTGTCGCGGCTGGACCTGCTGCAGGCGCGCAGCCTGACCGATGTGGAACGGGCCGACCCGCTGTTCGAGGAAACCCTGAGCTTTCGCCTGCCCAGCCAGCGGGCCTCGCTGCACAAGGCCGTGGTGCGCATCCACCACCACTTCGCCGCCGGCCTCGGCGGCCTGGGCATCAGCCCGGATCAGGTACGGGTGTGCCTGACCGAAGCGGTGGAAAACGCCCTGGTGCACGGCAACCTGGAGATCGACTCGGCCCTCAAGGAAGAGGACTGGGGCCGCTTCGAAGCGCTGGTCGCCGAGCGCCAGGCGGACCCGGCCTATGCGCGCCGAGCGGTGTCGATCCGCGCCAGCCTGGGCCCGGGCGGCTTCTCGGCACAGATCCAGGATCAGGGCCGCGGCTTCGACCCCGGCCGCCCGGCCGCGAACCCGGACCCCGGCTTTCTGGCCAGCAGCGGCCGCGGCCTGCTGCTGATCCGCGGGGTCATGGACGAGGTGCGCTGGGAGGAAGGTGGCCGCCGGATCTGCATGCTCAAGCGCGGCGCGCCGGCGGTCAGCTGACACCCCTTTCGGTCCTGCATCCGCCGCAGGATCGATGCACTGGCGGGCGCACTGCTAAAATCCGGCGCCTGCCCGAGACTTGCCTGCCATGACCCACCCGCCGCAAATCCGCATCCCCGCCACCTACATGCGTGGCGGCACATCCAAGGGCGTCTTCTTCAGGCTGCTGGACCTGCCGGAGGCGGCGCAGCAGCCCGGCCCGGCGCGCGACGCCCTGCTGCTGCGGGTGATCGGCAGCCCCGACCCCTACGGCAAGCACACCGACGGCATGGGCGGCGCCACCTCCAGCACTTCCAAGACGGTGATCCTGTCGCCCAGCGAGCGGCCCGATCACGACGTGAACTACCTGTTCGGCCAGGTGGCGATTGACCGCCCGGTGATCGACTGGAGCGGCAACTGCGGCAACCTCACCGCCGCGGTGGGCTCCTTTGCCATCGCCAACGGCCTGGTCGATGCGTCGCGGATTCCCGAGCAGGGCCTCTGCACCGTGCGGATCTGGCAGCAGAACATCGGCAAGACCATCATCGCCCAGGTGCCGATCCGTGACGGGCAGGTGCAGGAAACCGGGGATTTCGAGCTGGACGGGGTGACCTTCCCCGCCGCCGAGGTGCAGATCGAGTTCCTCGACCCGGCCGACGGCGAGGGCGCCATGTTCCCCACCGGGAATCTGGTCGACGAACTCGAAGTGCCGGGCATCGGCCGCCTGCCGGCCACCCTGATCAATGCCGGCATCCCCACCATCTTCGTGAATGCGGCCGACATCGGCTATACCGGCACCGAACTGCAGGAAGCGATCAACGGCGATACCGCCGCGCTGGCCCGCTTCGAGACCCTGCGCGCCCACGGTGCCCTGGCCATGGGCCTGATCGATCGCATCGAGGACGCGGCGAACCGCCAGCACACGCCCAAGGTGGCCTTCGTCGCCCCGCCGGCCGGCTATACCGCTTCCAGCGGCAAGGCCATCGCCGCCGGGGATATCGATCTGCTGGTCCGGGCCCTGTCCATGGGCAAGCTGCACCACGCCATGATGGGCACGGCGGCGGTGGCCATCGGCACCGCCGCGGCCATTCCCGGCACCCTGGTCAATCTGGCCGCCGGCGGCGGCGCCCGTGAGGCGGTGCGCTTCGGCCACCCTTCCGGCACCCTGCGGGTGGGCGCGCAGGCGCGCGAGGTGGACGGTCAGTGGACCGCCACCAAGGCGATCATGTCGCGTTCGGCGCGGGTGCTGATGGAAGGCTGGGTGCGGGTGCCGGGCGACGCCTTCTGAGCCGGGCCGGCTCTAGCCGGCCGGTTGCGACCGGGACGGCCGGTAGGCCAGCCACAGCATCAGCAGGCCGCTGAACACGAAGGCCAGCGCACTGGCGGCAAATGCGATGAGCAGCGGATTGTTGAAATCCTCGCGTTCGCCGTAATCCATGATGTGCAGCATCCAGACGACATCGAACAGGCGCCAGATGTCATTGCGGCGGGCCACCACCTTGCCGGTGGCCGGAGAGACGTACAGCGTGGTGTCGAGATCATCATCGAAGCGCAGTCGCCACAGGGGCAGCGCGCGGCCGCGGTACTCCAGGGCCGGCTCGGTGATCCATTCGGCGGCCACCAGTGCCCCCTCGCCGGCGTAGTCGGCCAGGGCCAGCTGCCGGGCCAGCTCCTCTGACAGCGGTGACAGCCGCTCCCCGCTGCGGGCATCAAAGAGCTGATCGCCCTGCGCCCCGCCCAGACGGTAAACCGGCCGCCCGAGCAGCTGACCCAGCTCCAGATCGGTGATCTCACCACCGGCGGCCGCCAGCATGGCCTGCGGGGACAGATACGCTTCATCCGCCGACAGTGCCTGGGGCGCCTGCACCTGCCGGCGATGCTCCCCGCGCACCGTGTCGATGTCGAAAGCGCTCATGATCAGCCCGCCGCTGACCCACATCAGCAGCTGCAGCCCGACCAGCAGGCCCAGGGCGCGGTGAATCCTGCGGACAAGACGGC
>JBFJTN010000309.1:0-4001 GCA_041625325.1 Oceanococcus sp. | reverse complement strand
TACGAACGGCTCAGCGGCATGCTCAGCGACCGTCTGTCCGCCTTGCGCTTGGGCGATCCGCGCGAGGAGACCACCGACATCGGCCCGCTGGCCCGCGAGGACCTGCGCATGCAGCTGGCTCGCCAGGTGGATGACACGGTGGAGGCCGGTGCCCGCTGCCTGCTCGGCGGCGAGCTGCCGGACGGGCCCGGCTTCTTCTACCCGGCCACCCTGCTGGGCGAGGTGGAGCCGGCGATGACGGCCTTCCGCGAGGAGACCTTCGGGCCGGTGGCGGCGCTGGTGCGGGCGCGCGATGCGGATCATGCCCTGGCCCTGGCCAATGACACGGCCTATGGCCTGGGGGCGGGGATCTGGACCGAGGCCGGGCGCGGCGAGGCCATGGCGCGCGACATCGAGGCGGGCCAGGTGGCGGTGAACGGCATCGTCAAGACCGATCCGCGGCTGCCCAGCGGCGGGATCAAGCGTTCCGGCTACGGTCGCGAGCTGGGGCCGCACGGCATCCACGAATTCGTCAATGCGCAGCAGGTCTGGGTCGGGCCGGTCAGGACCTGAGCCTGCCGGGGGCAGGGCACGGCGAGCGCTGTGCCCCGGCGCGGTCAGCTAGCCGCTGGTCACCGGCAGGGCGACCTGTTCCGCTTCGCCCTGGCGTTCACGGGCCAGCAGGCGGCTGCGGTGCAGGCGACGCGAAATGATGCGGCGGCGCTCGAAACAGGCGTTGCCGCCCGGCACCAGCGTGCGAACCAGCTCGCGCATCTCGTCGAAGTCCCGGCAGCGATGTTCGCTGCCCGCGCTCAGGCGCAGGCTCCACTGGCCATCGTCGCTCAGACGGGCGACCGCCAGGGTGTCTTCCTCGCCCAGAAAGGCGCAGCTGGTACCTTCATTGGCGACGATTTCCGTCACCAGAATTGCAGTGTTCATGCTTCGGCTCCCACCGTCCACGCGGCCATCAGACCATTCGCCCGGTCAGGGAAAAGTGAAGGGCGAATCCGCGGGCGGGAGGGGCGTCAGAGACCGCCGATGCCGAACAGGCTGCGCAGCAGGTAGCCGGTGGCGAAGGCCAGTGCGGCGGCGGTGCCCCCGGTGGCCAGGGTGCTCAGGCCGGCGCGCCAGACCGGGCGCCCGAAGACCAGGCTCTTGAGCATGCCGATGCCCAGGAACATCAGCCCGGCCAGGGCCGCACTGAGGCCGAACTGCAGGCTGGCGGACCAGGCCGGCACGAACAGGGGCAGCAGGGGGATCAGGCCGACCGTGACGAAGGCGGTGAAGGTGGTGAGGGCCGCGCGCCAGGGCCGGTGATCGCCCAGGGCCAGGCCGTGTTCCTCCTGCAGCATGGTGTCCACCCAGAGCTGGCGGTCCTGGCAGATGGTGTCGACGATGCGCTCCAGGGTGTCGCCGGCGAAGCCCTTGCCGGCGAAGATCTGGCGGATCTCCTCGCGCTCGCCCTCCGGCACCCTGTCGATGTGATCATGTTCCTGCCGGCGCAGCGCCTCGGCGTGTTCGGTCTGGGCGCGAATCGCCTCGAAGTTGCTCACCGCCATGGAGAAGCCGTCGGCCAGCAGGTTGGCCAGCCCCAGCACGATGGCCACGGTGCCGGAAAATCCCGCGCCCACGGCGCCGCAGACCACCGCGAAGGTGGTCACGCAGCCGTCGATGCCGCCGAGCACGGCGTCCGAGACATGGTCCCGCACGGTCGGCGCGGCGAGCCGCCGGCGGATCGCCTCGGGCCGGTGTTCGCGTATCAGCTGCTCCTGAGCGTTGATCGGCGGCCTCCCGTCGTGTCCAGGCCCGCCCGCCTCAGCTGTCGCGCAGCGGCAGGGACAGGCGCTCGGGCCGGCAGGGCGCACCCTGGCGCCGGAAGTAGGCGATCAGGCGGGCCAGGTCGGCGGCGTAGTCGCCGCTGGGCAACATCGGCTCGCCGAGGATGGCGGCGCGGATGCGGTAGTTGGCCGCGGCCGGCACGATGGGCACGCCGGCGCCCAGCGCGATGCGGTAGAAGCCGCTCTTGAACTCGGGCGCCGCCTTGCGGGTGCCCTCGGGGGTGATCAGCAGCACCAGCGCCTCGCTGCGGGCGAAGGCGTCGATGCTCTGCTCGACCACGCCCTTGGGGCTGGCGCGGTCGATGGGCAGGGCGCCGAGCCAGCGCAGCAGCGGCCCCAGCGGGCCGCGGAACAGGCTGTCCTTGATCATGGTGTTGGCACGCAGGCCCATGGCCATCAGCGCGGCCATGCCGAGCAGGCCGTCCAGATTCGAGGTGTGCGGTGCGCCGATGATGATGAACTTGCGCGCGTCCGGCATCTCGCCGGCCACCCGCCAGCCCAGCAGGGCCAGCACCGCATGGCCCAGCCAGCGCGACATGGCGTTGCCGCGGCGCGGGACCCGCGGCCCGAGCACGGGCACACGCTGACTCGTCGGGGACGCCTTCGCATCCGCCTGCACGCTGCTCATGGCTCAGCCGCCATGCAGATCGTTCATATGGCGCAGCTTGCGGGCCAGCTCGCGCATCACATGCAGGGCGAATTCCGGGGTCTGCCGCACCAGGGTGAGGAAGCGCTGCTCGTCCAGCGGCGCCAGGCAGCAGTCACTGCGCGCGATGGCGGTGGCGCTGCGGCTGCCCTCGTCGATCAGGGCCAGCTCGCCGATCATCTCGCCCGGGCCGCAGATGGCCACCGGCTGGCCGTGGCTGCGCACCTCGACCTCGCCCTGCAGGATCACGTACATCAGGTGGCCGGGCTCGTCCTCGGTGAACAGCACCGCGCCGGGCGCGAAGTCGCGCGCGTCCTCGGCATTGTCGAACAGCTTCAGCAGATCCATGGTCTCCTCCCCATGCGACGGGCCGCCTGACAGCTTACCCCCAGTGCTGTCTACAGGCCCAGCATCTCGCCGAGCAGGCCGTGGCGGATGGCGGTGAGGGTCAGCTGCACATCATTGCTGACATCCAGCTTGTCGTAGATGCGGCGGCGGAAGCTGCTCACCGTGTTGGGGCTGATCTTGAGCATGTCGGCGATGTCCTGGGTGCCGTGGCCGGCGGTGATCTTGAGCGCCACCGCCATCTCGCGCTCGGACAGCAGATCGAAGCTGGAGGCACCGTCCGGGCGCAGCAGGCGGGCGGACAGGTCGCCGGCGATCTCCGGCGAGATGTAGCGCTTGCCCTGGGCCACCCGGCGGATCGCCACCAGCATCTCCTCCTCCGCGCAGTTCTTGCACAGGAAGCCGGCCGCGCCGGCGGCCAGCGCCCGGGACGGGTAGGGTTCCTGGGTGTGGCCGGACAGCACGATGACCCGGACCCGGGGGTGCTTGACCCGCATGCGCTCGGTCGCCTCCAGGCCGCCGATGCCCGGCATGTTGAGGTCCATCAGGGCGATGTCCGGGCCCAGGGCCTCGACGAAATCCAGGGCCTCCTCGCCGGTATGAGCCTCGCCCACCACGGTCAGGTCCTCGTGCTCGGAGGCCAGATGCGCGATGGCCCGGTGAATCATCTTGTGATCGTCGACGCTGAGGATGCGAATGGGGCGCTTGCTCATGATCCTGCCCGCTGTTTTTTCGCACTCTAGCGCGTTTGTAGTGAAATCACTACACGCGGTGTGGATGTCCCCTACAGACAGTCCCGCCAGCCGCCGGGACAATGCAGCCCCGTAGTAAACATCCTTGAACAATACCCGGGGGGATACACCTTGAAGACAGCATCACTGGCCCTGCTGGCAGGGCTCGGACTCAGCTTTGCCGCTGCCGCGGCCGACGACATCGGCCTGATCGACGATCAGTACATCGTGCGCATCCATGCGCCGCTGGTCGAAAACCTCGACGCCACCGTGGACAGCCTGCTCGGCGGTCTGGCCGGCGCCACCCTGCTGTACCGCTATGACAGCGTGCTGACCGGCTTCGCCGCCCGCATGAGCGCCGAACAGGCCGCCAGCCTGGCTGCCCACCCGCTGGTTTTCGCGGTGGAGCAGGATCGCCTGGTCATCGCCAATGGCACGCAAAATAACGCCACCTGGGGCATC
>JBFJTN010000308.1:0-4014 GCA_041625325.1 Oceanococcus sp. | reverse complement strand
GGGGAAATCATTGTTGGCCAGGATGCCGCCCACCCTCGCGGCAGCCAGAAAGACGTACTCGGGCTGGTTCTCGGCGAAGAAGCGATCGACCTGGGCCTGATGACGCAGGTCCAGCTCGCTGCTGGTCGCCAGTTGCAGCTGGTCGAAGCCCTCGGCCTGCAGGGCGCGCACGATGGCCGAGCCGACCATGCCGCGGTGCCCGGCCACATAGATGCGGGACGATTTATCCATGCGGGTTGCCTCGTCGCGGCGCAGGTCGCCACGGCGGCACCGTGGGCGCCAGCCCCCCGACCTCACTCATGGTAATCAAAGGCCTTGTAGCCGGCGTCCTTGACCAGCGCATCGCGCCGCGCCAGTTCCAGATCCTCGTCCACCATTTCGTGAACCAGCGCCTCGAAGCTGACCTGCGGCTGCCAGCCCAGCTTCTGCTTGGCCTTGGCCGGATCGCCCAGCAGGGTCTCCACCTCGGCCGGGCGGAAGTAGCGCGGGTCGACCGCCACGATCAGCTTGCCGGGCTGCACCGCGCAGTCCTTCGGCGCCCGCACCACGGTCGCCTGCTCGTCACGGCCGCGCCCCTGCCACTCCAGCTCCAGGCCGAGTCGGGCGGCGGCCCGGGTCACGAACTCGCGCACCGAGTGCTGTTCGCCGGTGGCGATGACGAAGTCCTCAGGCTGCTCCTGCTGCAGCATCAGCCACTGCATTTCCACGTAATCGCGGGCGTGGCCCCAGTCGCGCAGTGAATCCAGATTGCCCAGGTACAGGCAGTCCTGCAGGCCGAGCACGATGCGGGCCAGCGCGCGGGTGATCTTGCGGGTGACGAAGGTCTCGCCGCGGATCGGTGATTCGTGATTGAACAGAATGCCGTTGCAGGCATACATGCCGTAGGACTCGCGGTAATTGACCGTGATCCAGTAGGCGTAGAGCTTGGCCACCGCGTAGGGCGAGCGCGGGTAGAAGGGCGTGCTTTCGGTCTGCGGCACTTCCTGCACCTTGCCGTAGAGCTCCGAGGTCGAGGCCTGATAGAAGCGGGTCTTCTCCGTCAGGCCGAGGATGCGAATGGCCTCGAGCAGACGCAGGCTGCCCATGGCGTCCGCATCGGCGGTGTACTCCGGGCTTTCGAAGGAGACCTGCACATGGCTTTGCGCGCCGAGATTGTAGATCTCGTCCGGCTGCACTTCCTGCACCACCCGGATCAGGTTGGTGGCATCGGTGAGATCGCCGTAATGCAGGATGAAACGCCGCCCTTTGACGTGCGGTTCCTCGTAGAGGTGATCGACCCGGTCGGTATTGAACAGCGAGGCCCGCCGCTTGATGCCGTGAACCTCATAACCCTTGTCCAGCAGGAACTCGGCCAGGTAGGCGCCGTCCTGACCGGTCGCGCCGGTAATCAGTGCTCGTTTCATCCTGTCCCGGCCCGCCCTAGTCATGAATCCGCGCGATGACCGCGCAGGACTCTGCATGCCCGAGTGATTTCGTCACTGGAAGCGTCTCAGGGCCTGTGGCCGGGTGAGCGAAATGTCCTGTGGATTCAAAGGACAAGCGAGGGCGTGCAAGATTCATGAAAAGTCCGGGCCAATCGTCACAAACTGGGCAATGATACGTCAGGTGCCTACAATTCGCCCTGGATCACGGGAACTCCCACGGACCGCAGCAAAGGCAGACCATGAGCCAGCCGATCGACCATCTCCGCCAGGCAATGGACAGCGGCCGAAGGGGCCCGGTGCAGCGCGTGCTGAGCTCGCTGCACCCCAGCGAAATCGCCCTGATGATCGAATCCTTGCCGCCGGGCGAGCGCGAGATCATCTGGAATCTGGTCAGTGACGAGGATCGTGGTGAGATCCTGCTGCACCTGAATGAGGAGCTGCGCGCCGGCCTGATCAAGGCCATGGACGTGGAGGCGGTGGTCGCGGCCGCCGAAGGTCTGGAAGTCGACGACCTGGCCGACTTCATCGACGACCTGCCCGAGACCCTCACCCAGCGGGTGCTCTCTTCGATGGACGAGGCCCAGCGGGCCCGGGTCGAGCAGGTGCTGTCCTACCCCTACGACACCGCCGGCGGTCTGATGAACACGGACACGGTGAGTGTCCGCCCCAACGTGCCGCTGGAAGTCGTGCTGCGCTATCTGCGCATGCTGGGCGATCTGCCCGGCCATACCGACACCCTGTTCGTGACCGACCGCTACGGCCATTTCCTCGGCATCCTGCCGCTGCACAAGGTGCTGACCCTGTCGCCGGACGTGACCGTCAGCGAGGCCATGGACCGCGAGTTCCGCGCCCTGCCGGTGGACATCAGCTCCACCGAGGTGGCCAAGCGCTTCGAGGACCGCGACCTGATCTCCGCCCCGGTGGTGGATGAACGCAACATCCTGCTCGGCCGGGTCACCATCGATGACGTGGTCGACGTCATCCGCGACGAGGCCGAACACAGCCTGCTCGCCCCGGCCGGCCTGGACGAGGAGGACGATATCTTCGCCCCGGTCCGGCGCAGCGCCCGCCGCCGCGCGGTGTGGCTGGGTATCAACCTGATCACCGCCTTCATGGCCTCGGCCGTGGTCGGCCTGTTTCAGGCCACCCTGGATCAGATCGTCGCCCTGGCGGTGCTCATGCCCATCGTGGCCAGCATGGGCGGCATCGGCGGCAGCCAGACCCTGACCCTGATGATTCGCGGCCTCGCCCTGGGCCAGATCAGCAGCGCCAACGCCACCGCCCTGCTGAAAAAGGAAGTGGCCGTGGCGCTGATCAACGGCACCCTGTGGGCGCTGGTCGTGGCGGCCATCGTACTGATGTGGTTCCGCTCGCCCGGTCTGGCCGGCGTCATCGCGGTGGCGATGATCCTGAATCAGTTCACCGCCTCCTTCGCCGGGGTGGGCCTGCCCCTGCTGCTGAAGAAACTGGATATCGACCCCGCCCTGGCCGGCAGCGTGGTGCTGACCACGATCACGGACGTGGTCGGGTTCTTCGCCTTCCTGGGGCTGGGCGCCCTGCTGCTGCTCTAGGCCGATGACCATGACGTGCGCCTGACAGCCGGCCGCCTTCGCTCACCGTTCTTCCTCTGCTCGCGGTCCTCGCAGGGCGCCCGGCGGGTGGCCTTCCTGGATCGCGATGGCGTGCTGGTCCGGGATGTCGGTTACCCGCACCGGCCTGAGGACCTGCAGATCCCCCGGCGCGCCATTCGGCTCTGCCGCCAGCTGCTCGGCCAGGGCTACCAGCTGGTCGTCGTCACCAATCAATCCGGCATCGCGCGCGGACTGTTCGCCAGCGGCGACTACGCGCGTTTCACCAATGCCATGCTGGCCCGCTACCAGCGGCACGGCGTGCACTTCCGGGCGGTGCTGGCCTGCCCGCATCTCGGCGGGGGCCGGGTGACGGCCTACGCCCGCCCCTGCCTCTGCCGCAAGCCAAGGCCCGGTTTGCTGGTCAAGGCCTCACGCCAGCTGGGATTGCAGCGACGCGACGCGATCATGATCGGTGATCGTGCCTCCGATCTCGAGGCGGCGCGCCGGGCGGGGCTGCGTCACGCGCTGCGCTGGACCCTGGAGGGTGATGAGCGCGGGCGCTTTGCTCGCGATCGGGCGGCACTCTCCCTGCGTGATCGAAGACGCCCTCAGCGGGGCTGAACAGCGGCAAGCGCGACCAGGCGTCCGGCGTCGCGCCCCATCCGCCCGCTTCAGAACAGCTTCAGCTTGCTCGCCTTGCCTTCCGCCTTCTTCTCCTGCGACGGCGCCTCGCCCTTCACCTGCAGCAACTGGTTCGGCGAGCCCTTGAGCCCGCTGATCTTGCCGCCGGTGGCCTGGGCCAGGAGCTGCTCCGCAATCTGGGCCGGCGTCGCTTCGGGCCGGGCCTGCAGCAGCAGGGCCACGGCGCCGGCCACATGCGGCGCGGCCATCGAGGTGCCCTGCAGTGACTTGCTGGCCGAATCGCCGGTATGCCAGGCGGATTCGATCTCGGTGCCCGGGGCGAAGATGTCCAGGCAGCTGCCCCAGTTGGAGAAATCCGCCCGGGCATCCTTCTTGGT
>JBFJTN010000307.1:0-4070 GCA_041625325.1 Oceanococcus sp. | reverse complement strand
CTGACCGAGCGGCTGCAGTCGCGGTATCTGGAAGTGGTGACCGGTCTGGCCTCGGCCTACGAGGGCTGGCTGACGCCGGTGCGGCCGTGAACGCCGGTTCCGTCCGGGGCAGGTCTGGCTCTGGCGCAGGCCCTGGCGCCCGACAGCCTCGCCCCACGCGCCGATGGCCAGCGCCGGAGCGTCGCACCAGACATCGGGGCGCTCCGGAGGCCTCATCGATGAGAAACCGCCATGCGTCCCCGCGCGCGGCTGAAGTTCGTGCCGGTGTTCGTTCGCCGGAATGGGCCATCGCAGCTTCCGTGCGAAGGCTGTTCATGATCACTTCTGCGCCGCTGGGACTGCGGGAACGACGGGGGCGTCCTGCCGTCATCCGCTGGGATCGGCGCTGTCGTGGTCGCCATTTTCTCGCCCCGCGCGCGGCCCGGCTGCGTTATGGTGGGGCGCCCGATTGGCGCGAGCCAGGAGTATCCCCATGGGCCTGCGTCTGCTGAGCGCGGCGATTTACGCGCTGGTGCGCCTGTTCCATCTGAGCTACCGCTTCCGCTGCCCTGACCGTCGGACCCTGTCCGGGCCGCCCGGGGCGGAGCACAGCATTCTCGCGATCTGGCACCAGAATCTTTTTGCCGGCATCCTGGCCCAGACAGGGCGGCGTCATGTGGTGATCGTCTCGCGCTCGCGCGATGGCGACCCGGTGGCGCGCGTTTGTGTCGGGCTGGGGCACACGGTGTGTCGGGGCAGCTCGCGCAAGGGCAGCGTGGACAAGGGCGGCAAGCAGGCGAAGGACGAGATGATCGCGGAGCTCAAAGGCGGCCTGCCAGGTGCGGTGACGGTGGATGGCCCACGCGGGCCGATCTTCGAGGTCAAACCGGGCATCGTGGAGATGGCGCGCCAGACCGGCCTGCCCATCGTTCCCTATCTGCCATTGCCACAACGCTACTGGTCGCTGGGTAGCTGGGACGCATTTCGCATTCCCGTCCCCTTCACCCGCATCGACGTGCATTACGGCAGGCCGATCCGGGTGCCACAGGACACCAAATTCGAGCAGTTTCCGCAGTATCAGGAGCAGGTCGCGGCCAGCCTGCGTGACCTGGAACACCGCCACGGTCGCGTCCCGGTCGCCGGCAGCTGAGCCGGGCTGATCCGCTCGGCTGCGCAGTGATTTCGCGGCCGCTCAGCGCGGAGATGCTGATCGGAAAGGCGGGCCCCCTGGCCTTGTGGGCAAGCCGGATGCGACAGCGGAGCAGGCGAGGCCATAGGGCCACAGGCGCTGGGCGAGCGGGTCTGCGCGGCCTGGCTGGCGCAGCCACGGGAATTGAACCCGCAGCACATCGAACGCCGTGTCTCGCCCAAGCAGGTGCGCCAGGTCTCCGGCCTGATTCCCTGCCTGGAACCCGGCGAACCGCTTGATCGACGGGGCAGCCACCCCACCGATTCGGCGTTCTGGGCGGGAGCTGCTCGTTGCGGCTGATCCGCTCATCCCGCGCAGGACCCTCCCAGAAGCAGGAGCAGCACGCCCGCGCCGGCAAGGACCGCTACGGGATTGCCCGCCGCCGTTCTCGGGAACAGGAGCCAGAGCCCGATCAGGGCGATCAGAAAGTAAAGCATGCCTTCCTCCCCACGCTGGTGGTGTCCAGTCTGCACGGCGGCAGGCTCAGCCCATGAGCCTGGGGTGACGATCGCGTGGCGGGTCCTGCGGGCGATGGGGCTGGCGAGCATGGGGCTCGTGAAACGGCGACCGTATACCGGCTCACGCATTGAGCCTGCCGGTGGATACGCTGCACGGCCTCGATGGACTTTGCAGGTGCTGCCCATGCCAGCCAGAACGGAACTCAAATGGCCCTTGCTGCCGAAGGCCTGGCGGCGGCCTGGCCCGGCCTGCCCCGGCAGCCGCCGTGCGTGCGGGGGGTGGTCCCTGCTAGCCTTCGCGGCTCTGCCATGAACGACACCGCGATGCCCGATGTGAGGATGCCGTCCGCCGCGCGCCAGGTCACCCTGGCCGGCAATACCCTGCTGGCGCGCCAGCTGAGAGAGGAGGCCGCGCTGCAGCGACGGGATGCCGGGGAGAGGGTCTGGGAGACGCCCGAGATCTACGCCATCGAGGTCTGGATCCGGCGGCTCTGGATCGCGACCTGGCCGCAGGAGCAGCAGCTCCACCCGGTCCAGGAGCTGGCCCTGTGCGAGCAGCTGATAGCGCGTGATCCCGATGCCAGCCAGGTGCTGTCCCGCACCGAGCTGGCCCGGGCATTGAGGCGTTCGCTGAGCCTGTGCGAACAGTTTCACATCCGGCTGACGGAGATCTCGGCCGGCCCGCTGGAGCAGTCCCGGCTGGTGCCCTGGCGCGCACAGCTGGAGGCCGAGCTGCAGCGCTTCGGCGGCCTGCTCAATGCGCAGTTGGAGCAGGCCGCGCGACGGGCGATCGAGGACGGTCTGGTCGAGCTGCCGGAGCGCATTCGCTTCGTGGGCAATCGCAGTGCCTTGCTGCCTTCGCAGCGCGCGGTACTGGAAGCCTGTGCGGCGCGGGGGGTGGAGATCGAATGGGCGCCCCGGCCGCAGGGGGCATCGGCTGAGGTGCGCTGCCTGTCCTATGCGGATACCGATGCCATGTGGCTCGGCGTCGCGGGCCTGTGCCGGGACCGATTGCAGGCCGCGCGGGCAGCGGGTGCCGCCACGCCTCGCATCCTGCTCGCCGTCAACAACGAGGAACAGGAGCGTCCCGCGATCGAAGCGGCTCTGCTCAGCGTGCTGTCGCCCGAGCTGCTGCTGGATCAGGCCGGCAGCGGCCGATCGCGACACGCCGTGCCCTGGCGATTCGCCATGGGCTTGCGCCTGTCGGCCTATCCGCTGGTGGCGGCGGCCCTGCAGGCGATGCGCTGGTCGGCGCGCAGCGAAGACCCAGACATGGCGGTGTCCCTGCTGACCAGCCCCATCTTCTTCGGCGGGAAGCATGCCGCGGCGGCCGCGGCGCTGGATGCGGGCTTGCGGCGCGCCGGCGGCGATCGGGTCAGCCTGACCCGCATGATTGCGATGGCCGAACGCCAGGGTGAATCCGGCGCGGCCGTCCATGCCCGGCTGACGGCGTTTCAGGCCGTGCTGCTCAGCGCGCCGGCGCGAGCCTTGCCGTCGGAGTGGGTCGCCCACCTGGACCAGCGACTGGCCGCCCTGGGCTGGCCGGGCCTGCCGGAGACGCAGGATTCGGAGACCTACCAGGAGATGGAGCAGTGGCGTGAGGCCATGGCCGCCTTCATCGCGCTGGATGCGCAGGTGGGTCAGGTCAGCCAGGCCGATGCCTCCCGCCTGCTGCGGGAGACCGTCAGCACCCGTCGCTTCACCCCCCGGGTCAAGCTGGAGCGACCCATCGAGGTGGTGAGCTTCGACGAGATCGAGGACCTGCGGGCGGATCTGATCATCATGGCCGGCCTGACCGACAATCTGTTCCCCCGCCCGGTCATGCGTGACGCCTTCCTGGACCCGCTGATTCTGGAACGCGCCCGGGTGCCATTCGCCAGCCCGGAGGATTGCCTGGGGCGGGCCCGCAAGCTGCTGGAGCATGTGGCGCGACAGGCCCCGCAGGTGGTGATCGCGCTGCCCCGTCACGGCGCCTCGGGCGTTGAACTGTCACCGAGCCCGCTGATCCGGGAGTGCCTGGGCATCGCCAGGCCCGAAGATGCGGAACCGCCGCGTACCGCCCTGATGGCCGCGATCGAGGCGGCACCCCCGCTCACCAGCGCCGGCGAACGGGAGGTGGCCGTGTCGGCGGCGGAGCGGGACCGCATCCGCGGCGGTACGGCAATACTCCGCTCGACGGCCATCGCCCCGCTGGTCGCGTTTCTCAAGCACCGCGTCGGGGTGGATGCGCTGGAGTCGCACGCCCGCATGTCGGCGCTGGTCCAGGGCAGCATCACCCATCGGGTGCTGGAACGGCTATTCGCGGCCTGGCCCGGCAGCCGCGCCCTGCGCGCGGCCTTCGATGAGGGAGAGGCCGTCGTGCGCGAACGGGTCGAGGCCGAAGTGGCGGCGGTGATCCGCGAGGCCCTGCCGGCCGCGCATTATCGCGGCGCCTCGATCCGCAT
>JBFJTN010000306.1:0-4071 GCA_041625325.1 Oceanococcus sp. | reverse complement strand
CTGGGCCTGGAATACCACTTCGGCTGGGCCAGCCTGGTCTCGGAGAGCGCCTTCGTGCGCAAGCGTTTCGATCAGGACACCGACATCTCGCGCACCTTCAGCGGCAATGACACCAGCACGCGCAGCGTCGACACCTTCATCTTCTTTGACTCCGACACCCTCAGCCAGGAACTGCGCCTGGTCTCCGAGCCCGGCGCGCTGGGCGCCTGGTCCTTCGTCGCCGGCCTGTTCTGGATGGATCAGCCGATCTATAGCGGCTACGACATCTTCGTCGCCGACTCGGTGCCGGCAGCCGACCTGACCGGCCTGCTGGGTGGCCTGGGCCTGAGCGAGCTGGACGGCAGCGCGCTCAGCAGCAACGGCCAGCCCCTGCTGGGCCGCCAGCGCTCCGACATCAGCGTCACCGAACTGGCCGCCTTCGGCGAGGCCAGCCTGGCCCTGGGCGACTGGGAACTGGGCCTGGGCCTGCGCGCCTATCGCACCACTTCGGGCGGCGTGGCGGTGGCCGAAGGGGCGCTGTACGGCGGGACGCCCAACGTGAACGAGGACGAGATCCGTGAGCAGGGCCTCAATCCCAAGCTCAGCCTCAGCTGGCGACCCGGCGATGAGCTCATGCTGTTCGGCCTGGTCTCGCGGGGCTTCCGGGTCGGGGGCATCCAGCCCACCGCCAGCAACCTGAGTTCCGACATTCCGCGGGTGTTCCGCTCGGACACCATCTGGAACTACGAGACCGGCCTGCGCATGAGCTGGCTGGAGCGCAGCCTGCTCACGGATGTCACCCTGTATTTCGAGACCTGGGAGGACGCCCTGCTGTCGCAGCTGGACGCCAACAATCCCAATCCGGTGGCCTACTACTATGACAACGTGGCCGGCGCCGAGAGCCGCGGGCTGGAGGCCAGCGCGCAGTGGCGTACCCCGCTGGCCGGTCTGGATGTCGCGGTCAGCGGCAGCTGGAATCGCACCGAAACCAGCCAGCCCTTCACCGTGTCCAGCGGCCAGGAGATCGCGCCGGGCACCCGCTGGCCCTTCGCGCCCGAGCAGCAGCTGCATGCCCAGATCAGCTATCAGCGGCCCCTGCTGGGCGGCTGGGACCTGCGCGCCGCGCTGAGCCACAGCCGGATTTCGGAGGCCTACACCAATCTGCTGCAGACCACCGAGGTCTACGGCTATGGTCTGACGGATCTGCAGCTGGGACTGGTCGATACCAGCGGCCGCTGGCCCGGCCTGACCCTGGGCCTGAGCAACCTGAGCGATGAGCGCGGAATCAATCAGGACACGGTGTTGGGCGAGCTCGACCCGGTTCACGACGTGGTTTACACCGCGCCGCGCACCGTCTCGCTGATGCTCAGCGGCAGTTTCTGAAGCCGGGCCTTACTCGCCGCCCACCTGGCCGCGGCGGTCAAAGGGAATGGGCGGCAGCTGACTGTTCTCGCTGAGCAGGAAGCGGCCGTGGATGCGGTAGTCGATGCGGTCGAAACGGCCTTGTTTCTCGATCAGGCTCTGGATCAGCTTCAGGCTGTTGACCTCGAAGCTCACCGGCCAGCGGGCCTGGCCCAGGGCCGGCACCGAGATCGCCTCGCGCTGGGCTCCCTGGCCGATCTCGATGCCGGCCAGTTCGAGGGTGTATTCCATGCCGGCCATGGGCAGGGCGAAGGCATTGGGATTGTCCAGCTTGAGGTCGAACTCCAGCACCTGCTCGAACAGGCCCACTTTGCCCATCCGCATGTCGGTGATTGCCACCCCGGGTGGCTGCACCAGCTGCTGCAGCACGGCGCAGGAGCTGAGCAGCAACAGGGCGGCGAGCCAGCCGGCCAGGCGACGGATGGCGGGGGGCTGGAAATGGGGGGCAGGACGGGAGGCATTCGACATGGCGCGGCCTTTGCGGTGATTCCGGTCTGGCAGGGTGGGCCGGGCCGGAACCGCGGTCAAGCCGGGACTTGCGGCCGGCCGGGCTGTCGGCCCCGGGTCGCCTCGGGGCCGGCGCGAAACTGCGACAATGGCCGGCGCCCAGGACAAGCCCACGCATGGTGCGGGGCAGGGCCGGAGCCAGGCATGCACGAACACCTACTGCGCGGGCGTGGACCCAATACCATGACCCTGGAGTCGCTGCAGGAACTGAGCGACTGGCTGGCCGCCAACCCGGACACGCCGCTGCTGATTCGCGGCGAGGGACGGGCCTTCAGCGCCGGCCTGGATCTGGATGCGCTGATCGCCGGCGACCCGCGCCGGATCAGCGATGCGATCGAAGCCGCCGCCCAGGCCCTGTTCCTGCACCCCGCCCCGACGGTGGCGGCGGTGGAAGGGCATGCCATCGCCGGCGGCTGCCTGCTGCTGCAGGCCTGCGATCTGCGCATCTGCCGGGACGACGACAGCATCCGCATCGGCATGCCCGGGGTCGCCCTGGGGATCAATTATCCGCCGCTGCTGATCCGCATCCTGCGCTACCGGGTGGCCCCGCAGTCGCTCGACCGGGTGCTGCTGGAGGCGGCCAACCATGCGCCGCGCCAGGCCCTGGCCCTGGGCCTGCTGGATGAGGTGACGGGGGATGCCCTGGCGACCGCGCGCCAGCGTCTGGAAGGACTGGCCGCGCACCCGCCCCGGGCCTACGCCGCGGCCAAGCGGGCGCTGCGCGAGCCGGCGGTCGCGGTCACCGCCGAGGAGCGGCGGCGTTTCGATCAGGACTTCGCGGCCCACTGGGCGGCCGAAGGGCTGCGCCGGCAGCGGCGCGACAAGGCGAACTGATGCCCGGCCCGGCGCCCGCTGGCTCATGTCACGCGGCCTGATCCTGTTGCTGGGCGGCCTGGTCGGGGTCGCCTCCGCGGCCTGGCAGAGCAGCCTGAGCGTGGGCAGCATCGAGGTGCAGGGCTGGCAGCTACGGGATGTCCAGGTGGAACTGGCCAGCGATGCGCACAGCGCGGCCGGTGCGATCCGGGTCGGGCAGCTCCAGGCGCCCGATGGTGCGGTGATCGGCCCATTGGTTCTGGTCTGCGCCAGCCTGCGGGCGAGCCTGCTGCGCGGCGACTGCCAGGCTGGCCGTCTGCAGCTGGCGGGTGCGCCGCTGCTGGAGGTGCCGCAGCTGGCCTGGCAGCGATCGGCGCAGGGCTGGCAGTTGCAGGCGGCGCGGCTGGACCTGCAGCTGGACAGTGCCGGCCCCTTGCTGGAACTGCTGGCGCCGGGCTGGTCGCTGGCCGGCCCGCTGCAGGGCGCACTGGACGCCCGCGCCGAGGGTGGCAACAGCCGCCTGCATCTGAAGCTGAAGGGCCAGGGGCTGAGCCTGAGCAATTCCGACAGCTCGCTGGCCGCCGAGGGCCTGACGCTCCAGGCCGATCTGCACCTGCGCCAGGATGGGCGCGGCCTGCAGCTGCGCGGCGAGGTGGAACTGGCTGCCGGCTACGGCTATCTGGCGCCGGTGCTGCAGGACTACAGCGCCCATCCCGCCCATCTGCAGATCGACGCCCTGTGGCAGGGGACCGCCGCCGGCCTGGATCTGCGCGCCCTGCTGTGGCAGCAGCCCGGGGTCGGCACTCTGCAGCTGCGCGGACGCCTGAGGCCCGGCGCGGAGCAGGTCTTGCAGCGGCTCGAGCTGCAGATCGAGGAGGCCCGTCTGCCCGGGCTCTATAGCCAGCTGCTCGAGCCTTTCCTGGCCGGCACGCCGCTGGACGAGCTGGACAGCGAGGGCCGTATCGACGGCCATATCCTGCTGGAACAGGGGGCGCCGCGCCGCGTCCACCTGCGCCTGCAGCAGCTGCATCTGGATGACCGCAGCCGGCGCTTCGCCATCTACGGCCTCTCGGGCGACCTGCACTGGGACGCCGGCGCCGAGCCCGCAGCCTCGGTGCTGAGCTGGGACGGCCTGTATCTGGGGCGCATGCCCTTCGGTCCGGCCCGCTGGCGTCTGCTGGCCCGCGGCGGGGACCTGGATGCCCTGGCGCCCCTGCGCATGCGCCTGTTCGATGGCGCTATCCGGATCGAGGATTTTTCCGCCCGGAATCTGGCCAGCCCTGAGCGTGAGCTGGGTTTCCAGGCCAGCCTGGAGCCGGTCAGCCTGGCCCTGCTCAGCGCCGCCTGGGG
>JBFJTN010000305.1:0-4080 GCA_041625325.1 Oceanococcus sp. | reverse complement strand
CAGCTTCTGGGCCAGCAGGGCCTTGATGGCGTCCCGCAGGCCGGGAATGCGGCGCAGGTAGCCCAGGCTCCTGGCCGAGACGAAGGCCGCGCTGCGCAGTTGCTGTGCCAGCAGATGTTCCGCCATGGCGGCGGCGTCGGGCACCCGGGTGTCCACCTGCGCCGGCAGTACCCGCTCGGTGAGATCGTAGGTTTTCTGAAAGCCGTCCCGGTCGGACACCATCAGCGCGCCCTGCATGTAGAGCTGCTCCAGCGCCTTCTTGGCCGGCTTCCAGTCCCACCAGCCCGCGCCTCGGGATGCCCCGGTCTCCAGGTCGCGCGACTTCAGCGGGCCGTCCGCACGAATGCGTGCGAGCAGCTCCTTCATCAGCCGGCTGTCCGGGTTCCTGAACCAGTGGGTCTGCCCGCGGGCAATGGCCTGCTTGTAGGGCAGCGAGAAGCGGAATTCGTCCATCGGCAGGAAGGCGGCGGCGTGCGCCCAGTATTCGAAGATCGCGCGACGGCGCAGCAGCTCATCCGTCATGGCCGGGGCGAAGCCGGGCACCCGGGAGTGCAGCACATGATGATGCGCGCGCTCGACCACGGCGATGGAGTCGATCTGCACATAGCCCAGGTGCCGGATCGCCTGATGCGCCCCGGTGAGGCCGCTGCCAAAGGGCCGCGCATGCAGCAGGCCCTGGGCAGCCAGGGCATGACGCCGGACGCGGCGGCGCTCCTGCGCACTGCGGATGTCGATCATGCCGTTTTGCGGATCAGTCTGAACTCGCCAAGGGGCCGCTTAAGCTTTCGGAAACCAGGGGAAAAACATGCTGGTGGTCTGCTGATAACGCCGGTACTCGGGCCGCTTGCGCACCGAGTAGTACTCGGCCGGGATCGCCCCGGTGAGATAGACCAGCGTGATGTACAGCATCGCCGATGCCGCCGCGCCGCCCAGGCCCAGAACCGCCCACACGATGCCGGATTCGAAGGGCTGCAGCGCCAGCCAGGAGGGCAGGGCGGCGATGACGATGCCGGTCCAGACCAGCCATTCGGAGAAATAGTTCGGATGCCGGCTGTAGCGCCACAGGCCGACATTGCACACACCACCCTTGTTTTTGGCCATGAACTTCAGTTTCTGCAGGTCCGCGGTCGATTCCAGGATGTAGGCCAGCAGCCAGATGCCGATGCCGAGCAGCTCCCAGCCGTGGAAGCCCGGATGCGCGTTCACCGCGATCATGAAGCCGGGCAGGGCGAGCACCGAGGCATTGGCGAAGCCCTGGGCCAGGATCTCCGCCAGCATGTGAAAGCGCGCTTTGCCCTCGCTCTCACCGGCCAGTTGCATGCGCCGATACTGGTAGCGGGGGAACTCGGTCCTGACAATCACCCCGGTGGATCGGGCCATCGTCAGCGCGCCGATGCCCATGCGCAGGCCGATGAGCAGATAGACCCCGGCGATGCAGAGCTTGCGGAGCATATTCCCGTCGCCCAGCAGCGCGATCTGCAAGCCGATCAGGGCCACACCGAATGGCCATGCGATGTCCACGAAAGACATGCGGCCGGTTTTCAGAAAGGGAATGCAGGCCACCACAACGAACAGCACCATCTGCACGAGTCCGTTGACCAGCAGCATGCTCGCCAGGGTGTCGTTCGCGCTGGCAAGCCCGACGCACCAGATCAGGAAAAACGTGCCGCACAGCACTGGTCCGAAATTCATGTCTCCCTCACTTGTCTCTTCGCTCGGTGTCAGCCATCAGAATGTCCCCCGCAAGCTTGAAGATTCCCCTTCCTCCCCCCCGCGGCTGAGGGACAGCTTAGCCACCGCGACCGGATTCGTCGTCCGCAATGAGCCGCTTGCCCAGGCCCACCACCGGATCGACCGTGTAGCCCAGCCTGCTGTAGAAAGCCAGCACGGCCTCGTTCGTCTCGCGCACCTGCAGATTGAGCTTGGGGCAGCCACGCGCCTCAAGGGCCGATTCCGCGGTCTGCATCAGGCGGCGGCCCAGGCCGCGGTTTCGCTGCTCCGGCGACACGGCCAGGTAGTTCACCCAGTCCCGGTGGCCTTCATAGCCGCACATCACGGTGCCGACGAGCGCGGAGCCCGTCTCCGCGACGATTCAGTTCAGGGTGTCCGCTAAACCGTAGGAAGCTCCCTGTCCGCTGCAATGAAATGTTGGGCGACTGCGGTATGCCGTTGAAAAATATAACGTTACGCATCAAAAGCCCAAGAACAGCATGTCCAACGCCGCCGAAATCTCGTGCTGTTGTTCAGCTAGGCTACCGACCCCAACACGCAACTCTCCTTCAGGAATGGCGGCCATGAATTGGGTTGCCATCATGAGTTCCTGCCCTTGAACCTCAAACATTGGGTTCAGCCGTTGCGCTGGAGAGGGGGCCGCAGATTTGGGCAGCAATGGCACGACGACTCTGGTGTTTAAACCACTGAGAAGATCGGATTGAACATCCAGGAGATAACCAGGACCACTTTCGTTCTTGAAGATATCGAAACGAGCCATCAGAACTGACGATGCCGAGCCAACGGGAGGCCGTTTGCTTCAACGTAAGCGTTTGAGCTGGCCAATGCCCCGGCATTTTCTTTCAGCCACTTCTGTCGTTTGTGTAGCTTCACGGCCTCTGCGATGCCCGCTTCGGCAGATCGGGACACATTGATTCCGAGGGATTTCGCCTCTTTCAGCAAGGCGCTATCCAAGGAAAGGTTCGTGGGCTTACGAACGGATTTGGTGGTTTTCGCAGCCTGCATGGCAAGACCTCTTACAGTGAGACTGACTCAACTATATGCGCATATAGATTGCGCATCAAAACTGCGGGGTGTTTGTCCCTGCAACATATGTGGGGTTCGCGCCCTCATTCAATCGGCTAACGCCTGAGCTCAGCGGCAGGTCAAACGTCCGCTGCAGCGATTTGTATGGTTCGAAGCCCCAGGAAAACGGGCAAAAATGGGGCCCACCTTCGGCGGCCACCGAAGGTCCATAAGTCACCGCGCGAGCAACGATTGGCTCCTGCAAAGCAGAGACCGGCAACAAGTGAGCGCGTGACTTATCTCTTACGGCCATAACTCGAACAGTCATAGGGGCCCCGAGCCCGTACAGCAAGGCAGAGTCAGCTTATCTCATGAACACCTTAGAAACGACCGTCGGTGTCGATACCGGCAAACACCATCTCGAAATTCACATTCTTCCCCACGACGAAAGCTTCCAGGTCACCAATGATGCCTCCGGCATCGGTGAGGCCCTCAAACGGCTCAAGCGGTTGGCCCCTGACCGCGTTGTGATCGAAGCCACCGGTCGCCTGGAAATGAACTTTGTGTGCGCCTGCCACAAGGCCAAGTTGCCCGTCGTCGTCGCCAATCCTACCCATGTGCGACGCTTCGCCCAGGCCACGGGTCGGCTCGCCAAGACCGATCGACTGGATGCCCATGACATTGCACGTTATGGCGCAGTGCTCAGGCCGCAGCCGACTCAGGCCAAACCAGAAGATCTCAAGCTGATCAGTGAGTTACTGGCCAGACGGACGCAACTGCTCGACATGAGAACCATGGAGAAGAACCGCCTGGGGATCCTGCCGCAGAGCCTTCATCGCAGCTTGAAGCGCCATATCAAGCAGCTCAGCGACGAGCTGGCCCGACTGGACAAGATGCTCGACGAGGCTGTCGCCCAGTCGCCGGACTGGTCAGAGAAGAAAGAGGTTTTGATGAGCGTCAACGGGGTCGGGAAAGTCCTGGCTTACACGCTGCTCAGTGACCTGCCGGAGCTTGGGCATCTGAACCGCCGAGAAATTGCTGCATTGGTCGGTGTAGCACCAATGAACAAAGATAGCGGCGGCTTTTCCGGCAAGCGTCGAATACGTGGCGGCCGCTCAAGAATCCGACATGTCCTGTTCATGGCCATCATGTCGGCTATGCAGAGCAATCCGAGAATTCGGGCTCAATACGAGCGCCTGGTAGCCGCGGGCAAACCCAAGAAAGTGGCGATGGTGGCCTGCATGAGAAAGTTGCTGACCATCCTCAATGTGATGATGAAAACCGGCGAGCGCTGGAGAGCGCAGCCGGCCTGAATCTATTGACTTTGAACCACAGTCACTTGTT
>JBFJTN010000304.1:0-4099 GCA_041625325.1 Oceanococcus sp. | reverse complement strand
CACATGCGCCTGATTCCGCCCCTGCTCGCCGCCCTCTGTCTGCTGCCGCCTCTTGTGCACGCAGATGACCCGGAGGACGCGCCCATGGGCGTGATCACTCTGGAAGCCCGCACCGAGAGGGCACGAGCGGAACGGCGCCTGGGCTGGGACTGCGCATCCCTGCTGACCCGCGACTGGTCTCTGCATCGCGGGCGGGGCTGCCAGGACGGCAGCGCGGATCAGCCTGCGGACGCGGCGCGGGAACTGCCGTCCCGCAGCCTGCCCACCGTGATCACTCTCGAGCAGCTCGCCCGCAACTGAGGCGAGAACGGCCCTCAGCGATCCAGCGCCTTGCGCAAGGCCAGGGCATCCGCATGCTCCGGCACCAGGGCCAGGGCCTCGGCCAGCGAATGTAGGGTCGCCTCGCGCAACTGGCGCGCGTGGTAGCCGCGGGCGGCGCGGACGAACCAGTCCGCCGCCTGGGTCCGCGAGGCTGAGAGGCCGTAGCCATCACGATACAGCTTGGCCATCTCATCCATCGCCAGCGGGATGCCGCTGTCGGCCGCCAGGCGGATGTGCTCCACCACCGTCGCCGCACAGGCCTGCTGGCGGCAGGGCTCGTAGTCCAGCCAGGCCAGACACAGGGCGGCCTCGCCCTCACCTTCGGCCCGCCGCGCCCGGAGCACGTCCAGATAAGCCGCATACTGATGATCAATGTCGTCAGGCGCTACCGACTCGCCGGACGCGCGCCGCGGCTCCAGGATGCGGGTCAGCTTGTTCATCCGCTGCAGCAACTTGAAGGACGGCTTGCCGCGGGCCTGCGCACGAAAATGTTCCAGCCGCGCCTCGGCGGCATCCTGAGGTGCCGTGCTCGGCGCGGGCGACGGCGGCGCCGCCAGGCTGACCGGCAGTCCCAGCAGCAGGATCAGACTCAGAAACAAACGCATGGTTGGGCTCTTCAGGATCAGCGCTCACTCTAGCGGCCCCTGCCGATGTCCGGAAGCCGGGTTTGCCCCGGCCCCGCCGCCCGGCGCACAATTCCGCCATGACCACCGATCTGAATCTGCGTTGCGCCTGCGGTCGGCTGCGCGGCCGGCTGCGCGGTGCGGGCCCGTCCCGCGGCCAGCGCATGCGTTGCTACTGCCGCGATTGCCAGAGCTATGCCCACCACCTGGGTCAGGCCGACCGGGTACTCGACGAGCAGGGCGGCACGATCCTGTACCAGACCACCTGGGAAGGCCTGGAATTCACTCGCGGCGAGAACCAGCTGGCCTGCCTGCGCCTCAGCCCGAAAGGCCCGCTGCGCTGGTTTACCCGATGCTGCAACACACCGGTGGCGAATACCCTGCCCAATGCCAGCCTTCCCTTCGTCGCCCTGCCCCGGGCCTGCTGGACCCGTGACCCCGGCGAGCAGCTCGGTCGGGAAATCGGGATCTTCGCCCGTGACGCCCAGGGTGATCGGGCGCAGCTGAAAAGCTTCGACCGCCCCCCCACGCGCGTCATGCTGAGGGTTCTGGCGCGACTGATCAAAGGCCGCCTGCGCGGTGTGCACCGCCGCTCTCCTTTCTTCGACCCGGACAGCGGCCAGCCCCGCTGCGAGCCCACCATCCTCAGCCGCGAGCAGCGGGCCAAAGCACTGGCCGAGGCCGGCTTTGCCTGAGCCCATGAATCTCGACGGCCAGGTCGCCATCGTCACCGGCGCCGCCCAGGGCATCGGGCGCGCCTGCGCCCAGGCGCTGGCCGAGCATGGAGCGGATGTGGTGCTCGCGGACCTGCAGGGCGAGCGCAACGAAGCGGCCGCCCGGGACATCGCGGCCGCCACCGGCCGACAGACCCTGGCGGTGCCATGCGATGTGGCTGACGACGCCGCCCTGGCGGCCCTGCTCGATCAATGCCTGGCGCGCTTCGGCCATTGCGACATCCTGATCAACAATGCGGGCATGGTCGCCGCTGGCGACATCCTGGATCTGGAGCCCGACGCCTTCGACCGGCTGATGCGGGTCAACCTGCGCGCCGCCTTCGTGCTCACCCAGCAGGTGGCCCGGCACATGGTGGCGCAGGGCATCGCCGGCAGCATCATCAACATGTCGTCGATCAACCAGGAACTGGCCATTCCGGGTCAGCTGGCCTATGCCAGTTCCAAGGGCGGGCTGGCCCAGCTCACCCGTGCCGCCGCGCTGCGCCTGGCCGAACATGGCATCCGGGTCAATGCGATCGGCCCCGGATCGATCATGACCGAAGTGCTCAGGACGGTGATGACGGACGAGGAGGCCCGCCGCCGGGTGCTCTCGCGCACCCCGCTGAGGCGCATCGGTGAGCCCGAGGAGATCGCCCGCATCGCGGTCTTCCTGGCCAGCCACTACGCCTCCTACATCACCGGCCAGACCATCTTCGCCGACGGCGGGCGCATGGCGCTGAATTACACCGTTCCCACGGAATAGCCGGCGCGCCGTCACGCTCAAGCCCTGCCCACGGCGGCCGAAGATTGGTAACGTTGCGCCCCTGATTCCGCCCCCCCCCCAGTCCCCGGAGTGAACCCGGCGCCGCCGATTCCGGTCTGACAACGCGCCCCTTCAGAGAGATCTTTTCATGCCGTCACCCTGCCTGCGGCTGCTGCTACTGCTGCCGCTGACCCTTCCTTTTGCCACGTCCGCGCAGGCCGACGAGGATCCCCTGCACCTGCAACCGCTGACCGTCACCGGCACTCGTCTGGCGCGCGACCCGGGGGATACCGCAGGACCGGTCACGCAGATCGATCGCGACAGCCTGCTGCAGGCCGGCAACCAGAGTCTGGGCAGCTTTCTGCAGAGCCTGCCGATGATGTCCGGCTCGCCCATCAGCAGCAGCGTGGGCGTGCGCGACAGCGGCGGCGGCTTTTCCCGCGGCATCGAGAGCGTCGAGCTGCGCGGCCTGGGCGCTCGCCGGACCCTGGTTCTGCTCAACGGCCGACGCTTCATCGCCGGCGGCAACGGCACCGGCGGCGTGGTGGATCTGGCCATGATGCCGCTGGCCATGGTCGAGCGCATCGAAATTCTCAAGGACGGCGCCTCGGTGGAGTACGGCGCCGATGCCGTCGCCGGGGTGGTCAACGTCATCACCCGCGACAACATCGAGGGACTGCAATTACGCGGCAGCGGCAGCATGAGCGGACAGGGCGATGCCGAAACCGGCAGCCTCAGCGCCGTATTCGGCCAGCGTCTGGGGCGAGCGCAGCTCACCGCCGGGCTCGAATACTTCGAACAGCAGCCGGTCAGCAAGGGCGCCCGCGACTTCTCCCGTCAGCTGCTGACCGTGGATGGCCCGGACAACCGGATCGTGGCGGACGGCAGCTCGGCCCCGCCCCATGGCAATTTCCGCCTGCCCTCCAGCGGCGAGCGCCTGACCCTCATCGAGGGCGAGGACGGCGATGCTCCCGGGGATTTCCGGCCCTGGATCAGCCGCGGCGAGAACAACGACCGCTACAACTTCAATCCCTTCGAGGACCTGCTGCAAAGCGCCCGCCGGCAGTCCGCCTTCGTGCTGGCCAGCCAGGACTTCGGCCCGCAGCTGACCCTCTTCGGCGAGGCGCTGTTCCAGCAAAGGGACAGCGCCACACAACTGGCCCCGCTGCCCTTCTTCACCAATCGCCTGGACGGGGTCAGCGTCTCCGCGGACAACCTCTACAACCCCTTCGGCGAGGAGATCAGCGACGCCCGGCGGCGTCTGGTGGAAGGGGGTACCAGAGGCTTTTCTCAGGACAACAGCGCCTGGCGACTGGTCCTGGGCGCCCGCGGCCTGCTGCAGGGCTGGCGCTGGGATGCCAGCCTGAATCAGGCCCGCAACCGGGTGAGCCAGCGCCAGTTCGGCGACCTGCTGCGGGATCGGGTGGCGCTGGCGCTGGGCCCGTCCCACCGCGACGGCAACGGCCAGGCCGTCTGCGGCACCCCCGATGCGCCCATCGCCGGCTGCGTGCCGCTGAATCTCTTCGGCGGCCCCGGCTCGATCAGCCCCGAAATGCTGGCCTACACCGGCCTGAACGGTCTGCGCGACCGCTTCGAAAACGAGCAGTCCGTATTCGGCGCGAATCTCAGCGGCGACATCGCGGAATTGCCCAGTGGCCCTCTGGCGGCCGCCTTCGGCT
>JBFJTN010000303.1:0-4106 GCA_041625325.1 Oceanococcus sp. | reverse complement strand
GCGCGCAGCCAGCCGACCGCCTCATCCGGAACTCCGGAGGCAACGCATGCTTGCATTTTCTTCACGCCAGTTGCGTAAGCGTCGAAGGTCTTACAGTCGCGGGCCGAACCGGCGCCAAGGTGCGCGCCAAACAGCCTGCGACAGCAGCGATCGAACCGGTCGATCGGGAGGGATGCACATGGGCACGACTCTGATACTCGCGCTGCTGGGCCTGGCCGGCGCCGTTCTGCTCCTTCAGCGCCTTCGTCGGCGCAAGAGCCTGAAACGCATCAAGGTGGGTTACCGCAAGGCCCGGCGCGGCGTGCGCATCCAGCCCAACCCCCACCCCTACTGCGCCGTGTCCGTCCAGGCTGCCGCCGGCGCCTGCAAAAGCGCGCGGGCACTGGGCGATCAGCGTTTTCTTTCGGTGGAAGCCCCCCCGCTGCCCCTGCCCGCCTGCCGGGTCAAGGATTGCCACTGCCACTACCGTTTCTATGATGACCGGCGTTCCGGCGACGAGCGGCGCGGCCCCGCCACCACCCTGACAGAAGATTTCTCCCGCTCCGGCACCTGGCAGGAGCGACACGGCCGGGATCGCCGCCAGACCGCGCCCCTGCACTGACAGGCCTGCCTGCGCGGCGTACCGGCGAGACCCGGGGCCGCGGCCTGGACGAAACCGGCAGGTACTGGACTCGGAGCCCCGGCCCCGGCGTGATCAGGGCTGATGTCCGGTGATCTCGGCAGGCTGTGGCGGGCGCGCAGGACCCCGCCCTGCGTTTCGACTCCCCAGCGGCTCACTCCGTATAGGGATGGACCTCCCACGGTCCTATGCCGGTGATCTGCACGGTGACCGGGCTGTCGGCCCAGACAAAGTGCACTGCATCCGGTGCATTGACGTAGTAGTCGCCGGTGTCGAATCCGGTGCTCGCGGACTTGTCGACGGCGGCGCCGAATCCGACGTGGATGCGGCCGTCAATGACCGTGACCCGCTCGGCCCGCGGGTGCGTGTGCGGTGGCAGCACAAAGGCCTGATTGGCCCGGATGCGCAGCGTGAACAGGCCTGCCCCCCGCGGATCGCCTTCGAGCACCGCCATCTCGCAGCCGGGAGGCAAGGTCGGCGGACAGGGGCGGTAGGGCATGGTCGAGGTGTGGTGAACGAGCTGCTGCTGGCCCGGGGCCAGTCCCGTCTCGGTCACGGCGGGCTGACTGCGGTCAGCAGGCGCCAGACTGCAGGCGCTCACGGCGCCGCTCATGAGCGCAAAAACCAATCCCTGTCGCATGTCGCCGTCCTGGATTGATGGCTGTGCGTCGCAGTATAGCGAGCCAGGGCCCGAGCCGTTGATTCCGGACCCTGAACAGGCTCAGGGGTGATGGCATGCGGCACAGCCCCCGGTCGCCGAAAGGCCTGGGGGCGCTGACGCAGGGAAGATGGTGACCAAGGGCGGGACCGGCGTCAGGCGGATCGGCTGCACTGAGCGATCATGCTCCTGACCACCTCTGTGATTGTTGCCGGGAACGTCGCACTCCCGTGATACCGCCAGCGCACGGGCCTGGCTCCAGCCGATCGCCATTCCGGCTGACGAAGCGACGACCCTGGACTGCTGCCGGATCTGACAATTCTTCTGCCGCTCCCGCTTGATCTTCAGCCGGGCAGAATCTTCCCGCCAGAGAGCCCGCAGTGGGGCTTCTGGCCAAGAAGATTCTCGCCTCGTGCACCGGATCCGGAGATTCCAAAAACGCTGCAGTGGCGCCGCATTTCGGTGCTAGGCCATCAACCCGCCATCCGTGGCATGGATATCGGAGTTCAGATTGTCCGTCTGCGACGCGAAACGACGGTGCCGGCGATGCCCAGCAGCAAGCTCATCAATCCCAGTCCGAGGGGACCGGCAACGGGCACTCCTGTCGGGGCAATAGCGCCCGCAGTGAACGTGAATCTGACCAGGCCGTTGCCGATTTGCGACCCGCCAGTCGTGGCCGCCTTGCTTCTCACGATCCTGGCCTTGGTCAGTCCGGCCCCGGCGATATAAGAGGACCCTCCGCCGCCACCACGGCAGTTGCCGCTGCCGGCTCCGCCGTACCAGCCACCACCCCCGCCATATCCGTCACACCCGCACCCGAGACCCGCCGGAGAACCACCGAATCCAAAGCCTCCCGAAACGACCGGGTTGTTGAATGAGCCGCAAGTCCCGTTCCCGGAAGCGGTTTGGGTCCCGCCGTCACCGCCAGGGTTGACGCCGTCGCGACTGCCGTCTCCTCCGACCAAACCTCCCCCAATCCCGCCAATCACTGGCGCCCCAAACCACAGCACGCCGCCACCACCGCCGCCACCCGCGACGATCAAACGATCGTTGAGCGTGCCGCCCGAGCGCCGAACATCAGACGCTCCTCCCCCGCCTGTTCCAAGGAACTCGCCCGCGCCGCCGCCGTTGAAGCCTCCTGCGGTACCCATGCCTTGTCCGCCCACGTAAATGACGAGCGTTTCACCGGGGGTGACCGCAAGCTGGCCCTCTGCATACCCACCGAGATTAACGTTATCAGGATTGTCGCCCTGCCCCCCCTGCGCGCCCCAGGCTTCAATGAATATGGAAGTCACCCCCGGCGGAACTACGAAATTCTGGGCCGCCCCGGTGAAATTGAAGGTTTGAATCGTCTGGGCGTGCAGCGGGCCAGCGAAAATCCAGCACGAAATGCACAACAGGATGTGCAGCGAAAGTTTCTGCCCCAATGTTCTCTCCTGAGTTTTTGATTTCAGGGCTGAAATGTCGTCAGACAATCGTGCTGCTCCGGGCAACTCATGTCTGTGAGCCACCTGAACCTCGACGAATCTCGCGCATGCCCCAGCGCCCTTACCCAGGAAGGTACCGCACAACGGAGGTGCGGTCGACCTGCGCTGGGATCATTGGGCCACAACATGATCTTTCAGAGCTCAGCACAGAACGGCACGGGGCAGGCCCCGCTCACGCAAGACCGAAAGAAAGGGGGCCAAGGGCCGATCGCCCGCGAGGCTAGATGCTGAAGCACGGCGAGGCCGCAGGCCCGCGTTCAGGACGAACGCGGCAACCACCGCGGTGGTCGATTCCGGTCGCCGAAAGGCCTGGGGACGCTGACGCAGGGAAGATGGTGGCCAAGGGCGGAATCGGCAGCGAGGCAGGATGCCGAAGCGCCGCGAGCGGCGCAGCCGCGAGGCCGCAGGCCCGCGTTCAGGACGAACGCGGCAACCACCGCGGTGGTCGATTCCGGTCGCCGAAAGGCCTGGGGACGCTGACGCGGGGAAGATGGTGGCCAAGGGCGGAATCGAACCACCGACACGCGGATTTTCAATCCGCTGCTCTACCAACTGAGCTACTTGGCCATCGGTTTTTCGCCACCGCATGCCTTGCACAGCGGCTGAGGGCGAAGGGCGCGTATTAAACCGTTCGCGCCGGCTGGCGTCAAGCGTTGTCCGACGGCGGGACGTAGCCGGTCTGGGCCAGTTCGCCGCCGCCGAAGAAGTATTTCTCCATTTCCTCGGCCAGGAAGGCACGCGCCTTGGGGTCGGCCAGCACCAGCCGGTATTCATTGATCAGGCGGGTCTGATGCTCCAGCCACTCCTGCCAGGCCGGCTTCGACACATTCTCGTAGATGCGCTGACCCAGATCGCCAGGATAGGGCGGGCGTTCCAGGCCCTCGGCATCGATGCCCAGCTTGATGCAGTGCACGGTTCGGCTCATGCGCAGTGGATCTCTATCAATTTTCGGATCGGCTGCGGCAGGCCGAGCTGGCCGGCCGCGGCGACAGTATGCCAGTTCAGGTCGGCGCCATCGTGGAGCAGGTCTGCCCTGGCCTGCCCGGTGACCGGCATCAGCTCCAGCGAGAAGTGGGTGAACTCGTGACGCAGGCTGTCCCCTGCGGGCCGGATGTCCCGGGCCAGGGCGGCGAATTCCTGTGCGGAGTCACGGGCTTCCGGCAGGGCCCACAGCCCGCCCCAGATGCCGCTGGGCGGTCGCCGGGTGAGCAGCAACTCGCCCGCCGGATTGCGCAGGATCAGGTACCAGTGCTGCCGCAGCGGCCGTGCCCTGGCCGGCTTGCGCCCGGGAATGTCGTCGATCAGCCCGTCGCGCCGGGCCCGGCAGTCGCCGGCCACGGGG
>JBFJTN010000302.1:0-4123 GCA_041625325.1 Oceanococcus sp. | reverse complement strand
GACCTGCGACCCAATCGCCGGAGCGGCAGGGGGCGTTACCACGCCCCTGCGGTGGCCCTGTGCCACAACGGCAGCGCTGCCGCGCTGGCCGGTCACGAGCACCGCCCGGCCGGCAACGGCGGGAGCAGTCCCCGCCGGTGGCAGAACCAGGGCCCGGGGTCCAATCGCAGACAAGAGGCGCGAGACCGGACGCTGCGGCTGGCCGGTCCATGCGGGAGATCACCGCGCCCGTACAGCGCGCATGCCCGCCAGCGCTGCCGCCGGCAGCGCGCCTGTCGGCCCTGGCCCGCGACAGCGGGCACGTTCATCCTCCCTCCGACAGGCGCAGCCGCCGCGCGGCCGGCCTGCCGCCGGCGAATCAGCCGCCTGCCGCGGCGCTCAGGAGCTGGCCTTGCGGTAGGCCTCCAGCGCCCGCGTCACGTCACCGCACTGCGGCTGATCACTCAGTCCCAGCAGACGGGCCACGGCCGGGCGAAAATCCGGCCTGTGCCGGATCGCGGAAAAGTAGGCCTGGCAGGCCTCAGGCATCTGCTGGCTGGCTTCGTGCAACAGCCCCCGGTGATAGTCGACCCGCCAGACCGGCGCGCCCAGCAAGACGGCCAGGCGCAAGGCCTCATGCGCCTGCGCGTAACGCCCGTCGAGATAATGGACGCTGGCCAGGGTTTCGCGCAGCTCGGCGTAATCCGGCGCCAGGTTGATCTGACGTTCCAGCAGGGTCGCCGCCAGCCGGGTATTGCCCTCCATCACGGCGATGCGCGCGCGCAGGATAGCGGCCTCGGGATGGCTGCCCGGTTTGGCCAGCAGCTGATCCAGCAGGAACTGGGCGTTCTGCAGATGCCCGCCCTCGAACTGCAGCACGGCATTGGCCATGATGATCCGCTCGTGATTCGGAAACTCGGCGTACAGACGGTCCACTTCGCGCTGTACCCGCTGGCAGTCCACGGTCTGACCGGGCGCACTCCAGATTTCCTGGCACTGGCTGCCGTCACGTTGCGCCGCTGCGTTCAGCTGCAGCATCTTGTCGAGACGCTCATCGGGTTCCGGATGGCGCTCGCGCTGGCTGTCCATGGACGCGCAGCCTGCCAGCATCGCGCTGCCGAGCAGGCCGATTCGCCCGAGACCTTTCAGTTTCTGGATCATGGCTGCCTCCGCGGACGCCCGGGCTTGTTTTGCGGGAGAGCATCCGGACCGACGACCGAAACGGCCCAGTCGAGCAGCTGCCGGGTGTCCGGGTACTGCCAGAGATCGGTCTGATGTTTCGGCTCGCGCACGATGGTGGGGGTGACCACGATGACCAGCTCGGTATCCGTGTCGCCCTTGCTGAAGGACTCGGCCAGGCGGCCCAGCAGGGGCACATCGCTCAGCCCCGGGGTCGCGGAATTGTTGCTGGTGACATCACGGGTCACCAGCCCGCCCAGGACCAGAGGCTGCCCATCGCCCACCCGGGTGGATGTCTGGATGCTGCGCACCTCGAAGGCGGCCGTATTCAGGTCGGAGCCGGTGCTGCTGGCAATTTGCTGCGTCAGGGCGGTGTCCGGCAGCGAGACCGTGGGGCTGACGTCCAGGGTGATCCGGTCCTGCTCATCGACCATGGCCCGGACCCGCAGCTCGACACCGAAAGCCTTGAACTGGGTGCCGCTGAACACTCCGGCGGCATTGGCCCCCACGGTATCACCGTCGGCGATGCCGGCCGGCGCGAAGGCGCTGGGCACGGGCACCTCGCCGCCGGCCCGGAACACGGCTGACTCGCCGGCCAGCACCGTCAAGGTCGGGCGGGACAGGGTGCGGGAGATGCCCTCCTCCTCCAGCAGCGAAAACAGCAGATCAAAGGCGTAGCTGCCGCTGGCGATCTGCAGATTGTTGACCAGGGCGCCACCCACCAGCTGCAGGGCGTTTTCCAGTTCCGAGGCGCTTGCCGACTGTTGCTGGAGGCCGTCGATGGTGAAGCGGCCACCGCTGTCGTAACCATTGCTGATCAGGGACAGGTCAGGCCGCCAGGTCTTGAGGCGGACCCGGTCCACCTCGTGCATCTGCACCGAGACCCGCACCTGCGGCAGATCACGCACCTCGATCATGGACAGAAGACGCCCGCCCGCCGCGGCCAGCAGCCGCGAGCGACCGATGTTGGCGCGAATTTCATTGTCCAGGCTGCCGCCACCACCGAGAGCGGAAAAGCCGCTGCCCAGGTCTCCCAGCCCGCCCGAACGACCTGCCAGCAGGCCGCCGGATTCATCGGCCAGGACCTGAATACCCGCCGCAGCTGCGGCATCGGTGCCCAGCATCAAGCGACTGGCGATATTGAGTACACGGGTCAGCACGACTTGATTCTCCACCTCGCCACGCAGGGTCAGCGTGTCGCGTCCGTCATCCGCCAGATCGCCGGCCTGGATCCGCCCGACCGTCACGCCGGCGCCTCCGATCTGCGCAATTGCAGCCTGGATCTTCTGCTCCAGGCTCTGCGGCAATTCCTCCACCTGGATCAGATTGATGATGGCGGTGCTGCGTTCGGCATTGCTGGCCGAAGGCGAGACCCGCAGGTCCGAGTCCGCCGTCGCCGACCCGGCCCGGACCAGGATATCTCCGCCGTCCGGGGCACGGCGGTTGCCCACCTCGAGGTAATTGCGGGCGACCGATTCCGCCGCCTGCCGGAACTTGATCGTTGGCACCGTGCCACGCAGGACCAGCGCGGCACGGTCCGGCGCCAGTTCCAGCCGGATGCCGGGGTGCACGTCACGCAGCGCGCGACGCAGGACGGTCAGATCCTGCACCACGCTGAACAGAAAGGTTTCGGAACTCTTGTCCGTGTACCAGACCATGATGCTGGTCCGGCCGACCGCCTTGGCCAGCGCGAGCACCTCGTTCGAGCCCAGCACTTCCAGCTCCAGAGTGGCCTGCTGGCCGACCGCCACGCGCTCCAGCGGCTTGTCGAACACCAGCCGGGTATGCGTCCACTGGATCAGATCCCGGGTCTGGGCCGATTTGCTGCCGTCCGCCGTTTCAACATATTTGAGGCCGGCGGCCGCCGCCATCTGGCATGCCCCGATCAGAACCGCTGCAAATAGCCATTTCGGCGCCTGCTTCATTGCTGTTTCCCCTCTGCCCTGCTGCTCCACGCAGCTGTCCGGCATGATCCCACCGCATCAGCCGGCGCATGCACTCCGCGGCGGCCCGACTCCCCGACTGCACCATCTCCCTGGGACGCTGTCGCCATCATTATGACGGATCCGGCCTCCACGCCTGAGCCTAGCAGGAAATGTCCCGCCGGCCCTCCGCAATGACGCGGGTCCCTCAGCCGCGGCGGCAAGCCGCGATGCGCTGACGGCACCGGGCCCGCCAGCGGTTCCACCGGGCAGCCCTGCGCCCCCACCAGGATGCCAGGCCGGGTGCGCAGGCACAGATCGCGAAAGTCGCGCACCCCGTCGCCGTCGGTGTCCCGGTATCCGGTCGCGCGGAAGTTGTTGTCGGCGTAGTCGGCCGCCAGGCCAGCACTGCAGGCCATCAGGGCCAGAGTGCCGAAGAGAAGGGAAACAGTTCGCATTGTGCTTGCCAGGATTGGAAGGTGGGGTGGCCCTGTCGGGATGATGACCACCGAGTGGGCTTTGCAGGATGCAGGCCAGCCTCATCCGGCTCGGCGGACGGATATAAAATCCCGTCTATTCCGTAACTTGCGTGACCAAGCCTGTGGCGGCGGCCAGGCGGCCGCGGGCAGCGCGGCCCGCACGGGCAGATTGCGAAGGAATCTGCGCCGCAGATTGGCACGGCCGGGCATGGCGGCAGGGCAGCGTCACGGGCCGCGGCCGGCCCGGTACCACAGGCCTTTGGCACCGCCGCAGCGAGCCTTACGGCCCCATGGCCCGATCAGCCGACGGACCCTCGACCAGGGACAATGCGCACCTCCCCGCGCGCCCCGCTCACAGCAGCCAGCCCATCAGATACAAAAAACCCCGCTGACGCGGGGCCTTTTGTATCTGGCGGAGAAGGAGGGATTGCCTCGGGCAACCTGCCCTCGGGCCTTCGGCCTCGCTACGCTCGCGTCGATCGGCAATCCTGCCGATCGATCGAACCCGGGAGGCTTCGTCCACACCGCCTTGTCCTTCAGATACAAAAAACCCCGCTGACGCGG
>JBFJTN010000301.1:0-4127 GCA_041625325.1 Oceanococcus sp. | reverse complement strand
GCTGCGCCAGTTCGCCCAGGCCATTGCGCGAGTGCAGCCAGGCCCGGGCGCGGATCTCCGCGTCCAGC
Organism: Oceanococcus sp.; assembly: GCA_041625325.1. Taxonomy (GTDB): domain Bacteria; phylum Pseudomonadota; class Gammaproteobacteria; order Nevskiales; family Oceanococcaceae; genus Oceanococcus. The sequence goes on along the minus strand of JBFJTN010000301.1, from coordinate 4,059 downwards.
GCCCGCCACAGCAGAGACAGGGCGCGGGCGGCGTCCTCCGGAGTTGTCAGGGGCATGGCGGGGGCGTCCGGCACGATGGGCGGGTCGGGGATGCTGGCCGGGGTGCGCGCATCATCGCTGCAGGCCGCCAGGATGCAGCAGAACATCCCTGCGAGACAGGCGCCGCGCAGCGATGTTGAGCGCGACCGCGTCATGCCAGAGCCGCTCCGGATCCCGATGGAAAGCCGCCCATCAGTGCACCGTCAGCGTTTGCAGCATGTTGCGGCCTGCCGGGTCCGGCATCTCCGCCACCAGGGCGTAGCGGCCCGGCGTCAGGTCAACGCTGAAATAGCCGACACTGCCCTGGGGCATTTCGTGCACGCCGCCGAGGAATTCCACCGGCGCCGGGGTCTCCAGACCCTGCGGCAGGGACCAGTTCATCCAGCGGTTCAGGGCCGGGATGTCGGCCTCATCGCGGATCCGCGCCAGGTGCACATCGTGCCCGAGGAAGTGCTCGTGCAGCTTCTGGTCGGCAAAGGCCACCGCGATGGTCTGCTCGCCGCGTTGCAGCTTGCCGGCAATCTCGAAGCCGCCTTCGGCGGAGACGGTCACCTGCAGATCGGCCTGCGGCGGTGCGGTCCCGGCAACAGGCCCATCGGGCACGACGAACTCGTGCACCATGCCGAACTGGCCCGGTCCGGGGCTTACCGAATGGAAGCGCCCGTCGGTTTTCACGTAGCACTCCAGCAGGTAGCGGCCGGGGCGCAGCTCGACGGTCGTGACGGCCGTACCGCCGGGCGAGATGAAGCCGGGGCCGCCGACAAATTCGATGCCGCCGAACCAGGGCGGCAGCTGGCCAAAGGCGGCCATCGCGGCCTCGGCATCGCCGGCATTGAGCAGGTCCATGCCGGCCTGGAACACCGGTGCCACCTCGCGTTGATGCGCCTCGATGCCGTGCCCCTCGGGCATGCGTTCGAGCACCGCGAAATGCACCATGGGCGATTCGTTGACGAAATGAAATGTGGTCCAGCCCGGTGGCAAGCTGTCCGGGCCGCTGATGCTCAGGCCACGGGCGGCGAAAGTCGCCTGATGCTGCTCGGGCGCGTCCGCTGGCAGAGGCCACAGGCTGCATGCTGCGCTGAGGCTTCCCAGGGCCAGCAGGGCGGTGGCGAGGATACGGTCGATACGCATGGACTCCCCCTTCACAGGCGATGACGGCGGCTCCAGTGTAGCGCCTGCGCAGGGCGCCGGCCTTACTCGATGATGTCGAGCCAGCGGGTCGCGCCCAGCGCATCCATGATCAGTTCCACCGAGAAGGCGGCCAGGATCATGCCCATGATGCGGGTGAGGATGGAGGCCCCGCCCTGGCCGATGACCCGCATGATCCGGCTGGACATCAGCAGCATCAGCAGGGTGATGCCCAGGATCACCAGGGTGATACCGGCGGTCGCCGCCTGGGTGGCCACCGGATACAGGCTGTTGTCGGTCAGCAGGATCACGGCCAGGATGGCGCCCGGGGTCGCGGTGCCGGGAATGGCCAGCGGGAACACCGCCAGATCATGGCCGGGCTCCTTTTCGCCATTGATGGCGCCGGAGCCGAAGATCATCTGCAGGCCGAACAGGAACAGGATGATGCCGCCGGCGAGCTGGAAGGAGATCAGCCGGATGCCCATGGCGGTGAGCAGCAGCTGGCCGATCAGGATGGCACCCAGCAGCACGGCCGCCGAATAGGCCACCGCGCGGATGGCGGTGCGGCGGCGCTGGGCCGGGTCCTGGCGGGCGGTCAGCGCGGTGAAGATCGCCAGGGTGCCGATCGGGTCGATGGTGGCCCAGATGATCAGGGCGTCGTGTAGCAGTTTGTCGATCGACAGCACGGCGCTGATCCGCTGGACATGGTTTCCTTAGATGCGGCTGGCGGCGAAAAATTCAAGCACGGCGCCGGGACTGGCCCTGCCGGTGCAGGCCGTCGGCCCACCTACAGATACTTCAGGTAGTAGCTGATCGCATCGCATTTCCATAGCGAGTTGCGGGTCTGCCGCTGGGTGCAGCGATACACCCGGCGCCGCTCCTGTTTCAGTTCGCCATGGCGGGTGATGCGATAGTCGAAACGCACCCCGATGGGATCCAGCGCGCTCCAGCTGAACAGCGAGCCGGCCATGGAGACATGGCTCAGCTCGACTTCCAGGCCTTCCAGCTCCGTGGCCACCACCCGGGCCTGGGCACCGCTGGTCCGCGGCCGCTCATCCAGCAGGCCGGCGTCCTTGTAGATCGCCGTCTTGTAATCCATCAGCAGATCGCGCTCGATGGCGGCCAGCACCTCGTCGGCGCCGTAGACCCCCTGCGATGACAGACGCCACAGCATGAACAGGGCCAGCGGCACGCCGATGAGCAGCAGGCGCAGCCCATCCAGCCTGCCGTTGCGGGTGATGCCGCTGGTTTCCAGTGCGGTGCGGATCATGGGCTGGTCTCCTGTGGTCGGGGCGGGGGCGGCTTGTCCTGCTGGAAGGGTATATCGCCGCGGCCGCTGAGGGACAAGGCACTGATCGTCCATCCAGGCTGTATCGGTGTCTTGACATACAACCAAATGGTTGTATAAATAAGCCATGAACGCAGCCCTGGAAGATCGCGCCGACGCCCTGTTTCATGCCCTGGCGGACCGGACCCGCCGCGACATCCTGCGCCGCTCGCTGGTGCAGGAGCATTCGGTGTCGGCGCTGGCCCGCCGCTATGACATGAGCTTTGCCGCGGTGCAGAAGCACGTGGCCGTGCTGGAACGGGCGGGCCTGCTGCGCAAGCGGCGCCGCGGCCGCGAGGCTCTGGCCCGCGGCGAGGTCCGCGCGGTGCGCAGCGCCGCCGCCCTGCTGCACGAACTGGAAGACCTGTGGCGCGGTCGGATCGACCGCATCGACGCCCTGCTGGCCGAGGACGGCCGGCAGGACCCCTGCTGACCCCCCGGAGACTGCAAGATGCCCGTGACTGAAGTGACCCACGATCTCGACACGCTCACCCTGAGCATTACCGCGGAGTTCGCCGCCCCGGTGCAGCGCATCTGGGACCTGTACGCCGATCCCCGCCAGCTGGAACGGGTCTGGGGCCCGCCCTCGCACCCGGCCACCTTCGTGGAGCACAGCCTGACGGTCGGCGCCCGCAGCACCTATTACATGACCGGACCCGAGGGCGAGAAATACTGCGGTTACTGGATCGTGACCCGGGTCGACGCGCCGCACGGCTTCGATTTCAACGACGGCTTCGCCAACGAGCAGTTCGAGCCCAACCCGGACCTGCCGGTGTCCAGCAACAGCTTCCGTTTCGAGGCCATCGCCTCGGGCACCCGCGCCCGCTATGTCGGTACCTATGCCAGCCGCGAAGCGCTGGAGCAGGTCCTGGCCATGGGCGTGGTGGAGGGTGCCACCGGGGCGATCAACCAGATCGACGCGCTGCTGGCGGGCTGAGCGGGTGCCGGAGCCGGAGCGGTGCTCACGAGGTCTCGGCGGACCAGACCGGCAGCAGTTCTGGCCAGCCAGCCCGCTCAGCCCTGGGGCCAGACCCCCGCGGCGAATCGCAGGATCTGAAAGCCGTTGCATTGCGTGGTGATCCACAGTTCGCGCCGATCGGCGCGGAAGCGGGAATGCGCCGTGGCCCAGTCCACTTCCGTGCAGGTCCCGGTGAGAGCGAAGGCGGAACCGGCCTTGCGCCCGGGATGGGCCGGCGGGTTGTAGTAGGCGATTTCCCGCGGGCGGTAAGGGTCGCGGACATCGAACACGCGGACCCCGGACTGGAAGTAGGCACAGGCAATCGCGGTGGTGTCCTGCGGGTCGTCCTCGGTGCAGTAGTGGCTGTCGTATCCGAAGATAGGCGTGTCATTGCCTTCCGGGTACTGCACACGCGGGTTCGAATCATGCACCTCCAGCATTAGCCGGGAGACCAGCCGGGGGGTATCGATGTCGGACACGTCGGTCAGGGTAGCCACCGCACCGGCGATGGATTCGTCCACGCCCAGCACATAGGGCACACCGCCGATGCGGATGAAGCGGGCCATCTGCGTGCCGCCGCCGCCGGCCGGCAGTTGTCCGATCACGG
>JBFJTN010000300.1:0-4158 GCA_041625325.1 Oceanococcus sp. | reverse complement strand
GCCATTGCGATGCGGCTGGCCAGCAGCTCGCCACGCTCGCTGATCTGCGGCATGAACATGCCCTTGCACAGATCATGCGAGATGGCCGAGGAGATGGCCAGCAACAAGCCTGCAGCGGTGGACAGGGCCGCCGCCAGACCACCGGCCGCCACCAGGGCGATCACCCAGTTGGGCAGCTGGGCGATTTCCGGGTTGGCCAGCACCATGATGTCGCGGTCCACCTTGACCATCTCGTTGCCGGCCCAGCCCATCGCCGCCGCCTTGGCCGCGAATTCCGGGTTGGCATCGTTGTAGTACTGGATGCGACCGTCGCCATTCTTGTCTTCGAAGGCCAGCAGACCGGTCTTCTCCCAGGTCTTGAACCACTCGGGACGGTCCTCGTACAGCAGGTTCGAGTCCGGTGCCCCTATCGGACCGGTCTGCACCGTATCCATCAGATTCATCCGGGCCATCGCACCCACGGCCGGGGCGGTGGTGTACAGGATGGCGATGAAGACCAGGGCCCAGCCGGCCGACTTGCGGGCGTCCGAGACCTTGGGCACGGTGAAGAAGCGGATGATCACGTGCGGCAGGCCCGCGGTGCCGATCATCAGCGAGGCGGTCAGCAGGAACATGTTCAGCGTGGAGCCTGACGGTTCGGTGTACTTGGAAAAGCCCAGATCGGTGACGATCTTGTCCAGCTTGTCCAGCACGGCCATGCCGCTGCCATCGCTCAGGGTGCTGCCAAGGCCCAGCTGCGGCAGCGGATTGCCGGTCAGCTGCAGCGAGATGAAGATCGCCGGCACGGTGTAGGCGAAGATCAGCACGCAGTACTGGGCGATCTGGGTATAGGTGATGCCCTTCATGCCGCCGAGCACGGCGTAGAAGAAGACGATGGCCATGCCGATCAGCACGCCGGTCTCGAACTCCACTTCCAGGAAGCGGCCAAAGGCCACCCCGACACCCTTCATCTGCCCGATCACATAGGTGACCGAGGCGACGATCAGGCAGATCACCGCGACCATCCGCGCCGTCTTCGAATAGAAGCGGTCACCGATGAATTCGGGCACGGTGAACTTGCCGAACTTGCGCAGGTAAGGCGCCAGCAGCAGGGCCAGCAGCACGTAGCCGCCAGTCCAGCCCATCAGGTAGGACGAGGCGTTGTAGCCCAGAAAGGCGATCAGACCGGCCATGGAGATGAAGGAGGCGGCCGACATCCAGTCGGCTGCCGTGGCCATGCCGTTGGCCACCGGGTTGACGCCCCCGCCGGCCACGTAGAACTCCTTGGTGCTGCCGGCACGGGCCCAGATGGCAATGCCGATGTACAGCGCGAAGGTGCCGCCGACGGCGAGGTAAATCCAGGTTTGCAAATCCATATGTTCAGTCCTCGTGCACGTCGTAGTGGCGGTCGAGCTTGGCCATGGCGTGGACGTAATAGAAGATCAGAGCCACGAACACGTAGATCGATCCCTGCTGGGCGAAGAAGAAGCCCAGCTTGTAGCCGCCGATGGAGATGGTGTTCAGCGCGTCCACGAACAGGATGCCGCAGCCGTAGGACACGACAAACCAGATCACCAGCAGCTTGCCCAGCAATTTCAGATTGGCCTGCCAGTAGGCTTCGGCCTTTTCCTTCTCGGTCATTTCATTCTCCTGGAAGGTCAGTGATTCAGAAGGCGAGCTTGGCGCCGAACTGCAGGCGCTGGAACTCACCCTCGGCACCGTCGGCGTTCTCGCGCTCGGCATGGATCAGCTCCACGCCCAGGCTGAGGTTCTGCACCGGCGAATGCATCAGGTTCAAATGGATGCTGGAAGCGCTGTCGATATCGCCATCGCCGTCGAACATCCCGTAGACCAGGGTGCTGCGCCAGCTGTCGCTCCAGAAATGGCGATAACCAACATAGGCGGCAAAGGCATCGATGGCATCGATCTCGCCGGATTCGGTGGCGACCGCATCCAGGTTGCCCAGCACGCCGAGGTAACGGCCCAGGCCGGAGCCCGCGGTCACCATGAACTTCAGATCATCGCGCCCCAGGGCCAGCTTGCCGGACAGGCTCAGGCCGCTGCCCAGGGTGGCGTCATCCACCCCGCCTTCCCCGCTGTCCTGGGATTCCAGGTTGCGCAGCAGGGCGGCGGCAACCAGGTCCACGCCGGACAGCTTGAAGCCGTAGCGCGCGACCAGATCCGGAATCCGGTTGTCATCGGTGGTGCCATCACCGGCGACCCGGGTTTCCGGGTTCTCCAGGGCCAGCTGCAGGCCGCCGACGCTGTAGCGGATCATCGGCTGGCGGATGAACACGGTGCTTTCGGTCGGACCGATGAAGTCCACCGTTTCGGGCAGCGCCGCGACATTCTGGAAGGTGGACCAGGTCTGGCCGAGCAGCCAGCGGCCATAGGTCAGATAGGCCTGACGCAGGCGCGGCGCGAAGGAGTTGCTGATCGTTTCGTTGCCCTGCGAGGAGTTCTGGAAGTCGATCTCCACATAGGTGCCGAGCGACTCACCGCCTTCCAGCGGCGTGGTCGTGCGCAGCCACAGGCGGGTCTGCTTGGCGTGCATGTCGGTCACGGTCACGCCGCCGCTGCCATCATCCAGCGGCACGCTGCGCGGGCCGGCGTAGTAATCGCGACCGAGCGGCTCGAGGGAAGCAGAGGGGCGCGCATCGTACTGCGTGACCATCGCATCCAGCTTGATGTATCCGCCCAGGTTCACGGCCGTGCCGGACACGTCCAGGCTGACCGCAGCAGCCGCCGGCGCCAGTGCCAGCCCCAGACCCGCCAGACCCAGATTCCGCAGCGTATGTGTTTTCATTCTGTCTCGCTCCATGCAGAAAGTGGAGGCTAGGCTCGCTGCATTGGGCAGAAGCGTCTATTAGCCCTTGGTCGAATCCCCCCGGACGCTTCCACCATGGTCGAATTCCGGCCCGCGGCTGTCGAACCTACAGTGGCAGCCCAGACCAGCGACGAGGATCAGATCATGAGCAAGCAGACCCGCTACCCGGTGCCGGCCGCGTTCGCCGAGAAGGCCTGGACCGATGCGGAAGGTTACGAGGCAATGTATGCCGAGTCTGTCGAGAATCCGGAGGCCTTCTGGGCGCGCCAGGGCCGGCGCCTGGACTGGATCACTCCCTACACAAGAATCAAGGACGTCAGCTACCAGCCGGGCGATGTGCATATCCGCTGGTATGAGGATGGCGAGCTCAACGTCGCCGCCAACTGCCTGGACCGGCATCTGGAGCAGCGCGGCGAGCAGACCGCCATCATCTGGGAAGGCGATGACCCCCAGGACAGCGAACACATCAGCTATGCCGACCTGCACGAGCGGGTTTGCCGGCTGGCCAATGGCCTGAAATCGCTGGGTGTGAGCAAGGGCGATGTGGTCACCATCTACCTGCCCATGATTCCCGAAGCCGCGGTCGCGATGCTGGCCTGCGCCCGGATCGGCGCGGTGCATTCCGTGGTCTTCGCCGGCTTCTCGCCGGATGCGCTGGCCTCGCGCATTGCCGACGGCGGCTCCGCCCTGGTCATCACCGCCGATGAAGGATTGCGCGGCGGCCGCAGCATCCCGCTCAAGGACAATGTCGATGCCGCCCTCGCCCTGCCGGGCGGCGAAGGCGTGCGCCACACCGTGGTCGTCCGTCGCACCGGCGCCGAGGTGAACTGGCGCGATGATCGTGATGTCGACTACGAGGAACTGACCCTGGCGCAGTCGGAGGACTGCGCCCCGGAGATCATGAACGCGGAAGACCCGCTGTTCATCCTGTACACCTCCGGTTCCACTGGCAAGCCCAAGGGCGTGCTGCACAGCTCGGGCGGCTATCTGGTCTACGCCGCGCTGACCCACCAGCACGTGTTTGACTACCACGACGGCGACATCTACTGGTGCACCGCTGACGTTGGCTGGGTCACCGGGCACAGCTACATCATCTACGGCCCGCTCGCCAATGGCGCCACCACTCTGATGTTCGAAGGGGTGCCCAGCTACCCCGACGCCGGCCGCTTCTGGCAGGTGGTGGACAAGCATCAGGTCAATATCTTCTACACCGCGCCGACCGCCATCCGCGCCCTGATGCGCGAGGGCGAGGACTGGGTCACTCGCAGCGATCGCTCCAGCTTGCGCCTGCTCGGCAGCGTCGGCGAGCCGATCAACCCCGAAGCCTGGGAGTGGTACCACCGGGTCGTCGG
>JBFJTN010000299.1:0-4180 GCA_041625325.1 Oceanococcus sp. | reverse complement strand
GGCCGGGGAGGATTTCGCCTCAGGCGGGCAGCATCTGCCGGATGACCTGCTCGCAATCCGCGTGGGTCATGTAGCGCGGCACCGCATAGGTGAAGCGGGCTTCGGAGCGGGCTGACTGCGCGATTTCGCTGATGTCCTCGGCGCGCAGATCCTTGAGCTGCTGCGGGATATCGAAGCGCTGGTTCATCTCCCGGATCCTTGCGATGAAGGCGTCCGCCAGCTCGATGTCGCTACCCTGGGCGGGCCCGATGTTGCAGGCCCGGGCCAGGTCAGCCAGACGATGCGCGCAATTCGGCTTGGAGAACTCCAGCACATGCGGCATGACGATCGCGTTGGCGAGGCCGTGCGGGGTGTGATACAGCGCGCCGAACTTGTGGGCAATGGCATGCACATAGCCGACGCCGGCCTGGGTGAAGGCGATCCCGGCCAGGTGCGAGGCGCGGGCCATGTGTTCGCGGGCTTCCAGATCGGAGCCGTCGGCGACCGCCCTTTCCAGATTCAGCATGATCAGCTGGGTGGCTTCGACGGCCTTTTCGTCCGTGCGCCCAAGCGCATTGCGCGAGACATAGGCCTCTACCGCATGGGTCAGGGCATCCATTCCCGTGGCCGCGGTGATGTGCGCTGGCAGACCGGCCATCAGGCCGCCATCCAGCGCTGCCGCGGTGGGCATCAGTCGCAGGTCCATGATGGCGAATTTGCGCCGGTTTGCCGGGTCGGACACCACGGCCGCAATGGTGACCTCGGAGCCGGTGCCCGCCGTGGTCGGCACGGCGTACAGCGGCAGCATGCCGGTGAAGAAGATCTTGAACAGCCCGTCCATCTTGACGATGGCCTTGCTGGTCTTGGCCCGCGCGCCGATCACCTTGGCGGCGTCGATGGAGGAGCCCCCGCCGACGGCCAGGATGGCCTGACAGCCGTGTTGCTGCAGGACCTTGAGGCCGGCCTCGATCTGGTCCACCGTCGGATTGGGCTCAACCCCATCAAAGGTCCAGTGTTCGATGCCCAGCTGATCCAGTTCCGCCCGCATCTTGTCCAGCAGGCCCAGCTTCACCAGCATCGCGTCGGTGACAATCAGCACTGTCTTGTGGCCGTCCTTGGCGATATGGCGGCACAGCTCCAGGGAGGAGTCCGTGCCCTCGAAGGTCAGCGGCCACTTGAATGGCAGGATCGCGGTGACCCACTTGAAGATGAACATGTAGATGCGCAGGAATGCGACTTCGAGCAGAAACACGGGACCAACCCCCTATGGTTGTTTTTCCGGCCGGCTATTCTACGCCAGGGCCGGCGGATAGAGCATTTGGCCTGCGATCTCGGCGGCGTGCGCGGGCCCATAGAGCTGGCCGACCAGGCTCAGGGCGAAGGCCATCACGGTGCCCGGGCCGCGGCTGGTGGTGAGGTGACCATCAATCACCAGCGGTCCCGGTGCCGCACGCCCCCCGGGCAGGTCGCCTTCGAAACCCGGGTAGCAGGTGGCGCGGCGCCCGTCGAGCAGCCCGAGCCGGCCCAGCACCCGGGCCGGCGCGGCGCAGACGGCGGCCAGCAGCTGCTGCCGTTCATGCTGCCGACGCAGCAGGCCCTGCAGGGCCGGGCAGTCGTGCAGCCTGTCGGCGCCCGGCATGCCGCCGGGCAGGGCGATCAGATCCCAGTCCGTTTCCCGGCATTCGCTGATCAGCGCATCCGCGGTGATTCGGGTGCCACGGGCGGCGCGGATCTGCAGCTGCTCTTCAACGGAGGCAACGGTGACTTCCGCCTGCGCGCGGCGCAGCACGTCGATCAGGGTGACGCTCTCGATGTCCTCGCTGCCATGGGCCAGCGGAATCAGCACGCTTCTGCTCATCCTGGGGCTCCCGTCGTGAAGTCCCGGAGTATAGGCCAGCGGGACAGGCTGCTAGCATGGCCTTCCGGTCTTTCTCTCCCAGATGCCTATGCAGACAATCAGCGAATTGCTGGCCACCGGCCAGCGCAGCCAGGACCTGTTCACTGCCGAGGTGGACGAGATCTGGATGCAGGGCCGCAGCGTTTACGGAGGCGCCCAGGCGGCGCTGGCGGTGGAGGCCATGCGACCGCTGGGTGATGGCCTGCCGCTCAGGACCTTGCAGGCCACGCTGTGCGCTCCGATCCCCGGTGGCAGGGTGCGAATCCGCTCGCGCCTGCTGCGCCAGGGCGGTAATACGCGACAGGTGGAAGCCCGCATAGTCGATGGCGACGACACCCTGGCCCTGTTCGTGGGCATTTTTGGCCGGGCGCGTGCGTCGGCGGTGTCGCACGACATGCTGCGCCCGGTGGTCGACGGGCGCGAGGGCGTGCGCATGCCCTACGTCAAGGGACTTTCGCCGGCCTTCACGCAGCTGTTCGAGGCGGAGCTGCTGGAGGGGCATTTCCCGGGATCGGGCTGTCCGGACACCGGGCAGCTGTTCCGTCTGGGCCTGAAGGATACGGCGCCGTCGGCAAGCCTGCCGCAGGTGCTGGCTTTTTCGGACTATCCGCCGCCCGTGGCCCTGAGCTGGCTGAAGGGGCTCACCCCGGGCAGCACCATGACCTGGATGTTGAATTTCAGCGGTCACGATTTTGTCGGCCAGCCACTGCACGGCTGGGTCATCGAAGTGCGGCTGGATTCCGCCCACGACGGCTATACCCAGCAGACCGTGAGCCTGTTTGCGCCGGATGGCTATGCGGTCGCCCGGGGCACGCAGTGCATGGTGATTTTCGGCTAGGCCCTGACCCGCGTGGCCAGGCGCGTATCATCGGCGTCCCGTTCCCCCATTCGACAGGATCCCCGGTGCAGCAGGCCAGTGCGAACGACATGATTCTGAACTTCCGCTGCCCGGACCGGGCCGGCATCCTGGCGGCGGTGACCGGTTGCCTGTTCGAGCAGGGTTGCGACATCCGCCACGCCGCCCAGCATGGCGATCCGGACACCGGCATGTTCTTCGTGCGCATGTTGCTCGCCGCGCCGCCGGGACTGACGCCGCCGCAACTGCGCGATGCACTGGCCCCGGTCGCCGGCGCCCTGGCGCTGGACTGGCATCTGATCGAAGCGGAGCACCGGCTCAAGCTGATGCTCGCGGTGTCGCGCGAGGGACACTGTCTGAATGACCTGCTGCATCGCTGGCATTCCGGCCTGCTCCCCGCCGAGATTGTCGGGGTGGTGTCGAATCATGAGGATTTTCGCCGGCTGGTCGAGTGGCACGATCTGCCGTTTCATCACCTGCCGGTCAGTCCGGAGCGCAAGCCGGAACAGGAAGCACGCCTGCTGGATCTGTTGCGCGCGCATCAGGTGGACCTGCTGGTACTGGCGCGCTACATGCAGATCCTCTCGGCCGAGGCCTGCCGGGAACTGGCGGGGCGCTGCATCAACATCCACCATTCCTTCCTGCCCAGCTTCAAGGGCGCCAGGCCCTATCACCGGGCTTACGCCCGCGGGGTCAAGCTGGTCGGCGCCACCGCCCACTACGTCACGGAAGATCTCGACGAGGGTCCGATCATCGAACAGGATGTGGTGCGGGTCAGCCATGCCACCTCGGCGCGGGAGATGAGCAATCTCGGGCGCGAGGTGGAAGCCCGGGTTCTGGCCCGCGCGGTGCGCTGGCATCTGGAGCACCGGGTCATGCTCAACGGGCATCGCACCATCGTGTTCGAGCACTGAGTCACGACAGGTCATCCGGATTACCTGTAGCGTAGGCCGCCGGGTAAAGATCAGGCAAGACAGGAGTATCTACATGGGTCCTCTTACGGGAATCCGGGTTATCGAACTGGCCGGCATCGGGCCCGGTCCCTTCGCCGGCATGCTGCTGGCTGACATGGGCGCCGAGGTCATATCGGTCGAGAAGGCACGCAGCAAGCAGGCCAGGCCACAAGCCGACTGCAGTCGGCGTGGCAAGCGCTCGATAGCGCTGAATCTGAAAAGCGCAGCGGGCATCGAGGCCCTGCTGGGCCTGGTCGAACGGGCGGATGTCCTGTTCGAAGGCTTTCGCCCCGGGGTGACCGAGCGTCTCGGCATCGGTCCGGAGGTCTGCCTCGCACGCAATCCGAAACTGGTCTACGGCCGCATGACCGGCTGGGGCCAGACCGGTCCGCTGGCCCATGCGGCCGGGCATGACATCAACTACATCTCCCTGACCGGCGTCCTCGCGGCCATCGGTCGCGCCGGCGAGCGTCCGGTGCCGCCGCTGAATCTGGT
>JBFJTN010000298.1:0-4187 GCA_041625325.1 Oceanococcus sp. | reverse complement strand
CTGTCGGCCGGCCGCGGCAGCATGTCGGCGGCGGTCCAGGCCCTGTGCTTCCTGGCCGGGGCCAATTCCATCTTCTATGGCGAGAAGCTGCTGACCACCGGCAACCCGGAGCACGAGGCGGATCTGGCCCTGTTCGAGGCCCTGGGCATCTCGCCGATGCCGGCAGGCTGCGCCGACGCCGCGCCGGTCGATGCCCCAGCCGCTGCCTGAGTTCACTGCCGCGCGCCTGGCGCGTATCCGCGAGCAGAACCGGGTCCGGCGGCGCCTGCCCTTTGCCGCCATGCAGGGCGTGCGGGTGCGCGAGGACAGCGGCCGGGAATTGACCCTGTTCTGCAGCAATGACTATCTGGGCCTGTCCGCCCACCCGCGCCTGCGCGCCACCTGGAGCGAGGCGGTCTGGCACTACGGCGTGGGCAGCACGGCCTCGCAGTACATCAATGGCCACAGCGACCAGATCGCCGCCTTCGAGGCCGAGCTGGCCGATTTCCTCGGCTATCCCCGGGTGCTGCTGTTCGGCTCCGGCTATCTGGCCAATGTGGGGGTGATTGACGCCCTCATGGGCAAGGCCGACCACGTGGTTTCCGATGCCCTGAACCACGCCTCGCTGATCGACGGCTGCCGCCTGTCCGGGGCGCAGGTGCGGCGCTATCCGCATGCCGATCTGACGGCGGCGCGGGCGGCATTGCAGTCCTGCGCTGACTCGGGCAACCGGTTGCTGCTCAGCGATGCCCTGTTCAGCATGGATGGCGATGCGGCCGATCTGCCGGGCCTCAGTCGGCTGGCCGCCGATCATGCGGCCTGGCTGATGGTCGACGATGCCCACGGCATCGGCGTGCTCGGGCCGCAGGGGCGGGGCAGTGTGGCCGACCAGGGGCTGGGGGTGGACGAGGTGCCCATCCTTACCGGCACCCTGGGCAAGGCCTTTGGTGTCTACGGTGCCTTTGTCGCCGGCAGCCAGGATCTGATCGAGTATCTGGTGCAGGCCAGCCGCACGGCGATCTTCGCCACCGCGCTGCCGCCGGCCCTGGTGGCCAGCCTGCGCGTGTCGCTGGAGCTGCTGCGCGAGGCGGACGCCGCCCGCGCCCATCTGCGCCAGCTGATCCAGGATTTTCGTGCCGGCCTGGTTCAACTGGGCTGGCCGGATACCGGCTCCGCCACCCCGATCCAGCCGCTGATCGTCGGTGACGAGGACCGCGCCCTGGCCCTGTCGGCCCGGCTGCGGGATGCCGGTCTGTGGGTGAGCGCGATCCGGCCACCCACCGTGCCGGCAGGCACCTGCCGCCTGCGCATCACCCTGAGCGCGGCGCATCAGCAACAGGATGTCGAGCGCCTGCTGGACGCCCTGGGACCATCGGGGGAGAGCTGAAATGAGCGTGGTCTTCGTGACCGGGACCGATACCGAGTGCGGCAAGACCCATATCGCGACCGCGCTGCTGCTGGGCCTGCGCGCCCGGGGGCTGACGGTCGCCGGCTACAAACCGGTGGCGGCCGGCAGCCGGGAGACCCTGGCCGGCCGGCGCAACGAGGATGCCGAGGCCCTGCTGGCTGCGGGCAGTCCGGGATTCAGCTACAGCCAGATCAACCCCATCGCGCTGATGGACCCGATCGCACCGCACCTGGCGGCGGCCGATGAGGGGGTCGAGCCGCAGGTCAGCACGCTGCTGGCCGGCGCGGCGGCACTGGCGGATCAGGTGGATTGCCTGGTGGTGGAAGGGGCGGGCGGCTTTCTGGTGCCCCTGAATGCGCGGGAAAGCCTGTCCGATCTGGTCTCGACGGCCGGCTGGCCGGTCATCCTGGTGGTCGGCATGCGCCTGGGCTGCATCAACCACGCCTTGCTCACCGCCGAGGCGGTGGCGCGGCGCGGTCGTCTGCTGGGCTGGGTGGCCAATGTGCTGCCACCGGTCCAGCCCCGCCTGGAAGACAACATCGCCAGCCTGCAAGCGCGCCTGGCGGCGCCCTGCCTGGGCGTGGTGCGCGCCGCCTCGCCCGCTGAGGCCGCGGCGGAACTGGATCTCGCGCATCTCGTGGAGACGCTCAGGATAACCTGACAGGATCGCATGACAGTGGAGGAATCGCAAGATGCTTCCACGGGATGCCGGCGCCCTGACGGGCCTTCAAGCTATAGCCTCCGAATTGAAGAACCCGTGGCGTCTCGACGATTGCCGCGCCATTGATGGAGGAAAGTTCCAAGTGAGTGTCATCGATCTCAAGTTGCTGCAGGAAACCAAGGACCTGGAGCGCTGCCCGTTCCCGATCCCCACGGGCTGGTTCTTCGTCGACTATTCGAAGAATCTCGCCGAGGGCGAGGTGCGCAATGTCTTTCTGCTGGACCAGGAGTGGGTGCTGTTCCGCGGCAAGGACACCGGCACGGTCGGCCTGACCGACCCCTACTGCCCCCATCTGGGCGCCCACCTGGGCCATGGTGGCACGGTGCAGGGGGACAACCTGCGCTGCACCTTCCACCACTGGGAGTACGACGCCAAGGGCTGGTGCAAGAAGGTGCCCTACGCCAAGATCATGCCGCCGGTGTGCAAGAAGCAGGCGGTGCTGCGGACCCTGCCGGTGCAGGAGAAGTGGGGCATGATCTGGGTCTGGTATCACGCCAAGGCCGAGGCCCCGCTGTGGGATCTGCCGAGCATCCCGGAACTGGAAAGCGACGACTACGTCGAGCCCAAGACCGGTCACTGGGACGTCAACACGGCGATCCAGGAAGTGGCCGAGAACGGGGTGGACTTCGCCCACCTCAAGTACCTGCACGGCGAACCGGAGATTCCGCCGGCCTCGACCGAGTTCAAGGGCCATGAAATCTTCACCGACATGAAGAACGGCTACATCAAGGGCCATCAGGTCGGTCCAGGCCTGGCCATTTATCGCTTCAATCACGAAGGCGTGATCGCGACCATGGTCTCCTACTCGGTGCCCTACACCCGCGAGCTGTCCAAGATGAACATGAGCTTCACCCACAAGAAGTATCCGGAAGGGACCAAGGAAGCCATGATCGCCGACCATCTGGTCAAGCACATGGTGGGCGAGGCCGACGGCAAGGAATCGGCCGGCTTCGAAAGCGTCGACTTCATCGTCTGGAACAACAAGAAATACCGCCCGAACCCCCTGCTGTGCGATGGTGACGGTCCGATCCTGCAGTACCGCAAGTGGTTCAAGCAGTTCTACCCCGGCATGGAAGATTCCGACAGAATCTGATTCTGCTGCGGTAGCAACTGGGCCCCGGTCGCCGGCCGCGACCGGGGCTTTTCATTTTTTCAGTGGCGAGACATTTCAAGATGGCCAAGATTCACATCGTCGAGCGTGACGGCAGCGAGCGCGAGATCGACGCGCCCAGCGGCGAACAGCTGATGGAAGCCCTGCGTGACGAGAGCACCGGGGTGGAGGGCACCTGCGGCGGCAGCTGCTCCTGCGGCACCTGCCATGTCTACATCGACCCGGCCTGGGCGGCGAAGCTGGGCCCGCGCGACGAGGACGAGCAGATGATGCTCGATGCCCTGGGCGAGTTCGTGGAGATCCGCGAGAGCTCGCGCCTGTCCTGCCAGATCTGCGTCTCCGACGAGATCGAGGGCCTGAAGCTCGAGATTGCACCGGAGGCCTGAGGTCCCGGTGCCGCGGCGGTCTCAGGCCGCCGCCTGACCCGCTTCGGCCCGCTCCACCGACACCGGCACGCCGTTCAGCGCCGCATTGCCCGACAGCGTGTCGATCTGCTGCGGGTCGGTCAGGTCATTCACGCTGACCCCGGCATGTGCCTGGGCGGTCTTCCAGCTGGTGTCCGCCTTGTCGTGACCCCAGCCATGCGGAATGCTGATCACCCCGGGCATCATGTCCGGGCTGGGGTGGGCGTCGATGCGCAGTTCACCGGCCGCCGAGCGGACCCGGACCGGGCCGGCATGGGCCAGACCCAGGCGTTTCATGTCGGCCGGATTCATCAGGGCGACGCAGCGCTCCTTGCCTTTGACCAGACGCCGGCTGTTGTGCAGCCAGGAATTGTTGCTGCGGATGTCACGGCGGCCGATCAGCAGCATCTGCTGCGGTTTCGCCGGCTTGTCGAAGAAGCTGGCCCGGACCCGGGCGAGGTCGGCCAGGAAGAAATCCGGCTCCAGATGGATCTTGCGGTCGCGGTGATACAGGGCGCCCGGCAGCGCCGGCTGCAGCGGCCCCAGATCCACCCCGTGCGGCTG
>JBFJTN010000297.1:0-4209 GCA_041625325.1 Oceanococcus sp. | reverse complement strand
CCTTGCCAGCCGGCTTCGACCCGCTGGTCGAGCAGGTGCGCGAGCGCTTCTCCATTCCCGGCATCGCGCTGGCCATCGTGCGCGATGGGGAAGTGCTGCTGGCCCGCGGTTACGGCGAGCGGCGGCTGGGCAGCGGGCGGGCGGTGAACGAGCGCACCCGCTTCCCCATCGCCTCGAACACCAAGGCCTTCACCGGCACCGCGCTGGCCTTGCTGGTGGAGGACGGACGCCTGGCCTGGGATGACCCGGTGGTGAAACACCTGCCGGACTTTGCCCTGAACGATCCCTACGTCACGGCCCATCTCACGGTGCGGGACCTGCTGGTGCACAACAGCGGCCTGCCGCTGGGTGGCGGCGACCTGCTGTGGTGGCCGGACACCAGCTACAGCATGGATGAGGTGATTCATCGTCTGCGCCACCTGCCGCTGAGCGGCGGATTCCGCGCCGGCTATGCCTATGACAACGTGCTCTACGGCGTCGCCGGCAAGCTGACCGAAGTGGTCGGCGGGCGACCCTGGGGCGAATTCATCAGCCGCCGCATCCTCAAACCGCTGGGCATGCGGGACACGCGCATCCTTGAACCGGGCACGGCCGCCAGCCGCAATACCGCCAGCCCGCACGCCGAGATTGACGGCGTGGTGCAGGCGATCGCGCCTTTCGAATCGGCCAAGGCGCAGGCCGCCGGCGGTCTGGTGCCCTCGGCCCGCGACATGGCCCGCTGGCTGCAGGTGCAGCTGGCTGGCGGGGTCATCGATGAGCAGCAGCGCCTGTATTCAGCGGACAGCGCCAAGGCGCTGTGGACCATCGCCACCCCGATGCCCATTGCCGAACCGCCCTGCGGCATCACCGCCCTGCGCAAGCAGTTCAGCGGTTACGCGCTGGGCTTCGCGGTGGAGGACTACCGTGGCGAGCGCATCATCCGCCATGGCGGCGGCCTGCCCGGCTATGTCTCCGAGGTGCTGATGCTGCCGGGCCGCCAACTGGGCATTGCGGTAATGACCAACCAGCAGGTGCATGCCGGCATCACCGTGCTCAGCCGCACGCTGCTGGACCATGTGATCGGGGTTGAGGATACCGACTGGCTGTCAGTGATGGCGGACTGCCATGCCAGCCGCTGGGCCGACTACCTCAAGGCCCGCGATGCGGTCAGCGCCGAGCGCGAAACCGGCACGGCCGCCCTGCCCGAAGAGCGCCTGCTCGGCCGCTACCGCGATGCCTGGTACGGCGATATCGAGATCCGCCAGGGTCAGAACGGTCTCGAGCTGGATTTTCTGGCCACCCCGCAGCTGCTGGGCGACCTGAGCCACTGGCATTACAACAGCTATCTGGTGCGCTGGCGCAATGCGCCGCTGCCGCCCAACGACGTGTTCATCACCTTCAGTCTGGATGCCCGCGGCCGGGTCAGCGGGGCGAAGCTGGAGCCGGTCTCACCCTTCACCGATTTCAGCTACGACTTCGGTCACCTGGACTTCAAGCCGCTGCCGCTCAACTGAGCAGGCCGGTGATCCCCACGCCGCAGAAGGTGCCGATCGCGTAGCCCAGGATGCCGGTCAGCAGGCCGGGGGTGACCAGCGAGCGCCAGCCCAGGCCGGCCGGCATGGCGGCGGCGGTGGCGGGGCCGAGGATGCAGGCGTTGGAGGCCACCATGACCTCGGCCAGATCCAGTTTCATCAGGCGGCCGACAATGACCAGCAGGATCAGGTGGGTGAACACCAGGGTCAGGATGAAGCCCAGGATGGCCGGCGCGGTGGCGATCACCGTGGCCACGTCCGCACCGGCGCCGATGGCGGCGAAGAAGGCGTACATCAGCCAGGTGCCGATGGCGAATTCGGCATTGAAGCGGCGCACCAGCGGGCGGGCGAAGTTCGCCACCAGCAGGGCGCCGGCCGTGACCAGCAGGATGAACAGTTGCGGCTGGCCGATCAGTCCGGCGACGCCCTGGGCGACGGCGCAGATCGCCACCGAGACCGCGATGGCCAGGCTGGCGCCGGCCAGCTCGAAGGGGCGCTCGCGGTCGTCCGCGTCCGCCGGCGGCGCCTCGGCGATCATCTCACCGCTGGCGCTGATGTATTTCGAGGGCATGAAACGGCGCAGCAGGGCGAAGGCCGGCATCGCCATCAACAGGCTCAGATACACCACCGCGCCGACCAGATCGGCCGCCAGGGTGGCCAGATACAGGCTCTGGTCGGTGAACTCCACGGCCTGGGCGGTGGCGACGAAATTGACCGAGCCGCCGATGTAGCTGGCGGTGAGCGCACCGGCGATCTTGGCTTCCTGATCCAGATCGAACAGGGCTGCTCCGACCAGGGCACCGATCATGGTCAGGACCACGCAGATGCCGAAGGCGGTGAGCACCGGACCGGTTTCGCGCAGGACCCGGGCCAGATCGGCCTGGAACAGCAGCAGGGGTATCGCCAGCGGCACGAAGATGCCGGCGAAGCTGCCATAGACCGGCGCCTCGTGGGGAATCAGGCCCAGATTGGCGACCAGCGCGCTGATCACCAGGATCAGGAAGGCGCCGGAGACCTTGCGCCCCCAGGGTCGGGTTTCCGCCCACAGACCGAAGGCGACGATGCCCAGCAGCACGGCGGCCAGGGCGAAGCTGTTGTCGGCGGCGATCATGTGCGGGCCCGGCTCAGAATTCGAAATCCACGGACAGGCTCAGGGTCCGTGGCCGGATGAAGGAGTAGGCCCGGTAGCTGTCGGTGCCCGCCTGCGCCGACACCCCGCGCTCGTCGGTGAGATTGCGCAGGGCCACGGTCAGGCGCGGCCACAGGCCAGGGCCGGGCGGGAACAGGGCCGCCTGCAGATCCAGGCTGTCATAGTCGCCCACCGTGTCGACCGGGCGGATCTGGTCCGGCGCCTCACCCTGATGGGTATGGGTGAGGCTCAGGCTGCCCTGCCAGCCGTCCAGCCAGGGCAGGTCCAGATTCAGGGCCAGCACGTTGGACAGCTGCAGCTTGGCCGCCCCGGGCAGCTGGGTGCCCGGCGGCACGCCACCGTCCTCGTTGCCCTCGTCGAAGATCACGTCGGTTTCCGCCTCGATCCAGCTCAGGCTGGAGGTGATGCGCAGGAAGGGCCAGGGCAGGGCGTCGATGGCCAGCTCGACACCTTGCGAGTGAGCCTTGCCGACGTTCTCGATCAGGCCGAAGGTCAGCGGCGGGGTCAGCGGGGTGGCCGGGGTGACCGGCACGGCCACGGTCAGCTGCAGGTCGGTCCAGTCCATGAAGAACAGGGTCGCATCGATGCGCAGGCGCCGGTCCAGCCATTCCGAGCGCAAGCCGAGTTCGTAGTTCCACAGGGTGCTGGAATCATAGGGCTCGAACTGGTAGCCGTTCTGCTCGGCCGCCAGCACAAAGCTGTCCGAGTCCGGGTTGAGCTGGATGCCGCCGAACTGGAAGCCCTTGGCGGCCAGGGCGTAGAACTGCATCTGCTCGCTGAACAGATAGCGCAGGGACAGCTTGGGATTGACCCCGCGGCTGTCCAGGGCATGCGACTGGCGGTATTCCTCCTGCTGGACCAGGGCCACGATCTGGGCGCCGGACAGCACCGTTTCGGAGGCCAGGTCGGTCTGGTAGGCGCGCAGGCCCAGGGTCAGTTCCCAGCGCTCGCCGAGCAGGCGGGTGGCCTCGCCGAACAGGGCGTTTTCGTAGGCCCGGCTGTCGATGGTGGCATAGAGCTGGGAGCTGACCTTCTCGGCCTCGGACACATCCGAAGGGCGCCGCGGCGGCACGTATTCCCCCGCCACCGATTGCGCGACGGTGAAGTACTGGAAGATGAACTGGCTGTAATCCAGCCGCGAGATACCGGCCAGCCAGGTCCAGGGCGAGCCGTTGCCGGCCGGCGAGGAGATGCGCAGTTCGTGGGTGGTGCCATCGACCCAGCCGGCGATGGTGTTCGGCGCCTTGGTCTGGCCCTGGTTGCCCAGACCCAGCGCGGCTTCCTGATACAGGGTCTGCCAGGTCTGCTTGTCCAGCAGGTTGCCGGAATAGAGCAGGTCGAAGCGATCCGCCCGATAGTTGGCGCCGAGATTGGTGCCACCGAACTCGCTTTCGCGCGGGCTGGCGGTGGGCTGCTCGTCGCGCTCGGGACGTTGCCGCTGGCTGGCGAAGGCGAAATAGTCGTCCTGCTCGGACACCTGGGCGAAATGCAGGGCCGACAGGCTGAGCCGCTCGCTGGGCTCCCAGGCGCCCAGCAGGCGCCAGGAAT
>JBFJTN010000296.1:0-4221 GCA_041625325.1 Oceanococcus sp. | reverse complement strand
GGGTGCTGGAGCTGACCGAGAACTTCACCCGGCCGCCCTGCGAATACATCGCGAACTTCCCCTGCCGCTCGCAGCCGATCCCGATCACCCTGAATGGCGAGTACTACCCGGAGCAGGACCAGGCGCTGTGGCATACCCCGGTCGCCGGTCAGTACGGCTTCGTGCAGCCGGGGGTGCAGTACTGGATTCCCGGCACCAAGATCATCGGCGCTTTCTCCAATGGCGGCTACGATGACGCGCCGGCCGATCTGATCGTGGACAACAATGGTCATGGTTCCGGCTCGGCCGGGGTGGCGGTGGGCAACCGCTACGGTTACTGCCCGACCTGCCTGATCTTCATCGTCGATGGCCTGGATGACGACGACGTCTACGGCTTCCCCTACGCGGAAATCACCACCCACAGCCACGGCTACGTGGGCAATGCGCCGCTGGGCGTGACCGCGCTGAATGACCCGCTGGACCTGCTGATCGATCCGTCCTCGAAGCAGGCGGTGGAGCGCGGCGTCAACGTGCTGTTCTCGGCCGGTAACGGGGTGGGCAACGCTTTTATCGTCACCAACGAAACCTATGGTTCGGACCAGAATGGCCCGGCCTGGACGGTGCTGGTCGGCGCGCTGCGCCGGGACACTTCCGGGGCGATCGTGGGCGAGGGCACCCCGGCGCATGTCTCCTCCTGGGGCGATGGCTGGCTGCCCTCGGCCTGCCGCACCGGGGTGGACAACATCTGCCCGCACAGCGGCACCTCGGCCGCTTCGCCGTACACTGCCGGCGTGTTTGGCAGCGTGCTGCGCGGGGTGCGTCAGGCCCTGGGTGATCCGCGCACCGGCGTGCGTCCCGGTCAGGTCATCGCCGAAGGCCTGCCGATCCCCGGCAGCCCCTGGCTGGCCGATGGCAAGCTGACCCGGCGGGAGTTGCGCGGGGTGGTGCTGAAGACCGCCGCCTCGCTGGATGCGCAGACCTCCATGTGGCCGTATCCGGTGAACAGCAATGCGGACAATCGCTTCCTGTTCGAGGGCTATGGGGCGGCCACGCCGAATGCCGCCGCCCGCGCGCTGGAAGTGCTGCTGGGCCGGGCCGAACTGCCGGACCGTTCCGATGCCGACCAGTTCTTCGCCCGGGACTGCGAGCTGCGTGATGCCCTGTATGGCAGCTATGACCGCAATGGCGATGGGGTCGAGGACAGCTGCGCCGAGGATGTGGCCAGCCTGGCAGCATTCCAGGGCAGCGCGGCGGTGAGCAATCTGGCGCCGTACCGGCCGTATGCCACGGCCGCCGATGAGGTCCCGCAGGCTCAGTCACTGACCCAGCCGCTGTACTACGAGCTGCACCGCACCCTGGCCCATGAGCCCTATCGTGAAGCCGCCGCCTGCGGCCTGCCGCAGACCGCCAACGAGGAAGACCATCAGCAGTTCATGAGCCAGCGCCTGGATATCGAGGGCGATCTGGAACCCTGCTTTGATTCCCGGGTGACCGGCACCATCGCGGGCTTCCGGCCCAAGGGCGTGTTCGCCGCTGATGACGAGCTGCCGGCCGCGCTGCCGGCCGGCTCGCAGGTGGAAGTGATCGTCTACGTGCGGCCCGAGGCTGCCGGCCCGGTGCAGTTGCAGGCTTTCCTCAGTGCCAGCGACCGGGTGATCGGCACCTCCGAGCCGGTGATCAACATGACCGCGCCGCTGAGCTGGACCGCCTATTCCTTCAGCTTCACCACCGATCGAGTGGCGGTGGCCGGCGAGCGCCTGGGCCTGCATTTCACCCTCAGCGGGCAGGTCGAATGGGCCTACGGCTTTGACGGCGATCATGCCTCCAGCCTGAGCATCACCCCGGCGGGTTCGGCCGCGCCGGCGCCCTTTGGCGTGGTGCTGGATACGCTGAGCAGTGACGCCGATGGCGTGCTGGTCAGCGGTCGGGCCAGCGTGCCGGATCTGGGCGAGGACACCGAACTGGGCCAGGCCGGCTTCAGTCCGGCCAGCGTGGTGGTGCAGCTGGCGAGCAGCGCGGATTTCAGCGACGCCGTCTGGGCGGCGGTGGATCCCCGCACCGGAACCTTCAGCGCAAGGCTGGCGGGCAGCACGGCCACGGCAGTCAACGCCCGGGTCTGGCGCAATCGCACGGTGTCGCCGGTCAGCCGGGCCGAGCTCAGCCCCTCGCGGGTAGCCCCGGTCGCCGCCGACAGCCGCGGTGGTGGCAACGGCCTGCTGGTGATGCTGCTGCTCGGGCTGGGTCTGGCGCATCGTCGCCGGCGGGCCTGAACGGAACCCTTTTCCGCCACTGGCCGTGTCGATACCCATAACAGAGCACACAATCAGCTCAACCTACGAGTGAAGCAGGTCTTCCGGGGGTAGGGAACGGAGATGGCAGCCACCAGTGCGGTGGCTGCCATTTTTTTTTGCCCGGCGTTGCTGCTGTGCGGTTTGTCACAGCAGACCGCTTCACCGGGGCTTAGTCTGCAGGCCTGAAACCTTGATCGGAGTGAGCGTGCTGGGAGAAGAAATGCAGAGCGACGTCGCGCAGCGGGGGCCATGGGCCCGCGGCGTTGTGCAGGGCGGAGGGCAGGGCGACAGCCCGGCGGCCCCCGGGGGCAGACAGGGCCTTCCTGTCCCCGGGCTGGGCCAGTCGCAGCCGGTGCCCCTGGCGCTGGTCGCGTCCGCCGATGCAGGGGAGCTGAACCAGCTCGCCGAACTGATCCGGCCGGACTGCCGGGCGGTGACCGCTGACGGTATCGAGGCGGCGTTTCGCATGGCCTGTGCGCAGTCGCCGGATCTGCTGCTGGTGGACGTTGATCTGGCCGATGGCAATGGCATCGAGTTGTGCCGCCGTCTGCGCGCCGACGAGCGCAGCGCCGGGCTGCCCATACTGCTGATCAGCAACCGCCAGGATGCGGCCCTGTACGAAATGGCCTTTCGCAACGGCGTATCGGACATCGTGGCGCGCCCCTTGCGACGGGCCGAACTGCTGGCCCGCCTGCGCCACCAGCTGCGCCTGCGCCGACGCGAGCAGACGCTGCTCGAATACGCGCTGCACGACAGCCTGACCCGTCTGCCGAATCGCAGCCTGTGCATGGACCGCCTGCACCAGGCCCTGCTGCAGGACCAGCGCGACGGGCGGATCACCGCGCTGCTGTTCGTGGATCTGGACAAGTTCAAGCAGATCAATGACAGCCTTGGCCACGAGGCGGGCGACGCGGTGCTCTGCGAGGTGGCTCGCCGGCTGCGCGCCGGGGTGCGCGGTGGCGATACCGTCGGGCGCATGGGCGGGGACGAGTTCGTGGTCGTCCTGCGGGCCCTGCCCGATGTCGACCGGGCGCGGACCATCGCGCGCAGCCTGCTGGAGGCCTTTCGCGCGCCCTATGACTGGAAGGGCGAGTGCCTGCGGCCGGGCATCAGCATCGGCATGGCCTGCTCGCCGGACAGCGGCCTGCAGGCGCGCGCCCTGCTGGCGCGGGCCGATGCCGCCATGTACCGCGCCAAGCAACAGGGGCGCGGTTGCCTGGTCTGCGATGAGGCGGACTCCGGGGCGGCCGGCTGAACCACGCGCAGGTGGCCTACAGCAGGCTCAGTTCGTCATCCAGGCGCTGCGAATCCAGCAGCAGGGCATCGCCGTGCCGGACCAGGATGCCCTCGTTCTCCAGGCGACGGAACTCGCGCGAGACGGTTTCGCGCTGGGTGCTCAGAAGATTCGCGATCTCGCCCTGGGAGGGCAGTCGCGGCATGGTCACGATGCGCGCCTGGGCATCACAATCGCGCGCCAGGCGCAGCAGGTAAATGCGGATGCGCGTGTTCGCGTTCAGGGTGGTGACTTCGTAAAGCTTGTCACTGAGGTTGCGGATCTTGGCGGTCAGATTGCGCAGCAGGGCGCGCATGCAGGAAGGATGGGTCTCCAGCACGGCCAGAAAGTCCGTGGCGGACATGCGAGCCACCCGGGTGTCTTCCAGGGCATAGACGTCGGCCGAACGGGGGTGATCATCCAGCGCGGCGAATTCACCGAACATGCCGCCGGCCTCGATATCCCGGAACACCACCGGCCGGCCCTCCGGCGAATAGGCCGTGGCCCGCACGCGGCCGCTCTGCACGAACAGCACGTCATTGTCCGGATCGTCCCGGTTCAGGATGCTTGCATCGCGCGCGAAGTCCTGCCAGCGGCAGCGTGCGGCGCACTGCCCGCGTTCTTCATCGCTCAGGTTCCCGAACAGGTCGGCGCGCAGCAGTTCACCGCTTTGCGGCC
>JBFJTN010000295.1:0-4227 GCA_041625325.1 Oceanococcus sp. | reverse complement strand
GAACTGCGCCGCGCCCTGCTCTGCGGCACCCCGACCGAAGCGGCGGTCCTGCGCCTGTTCGACAGCGCGGAGCAGCTGCGCAGTTGGGATACCGAGAACCATCTGGCCCTCGACCGGCTGGACCTGCCGCAGGACCGTTCCTTTGTCCTGCTGGAGCAGGGACTGCGCCGCACCGGCGGTTACAGCGTGGAACTCGCGCGGACCGCCAAGGTGAGCAAGGACGGCAGCCTGAGCCTGAGCGCGGAGTGGCTGGCCCCCGGCGAGGACCGCATGGTGGCGCAGATGCTGACCAGCCTGTGCGTGCTGGCTGCCGTGGACCCCATGCCCTACAAGCGGGTGGAAGTGCGCGATGCCGCGGGCGAGCTGAAAGCCGAGACCATTCCGGAGCGCTGAACCCCGCTGCCGGGCGCTGGTCTGAGTAGGCATGCGCCACTGCCTTCTCGCCCCGCTGCTTGCTGCCCTGCTGGTCTGGTCGCCCGCCGGCACGGCGGAGCCGATGCCGCCCGCCCCCGAATTCACCCGCAGTGATGCGGCCGGCTGGCTGAATTCGCCGCCCCTGCAGCTGGAAGAGCTGCGCGGCGAGGTGGTGCTGGTCGAATTCTGGACCTTCGGCTGCATCAATTGCGTGCGCAGCATTCCCTGGATCAAGGCGCTGGAAGAGCGCTACCGCAGCGCCCCGTTTCGGGTGATCGGGGTGCACACGCCGGAATTCAGCCATGAGCGTCCGGCCGCCACCGTTCGGCGCAAGATGGCCGAGCTGGGCATCCGTCACCCGGTCATGCTGGACAATGACTACGCCTACTGGAATGCCATGGGCAATCGCTACTGGCCGGCCTTCTATCTGATCGACCGGCAGGGCCGTCTGCGCTACGCCCAGGCCGGCGAGGTGCATTCCGGCAGCCCGGCGGATCGCGAGATGCGCCGCTGGATCGAGCGACTGTTGCGCGAAGAGCCCACGGCAGTCCGGTAGAATCGGCATTTTTGCCGAATCCCGCACAGATGCTGAGCTTCCTGCCGCCCCCGCTGCTGGGCGTGATCGTATCGACGCTGTTCGTGCTGAACCTGATGTTCTGGGCCATCCCGGTCTATACCGCGATCCTGTTCAAGCTGATCATTCCCCTGCGCGGCTGGCGTCGTGCCTGGACCCGGATCATGGACCGCCTGTGTGGCTGGTGGGCGGCCTGCAATTCCCTGCTGGCCGAGACCTGCCACCGGCGGACCTGGGAGATCCGCGGGGTCGAGCATCTGCGTCGTGACGCCCAGTACCTGGTGATCTCCAATCACCAGACCTGGAACGACATCTATGTGGTGATGCACGCCCTGGGGCGTCGGGTGGCCTTCTTCCGCTTCTTCATCAAGCAGGAGCTGATCTGGGTGCCGATCCTCGGCCTGGTCTGGTGGGCGCTGGATTTCCCCTTCATGAAGCGCTATTCCCGCGAGCAGCTGCGGCGCAATCCGGAACTGGCCGGCAAGGACCTGGAAACCGCGCACAAGTCCTGCCAGAAGTACCACGGCATGCCGGTCACCGTACTGAACTATCTCGAAGGCACCCGTTTCACGCCGGAGAAACAGGCCCGCCAGAATTCGCCCTATCGCCATCTGCTGCGGCCCAAGACCGGCGGCCTGGCCTTCGCGGCCGCCGCGCTGGGCGAGGATGTCAACACCCTGCTGGACGTGACCATCGTCTATCGCGAGGGCCCGCTCAGCTTCTGGGATTTCATGTGTGGCAAGAACCATCACATCGTGGTGGACGTGAAGACCCGGCAGATCCCGCATCACTGGTACGGGGCCAATTACCAGCAGGACCCCCAGTTCCGCCGGCTGGCCCAGGCCTGGGTGGCCGAGCTGTGGCAGGAGAAGGACGAGCTGATCGCACGGGAAAAGGCGGCCTTCGGTGGCTGACTGGCCGGCCGGCTTCCAGCGGCAGGAGATCGCCCTGCCGCAGGGGCGCACCAGCTGCTGGTCCGGCGGCGAGGGCCCCGCCCTGTTCTGCCTGCACGGTTTCCCCGACACGGTCGACACCTGGCAGCCGGTGGCGGCGGCGCTGGCCCGCCGGCATACCGTGCACGCCATCTGCATGCCCGGCTACGAGGCGAGCAGCGCGCAGGCCGACTACAGCCTGCCCGCCCTGGCGGACACCGTGACCATGCTGATCGAGTCGCTGAGCCCCGGTCGGCCCGTCCGCCTGCTGGGCCATGACTGGGGCGCGGTGATCGCCTGCACCCTGGCCAGCCAGCGGCCGACCCTGGTCGAGCGGCTGGTCATGGCCGCGGTGCCCCATGTGCGGCGCTTCCTCAAGCCATCGCTGGCCCAGCTGAAGCGCTCCTGGTACATGGGCTATTTCCAGCTGCCCGGCCTGCCGGAACGACGCATCGTGGCCGATGAATTCGCCTTTCTGGATCGGCTGTGGCGGGACTGGTCGCCCGGCTGGCGTTTCACGGCTGAAGATATCGCGCCGCTGAAGCAGGCCTTCGCCGATCCCGCCGTATTGCGAGCGGCACTGGCCTACTACCGGGCACTGCCGGCCGGCCTGGTGCGTGCCGCCTTGCCGGGCCCGCTGCCGCCCCAGCTGGCCCTCTGTCCGGTGCCGACCCTGGCGCTGGCGGGTGAGCAGGATGGCTGCATCGGGGTTGAGGTGTTCAGCGCCCAGGCGCATCTGTTCCCGGCGGGATATCGCTTTCAGGCGCTGGCCGATGCGGGCCACTTCATGCACCGCGAGCAGTCGCAGGCCTTTGCCGATGCGGTGCTTGAGTGGCTGGCATGAAGCCCGTGCCCCTGCAGGACGCCGCCACCGTCGTGCTCCTGCGCGACGGCCCGGGTGGCCTGGAGGTGCTGATGGGGCGGCGCAGTCGTTCGACCCGCTTTTCCGCCGGGGCCTGGGTCTTCCCCGGCGGGGCGGTGGATCCGGGCGACAGTCGCGCGATCCCGCATTGCCAGGGGATGCAGGCGGGTGAGGCGGAGCGGCTTTTCGGCGAGGAGCAGGCCCTGCGCTATTACCTGGCCGCCGCCCGCGAACTGTTCGAGGAGGCCGGCCTGTGGCTGTTCAGCGGCCCGCGCCCGGCCGACTGGGACAGCCTGCGACGGGCCCTGCATCGCGATGAATCCCGCCTGCATGAATTGCTGGAGGCCAGGCAGCTCAGCCTGGATTGCGCCAGCCTGCATTATTTCCGCTTCTGGACCACGCCGCCGGGGATGCCACGGCGCTATCGCACCCGCTTCTTCCTGGCCCGGGCGCCGCAGGATCAGGCGGTGGAGGTGGACGGTGTGGAACTCACCGAGCACTGCTGGACGAGTCCGGCGCAGATGCTGCAGCGGCAGGCGGACGGCGAGGTGGATCTGATCTTTCCCACCCAGAAGGAGCTGCAGGCCCTGGACGCGCATGGCAGCGTGGCGGCGGCGCTGGCCGCGCAGCGGCAGCTGCAGGAGGTGCCCGAAATCCGCACCCGCCATCTGTTCGAGAACGGCCGTTTCGTGCGGGTGCTGATGCCGGGTGAGCCCGGCTACGAGGATCTGCCGGCCTGGTGACGACCTGGCCCGCAAAGAAAAACGCCCGGCGGGTGCCGGGCGTTTCGGGAATTGCGGCCAGTGACGCTTACAGCAGGCCGCCGAGGAAGTCGCTGACCAGATCGCCGGTCACTTCATTCAGGGCATCAACGAGACTGAAGTTGTAGATGCCGCCGGTGAAGCCCTGGATGCTGTTCAGCACGCCATCCACCTGCGCCGCGTTGGCGTCGCTGACCAGGGCGCTGACGTTGGCCAGCTGGGTGCCATTGGTCAGCGCGAAGCCGGCGATGATCTCATCCAGGCTCAGGCCGCCCTGGGCGCCGATCACCAGCGCCAGCAGCGCGTCGACCGGAGAGCCCGTCAGGTTGCCGTCACCCACGGCGCCGGCCAGCACGCCCTGCAGCGGGTCGACGGTGGAGCCATCGGTGACTTCCCACAGGCCGGTGGTGGCATTCAGCGCAGAGGGGTTGAGGATCAGCCCCAGCGCGCCGGTGCTCGGGTTCTGCAGCGGCGACAGGGCGCCATTCAGACCCTGATTGAACAGCGGGGTCACGACCTGGCCCACGCCGGAGCCCAGCGTGGCACTCAGCTGGGCGATGCCGGCCGCGATGTCAGCGCTGAAGGTCTGACCGGTGGCGGCGTCCACGTCGGCCACGGGCACCACGCCCAGCAGCACGTTGTTGAGCAGGTTGTCGATCATGGTGCCGGTGGTGGCGGCGGTGT
>JBFJTN010000294.1:0-4237 GCA_041625325.1 Oceanococcus sp. | reverse complement strand
TCGGTGGCCGAGGCGCGCGAGGCGGGCGCCGACCTGGTGGTGCTGCTGTCCCACAACGGCTTCGATGTCGACCGCAAGCTGGCCAGCCGGGTGCCGGGCATCGACGTGCTGCTGTCCGGCCATACCCACGATGCGCTGCCCAGCGTAGTGCAGGTGGGTCAGACCCTGCTCATCGCCTCGGGCAGCCATGGCAAGTTCCTCAGCCGTCTGGACCTCGACGTGCGCGATGGCAAGCTTCGCGACTATCGCTACAAACTGATCCCCATCCTGTCGGATGTGATCGCGCCCGATCCGGAGATGGCGGAGCTGATCACGCAACTGCGCAAGCCCTTTGAATCCCGCCTGCGCACGGTGCTGGGCAGTACCGACGAACTGCTCTACCGCCGCGGCAATTTCAATGGCCGCTTCGACGATCTGATCTGCGCGGCCCTGATGCAGCAGCGCGATGCCGAAATCGCGCTGTCGCCGGGATTCCGCTGGGGCGCCAGCCTGCTGCCCGGGGCGCCGATCACGCTGGAGGACGTGCACAACGTCTGCTCCATCACCTATCCCAATGTCTACCGCACCACGATGAGCGGCGAACGCCTGAAAGCCACCCTGGAGGACGTGGCCGACAACCTGTTCCACCCGGACCCCTATTACCAGCAGGGCGGCGACATGGTCCGGGTCGGCGGTATCGGCTACCACATCGACGTCAACGCCGCGGCCGGCCAGCGCATCTCTAAGCTGACCCTGTTGCGCGACGGCTCCCCCATCGCGGCAGAGCGCGACTACACGGTGGCCGGCTGGGCCAGCGTCAATCCGGGCACCGAAGGGCCACCAATCTGGGACCTGCTCGCCGAGCACATCCGCCAGCGCGGCACCATCAAGATGCCGCCCAATGACTCCATCCACATCATCGGCGCCTGAGGACAGCTCATGAGCCCAACAGACAAGTCCCGCCGCCGCCTGCTCGCCCTGGGTGCCGCCGCGCCGCTGACATGGCCGGCCCTGGGAGCGAAGCGCGAAGGCGAAGCGGCGATCCTGGACAAGCAGCCCTGGCAGCAATTTCTGGGGCCCGGGGTGGACGCCCGGCCCTATGGCCAGCCTTCGAAATACGAGGCGGAAGTGATCCGCCGCGACGTGCCCTGGCTGACCGCCTCTTCCCTGTCCTCGGTGAATTTCACCCCGCTGCATGAGCTGGAGGGCATCATCACGCCCAATGGCCTGTGTTTCGAGCGCCATCACGCCGGCGCTCCTGATGTCGACCCCCAGGCCTTCCGCCTGATGATCAACGGCATGGTCGACAAGGCCATGGTGTTCACTCTGGGCGAGCTGATGCGCTTCCCGCGGGTCAACCGGATTCACTTCCTGGAATGTGCGGCCAATTCCGGCATGGAGTGGCGCGGCGCCCAGCTCAATGGCGTGCAGTTCACCCACGGCATGGTCCACTGCGTGCAGTACACCGGCGTGCTGCTGCGCCATGTGCTGGAGGAGGCCGGCCTCAAGCCCAAGGCGAGCTGGCTGATGGTGGAAGGCGGTGACGCCGCCGGCATGAACCGCTCGCTGCCCCTGGCCAAGGCCCTGGACGACTGCCTGCTGGCCTACAAGATGAATGGCGAGGCGCTGCGCCCCGAGCAGGGCTATCCGCTACGCCTGGTGGTGCCGGGCTGGGAGGGCAACCTCTGGATCAAGTGGCTGCGCCGCATCGAGGTGGGAGACGCCCCCTGGATGACCCGGGAGGAGACTTCCAAGTACACCGACCTGCTGGCGGACGGCAAGGCACGCAAGTTCACCTTCGCCATGGACGCCAAGTCGGTGATCACCAGTCCCAGCCCGCAGACCGCACCGCTGGTGAAGGGGCGCAACGTGATATCGGGCCTGGCCTGGTCCGGCCGCGGCAAGATCCGACGGGTGGATGTGACCCTGGACGGCGGCCGCAACTGGCACACCGCCCGGCTGGATGGCCCGATTCTGGACAAGGCCCTGACCCGTTTCTATCTGGATTTCGACTGGCAGGGCCAGAGTCTGCTGCTGCAATCCCGCGCGATCGACGACACCGGCTATGTCCAGCCCACCAAGCAGGAACTGCGCGCGGTGCGCGGGGAGAATTCCATCTATCACAACAACGGCATCCAGACCTGGCACATCAAGGACAACGGAGTGGCGGAGAATGTGGAAATCTCCTGATGCGCATGGCCCGCGCCATGCCCCCGGCTGCCGCACCGCCAGGCCGTCAATGCATGGGTGCCGGACCGCTGACGGCACCCTCCTCCGCGCCCTTGTGCTGGGGCTGTTGACGACTCTGGGATTGAGCGCCTGCGGCACCGGAACGGCACCCACCGCAGCGCCAGCCGAGACCCCGGCGGCGAAGCACGCCACGACGGAGTCCGCGGCGCTGCCTGAAGGCCCCTTCGGTCTCGGCCGCCCCGCCACCGCCGCGGAGATCGCGGCCTGGGACATCGATATCAAGCCGAACGGCGAGGGGCTGCCCGATGGCGCCGGCACCGCGGCAGAAGGGGAACGCCTCTTTGCCCGTCGCTGCGCCATCTGCCACGGCGATTTCGGCGAAGGCGCCGGCCGCTGGCCGGTGCTGGCCGGTGGCGAGGACAGCCTGCGCTCCGACGATCCGGTCAAGACGATCGGATCCTACTGGCCGCATCTGTCCACGGTCTTCGACTACCTCTACCGGGCCATGCCCTTCGGCCACGCGCAGTCGCTGACACCGGATGAACTCTACGCGGTGGTCGCCTACCTGCTCGACCTGAACTACCTGCTGGAAGACACGGACATGGTGCTGGACCGGGACAGCTTCGCCCGGATCAGCATGCCCAATGCCGGAGGCTTCATCGCCGACGCGCGTCCCGACACCCCGGGAGAAAGCGAACGAGCGCCCTGCATGCGCGATTGCAAGGCCGAGGTCAGCATCACGATGCGGGCGCGGGTGCTGGATGTGACGCCCGATGAATAGGCGTGCTTGACCGGCGCCAGTTCGGCCTTGGGCTGGCCGCCCTGCCACTGGTGCTGCGTGCGAGCACGCGGCCGCGCATCGTCGTGGTCGGGGCCGGAGTCGGTGGACTCGCCTTCGTGGCCGCCCTGCGGCGGCGCCTCCCCGCCGAAGCGGTCGAGTTGCACATGGTGGAGCCCCGCCCGCACTACAGCGCCCCATTCGGCACGGCGCGCGCCCTGTGCGGGGAAAGCCACACGCTGCGCCTCGCCTATCCCGTCTCCCATGTGGCGCACTGGCATCACGAGCGGGTGCAAGCGCTCGACCCGGTGGCCCGTCAGCTCCGTCTGTCGAACCGACAGAGCCTGTCCTATGATTTCCTGCTGCTGGCCCCGGGACTGGAGGCCACGGAGCCGCTACCCGGCGCCGACCATCTGGCCTGGTTCAATGACGACAGCTTCGAGCAGTTGCAGCGCCGCCTGAGCGCGCTGCCCAGGCGCGCGTCCATCGTGCTCACGGTGCCGCATCTGCCCTACCGCTGCCCGCCCGCACCCTACGAACGCGCCGGCCTGCTGCTGCAGCAACTGCAACGGCAGGGCCGTGACGATGTGCGGATCAGCGTGCTGGACGCCAAGGAAAGCTTTGCCCTGCAGGCGCATATCCTCAGCGACTGGGAGCGGCGCTGGCCGGGCCGCATCGAGTGGTTTCCGCCCAGCGTGCATGATGGCATCGAACATTGGGACGAGCGAGGCGCCGATACCGGTCTGGGTCGCTTCGAGGCCGATCTGATCCACGCCATACCCGCCCAGCAGGCACCCGCCTGGTGCCGGCGTTCCGGGCTGGCCGACTTCACCGGTTACTGCCCCGTCACCCTGCCCGGCTTTCGCAGCACGAGCTCCGAGCGCATCTACATCGTGGGAGATGCGGCCAAGGCCGGCGAGATGCCCAAGGCGGCCAGCGCGGCGCTGGTTCAGGCCGATCAAGCCGCGGCGGATCTGGCCGCGCGGCTGGGCGCCCGGAAGCCGTCGCCCGCACCGGCGCTGCGCAGCACCTGCTACCTGCGTCTGGGCCCCGGCGAGGCCGTCGTCAGCAACAGCCGCTTCGATGTGACAGGGGCGGCGCTGGCGGAGGAGATCAGTCCCTACCCCCTGCAAAGCGACAATGCCCGGGCGGCCTACCTCGCGGCTGAGAACTGGTATCGGTACAGCCTGCAGGCGCTCGGCCTGGCCACGAACAGCGGCTTCGAATCTCGATCGCCGCAGCCGGCCGCTGCGTCCTGATCCTGAGCCCGGGGCGCCTCGGCGAAGGAGG
>JBFJTN010000293.1:0-4266 GCA_041625325.1 Oceanococcus sp. | reverse complement strand
GGGCGCGCTGGTGCTGTTCATGCGCCTGTTCGGTCGCCATCCCTGAACCGCCATGTCCGCCGGGTGGAACCTCCGGCGGGACTTCTTCGTGCTGTGAGACAGGCGGCCTGATCCGACAAATGTCGGAATCACGTTAAGATCACCGGAAAAACACTGCGGGATAGACGCGCCGCCGGATGGATCCGGCGGCGGATGGAGACAATTCAAGATGATGAAGCTGCGCACTCTGGCGGGGGCCACCTGTGCCCTGATCCTGTTGAATGGCTGCGGGAATGACGGCGGAGGCCGCATCCAGGGGGTGGGCGAATTCCACGATGCCGCGGTGCAGGGCCTGGAGTACAGCAGCCGATTCCGCGCCGGCCTTACGGGGGAACGCGGCGGTTTCGAGTACGGCAGTGCCGATCCGGTCTCCTTCTTCCTCGGCGACATTGCCCTGGGCAGCGTCCCGCCGCAGGCCTATGTGACGCCGCTGACCCTGGCGGGGGTCTCGAGCATGGACGAGGCGCCGCCGCGCAGCATCAACATCGCACGCCTGCTGATGACCCTGGATGGCGACTGCCGACCCAGCAACGGTCTGGGCATCGGTCAGGCCGCACGCAGCGCCGGCCAGGGCCGCAGCCTCAATTTCGATCAGGCCGAGGACAGCTTCTCGGTCGATCCGGCGGTGCAGGCCTATCTGCAGG
This sequence comes from Oceanococcus sp., assembly GCA_041625325.1. GTDB lineage: Bacteria > Pseudomonadota > Gammaproteobacteria > Nevskiales > Oceanococcaceae > Oceanococcus. The sequence goes on along the minus strand of JBFJTN010000293.1, from coordinate 3,583 downwards.
CCATCGATCTGCTCGGCGGCGGCCGCTGCGCCAGCCTGGTCAGCGCCAGCGCGGCGCGGGCCCACCTGGGCGCCACCGTGGCGCATATCCGCCAGCACGGCTTTCCCAACCACGCGCCGCAGGCCACGGCCAGCGCGCCGGCGGTGGTCAGCGGCGGCCAGTCGGTGCTGCTGCAGGCCAGCGCCAGCGATCCTGACGGCAGCGGCCTGAGTTTCTTCTGGGAGCAGCTGGCCGGCCCGGCCGTGGCGCTGGATGATCCCGACTCGGCGCAGGCCCGTTACGTGGCGCCGCGGCGCGAAAGCACCTATACCCTGAGCTGGCAGGTCACGGTTACCGATGATGACGGTGCCACCGATGCGGTCACGGTCAGCACGCGGGTCGAGCCCGGGGCCGGTGGCCCCGCCCAGAACCGGCCGCCGGTGGCCAGCGATGCGAGTTTCAGCGGCCCCGAGGACACGGCGATCGAGGGCCAGCTCACGGCCAGCGACCCGGATGGCGATCCCCTGCGCTTCCGCCTGGCCGGCAACGGCCCCAGCCGCGGCAGCCTGAATCTGGCCGAAGATGGCGCCTTCCGCTATCAGCCGCAGGCCGACTTCAGCGGCAGCGACAGCTTCCGTTTCGTGGTCAGCGACGGCCGGGCGGACTCGCCGCCCGCCACCGTCACCCTGGAGATCGGTGGCGTGAATGATCCGCCGATGGCCGACGCCGGCGAACCGCAGGTGGTGCTGGCGGGGTCCACGGTGACCCTGAATGGCAGCGGCACGGATGCCGAGGGCAGCGTCGGCTACCAGTGGCGGCAGCTGTCCGGGCCGACGGTCAGTCTCAGCGATGTCGGCGCCGCCCGGCCGAGTTTCACCGCGCCGCAGGTCAGCGCCGAAACGGTGCTGGAATTCGAGCTCACCGTCACCGACGAGGGCGGGCTCAGCGATACCGACCGCACGACGGTGACGGTGGCGCCTCAAAACGCGGGCAATCTGCCGCCGGCGGCCTCGGCCGGCCCGGACCAGCAGGTGGACGAGGGCAGTGCGGTGGTGCTGGATGCCTCGGCCAGCCAGGATCCGGACGGCGAGATCGTCCGCTACCGCTGGACCCAGCAGGACAATGGCGCGCCGCCCGTGTTCCTGGAGGATGCCGATCAGGCGCGCGCCCGTTTCACCGCGCCGGCCACCCAGGAGACCTTGCGCCTGGTCTTCGAAGTCCAGGTCACGGATGATCAGGGGCGCAGCGCCAGCGACAGCACCACGGTGACGGTGCGGCCGGTCAATCTGGCCCCGCTGGCCGACGCCGGTGTCGACCGCACGGTGCGGGAGGGCGACAGCGTCAGCCTGGACGGCAGCGCCAGCAGCGACCCCGACGGCAGCATCGTGCGCTATGCCTGGACCCAGCTGTCCGGCCCGGCCGTGAGCCTGGACGATGCCGCCGTGGCGCAGCCGGTCTTCACCGCCCCCGCGGTCGATACGGCCGGCGCCGTGCTCAAGTTCCGCCTGCGGGTGACCGACAACGAGGGCGCCAGCGCCAGCGACCGGGTCAGCATCTTCGTCAATGACCGGCCGCTCAATGCCTATCTGGTCGGGGCGGCCAAGCGCATCGTCACCCCCAGCCAAGGCCATATCGATGGCATCGATGAAGCCCGGGCCGGCGGCCTGAACCACAGGCAGAAATTCAATCTGGGCGGCTTCGGCATCGATCCCACGCAGAACTTCCCCGATCCCATAGGCGTCGTCGGCATGATCGGCGATGAGCTCACCGCACCCGCCGAGGCACCTGCCCATCTGAATGACCGCGGTGAACTGGAGCACACCTGGGTCCGCGCCTTCGTGCTCAGCCATGTGGATGATCTGGGCGCCGAAACCAGCATCGCCTTTGTCAGCCTGGACGCCATCGGCGCCGGCAACATCATCCAGGCCGATCTCAAGGCCGCGGTGGCGGCCGCCACCGGCCTGGCCCCGGACAACATCCTGTTCGGCCAGACCCACACCCATGCCGGCGCCGATCTGCAGGGTCTGTGGGGCGGGGTGCCGCAGGACTGGATCCGCAACACTCTGTACCGCCAGGCGGTGGCCGCGGTGCGCAGCGCGCTGGATCAGCGCGAGCCGGCCGACCTGTCGCTGACCCACCAGCTCAATCACGACTTCAACCGCTATCGCCGACCCCAGGTCGACCCGGACGATGACGCCGACGGGAACCTGAACCTGCTGCAGGCCCGGGCCCGCGATGGCCGCCTGATCGGCAGCATCCTGCAATACGCGGCGCATCCGGTGAGCATCAAAGAGGACCCGCGCGTGCCCCACGCCGACTACATCCTCGGCGCCATGGACTACCTGGAAGCCGACGGCGGCGTGGCCCTCTACTACAACGGCCCCATTGCCGATGCCTCGGGCACGGGCGGGCGGGCCGGCTGCCAATCGAATGATGGCGATTACGGCCATGTGCGCTGCCGCGGCGAGGGCATCGCCCACGCGGTGCGCCCGCCGGTCCCACCGCAGATCGCAGCCCTGCCGGTGGGCCTGGATGTGCGCCATGAGACCGTGATCCTGCCGGTGACCAATCCGCTGTTCGTTGCCGCTGGTCTGCTTGGCGCTTTCAACCGCTACTACGACTTCCTGGGCCTGCCCACCGAGCAGATCCCGGGTATCGGCCCGCTGGCCGCCGAGCAGCTGCTCAACCTGCCGCAGTTCACCCCCACCGCCACCACGCTGGTCAGCCGCATCACCATCGGCGGCTCGCAGGGCCTGGAGATCGTCACCATTCCCGGCGAGGCCACCAATACCTTCGGCGAATACATCCGCGGCCTCAGCGACAACCCCAACATGATGTTGCTGGGCCTGACCCACAACAGCTTCGGTTACATCCTGCCGGAGGAGGAGTTCCGCTATCTGGACAGCTCCGGTGACGGGGGGCTCGCCGGCGTGCCCTTCACCGGTTATGAGGAGTTCGTCTCCCTGGGCCCGCTGACCGCGCCTCTGCTCAAGCTTGAGGGTTACCACCCGCTGTTCGATGTGGGGCCGGATGCCAATGTGCCGCCGCATCTGGCCGCCTGCATGGACGATCCGCGCCACCCGGACTGCATCCTCAACACCCAGGGCCAGCTGCTGGATTACACCCAGCGGGCCTGGGCCGGCCGCTGCCGCGAGGCGGGCGGGCCGGAGAGCTTCTGCGCCCTGCTCGATCCCGACACCCCCCTGCGCCCGCTCTGTGATGGCCTGGGCATCGCCGACGGCACCTGCGCCATTCTGGGCGAGGGCAGCGAGGCGACCACGCCGGGTGCCGATCTGCTCGCGCAGGCCGCCGATGCGGCGCTGCGTGGCTGCGACCCCATCGATCCGGCGCACTGCCTGTATCCCTTCCCCTCCGACCACTACACGGTGGCGGCGAATGCTGGCATCCAGTCCAGCGCCCGGGGTGGCACTGGCCGGCGGGTCAACCTCAATCCGCTGGCCCTGCCGCGCAACAGCGCCGGCAAGCCGGTGGATCCCAGCGAGTGGAACCGCAATGACGGCTTCTCGCCCGGGCAGATGATCGTCACCTACGTGCCGGACCTGGATCTGGCCCGCACCTGGGGGCGGGATGCCCGTGACATCGG
>JBFJTN010000292.1:0-4280 GCA_041625325.1 Oceanococcus sp. | reverse complement strand
GTGTCCACGTCCAGATCACGCAGGCGCATCTTGCTGTGGAACAGGCTCTCCTGATAGACGTTCACATCAATGATGTCGTAGCGATCCTTGATGTCCTTCTCCAGGTAATCCTGGATCGAATTGATCTTGTGATCGATGAAGTGCTTGCGCCCCTTCACGTTGCGGGTGAAGCCGCGCACCCGGTAGTCCATGATCACGATGTCCGACTCGAAGCTGTTGATCAGGAAATTCAGCGCCTTCAGCGGCGAGATCACGCCGCAGGTGGACACGTCGATATCCGCCCGGAAGGTGCTGATGCCCTCGTAGGGGTGGGTTTCCGGGTAGGTATGGACGGTGATGTGGCTTTTGTCCAGATGGCCGACCACCGACTCCTTGTGCACGTCGGTCATCGGCTCCTCGCAGATCAGCATCGTCACGCTGGCGCCCTGCGGATCGTAGTCCTGGTGCGCGATGTTCAGGATGTTGGCGCCGATGATGTTGGACACCTCGGTGAGGATGCCGGTCAGACGCTCGGCGTTGTAGGCCTCGTCGATGTACTCGATGTACTCCTGCGTATGCGCCTCGCTGCGCGCATAGCAGATGTCATAGATATTGAAGCTCAGCGACTTGGTCAGATTGTTGAAGCCGTGAAGCTTGAGCTTGTGGTCGAGTGATTTCGCCATCTCAGTCGCTTACTCCCACATCGGGATCGATGATTTCGCAAGAATGGGTGATATCGACCGACGCCTGCAACATCAGGCTGGCCGAACAGTATTTTTCCGCGGACAGCTTCACCGCCCGCTCCACCTGGGCCGGTTTCATGCCGCGGCCGGTGACCTCGAAGCGCAGGTGGATCTTCGTGAACACCTTCGGGTCGGTCTCGGCCCGCTCCGCTTCCAGCCTGACCTCGCAGCCTTCCACCGGCTGGCGGGCCTTCTTCAGAATGTGGATCACGTCCACGGCGCTGCAGCTGCCCACGCTGAGCAGCATCAGTTCCATCGGCCGGGGACCAAGATTGCGGCCACCGATGTCCGGCGGGCCGTCGATCACCAGGGCATGGCCGCTGCCGGTTTCGGCAACGAAGCTGGCGCCATCCAGCCAGCGGACACGAGCTTGCATTTCCTATATTCTCCAGTGATGGGCGAAGCCAGAGAAGCCGACTTTCTCCAGGACCCGGCAATCCGGGCCTTCGTCACGCGCTCGCACCGTCGCCGACTGCCGGCCAAGCACACGGTGCTGCATGCCGGCGATACCGCCGACAGCGTCTATCTGATCCTCGAGGGCTCGGTCAGTATTCTGGTCGAGGACGAGGAAGGGCGCGAAATGGTACTCGCCTACCGCCATCCAGGCGAGTTTTTTGGCGAAATGTGTCTGTTTCCCGAGCTCGACACCCGCAGCGCGCTGGTCAAGACCCGGTCGGAAACCTGGGTGGCCGAGATGAATCTGGTGAATTTCCGCCAGTTCACCGAAGAACAGCCGCAGATCATGTACGTGCTGGCCGGGCAGCTGGCGGTGGCCCTGCGGGATACTTCCCGCCGGCTGGCCGATCTCAATTTTCTCGATGTGACCGGCCGGGTCGCGCACATCCTGCTGGATCTGTCCAAGAAGCCCGATGCCCAGGACGACCCGCGCGGCAAGATCGTACAGCTCAGCCGTCAGGAACTGGCCCGCATCGCCGGCTGCTCGCGCGAGATGGCGGGCCGGGTGATCAAGGGCCTGGAAGAGGACGGCCTGATCGAATCAAGCGGCCGGCGCATCCTCGTCCTGCAGCCAGAGGGCTAACGCCGCCCCGGGATCAGCCTGCCGCATCAGGTGCTCGCCGATCAGAAAACCGTGCACCCCGGCCGCGCGCATGCGCCGCATGTCCGCCGCGCCGTTGATGCCGCTTTCGGTCACCACCGGCCGGTCGACGGGCAGCGCCTGCAGCAGCTCCAGGGTCGTTTCCAGACGGGTTTCGAAGGTCTTCAGATTGCGGTTGTTGATGCCGAGCAGGCCATCCGGCAGCCGCAGGGCCCGCTGCAGTTCGGCCGCATCGTGCACCTCGATCAGCACATCCAGCCCCTGCTCGGTTGCGGCGGCATGCAGTTCCTGCATCTGGCCCTCGCCCAGCGCGGCAACGATCAGCAGGATGCAGTCGGCGCCCCAGGCCCGCGCCTCGGCCATCTGTTAGGGGTCGATCATGAAATCCTTGCGCAGCACCGGCAAGGGGCAGGCCGCGCGGGCCTGGCGCAAATACTCCGCATCGCCCTGGAAGAAATCCCGATCGGTCAGCACCGACAGGCAGGTGGCGCCACCCCGGGCATAGCTTTCGGCCAGGAAGGCGGGATCGAAATCCTCACGGATCAGGCCCTTGCTCGGCGAGGCCTTCTTCAGTTCGGCAATCACCGCCGGCAGGGCGGCCGCCATCCGCTGCTCCATGGCCTGGGCGAAACCGCGCGGCGCCGACTGGCCGCTGGCCAGATCGTTCAGGGCGGAGACCGAAATTCGCCGGCGCGCGGCGGCGACCTCCTCGGCCTTGCGGGCGAGAATCCTGTCCAGCACGGTGCTGCGAGCTGCGTCCATCACGCCGTCCCTTCGGGCTCAGCCTGCCGGCTGCCCCCATTCATCCCGGACCGCTGGATCATGCTTCGGCCAGCGCCTGGCTCTTCTGCGCCAGCGCCGCGAACTTGTCCGCGGCGGCGCCCGAGCGCAGCACCTCCTGGATGCGGCTGACCCCGTCCTGCCAGCTGGCGACCTGTCCCCCCACATACAGCGCGGCGCCGGCATTCAGCGCGATCATGTCCGCGGCCGGGCCGGTTTCACCGGCGAAGGCCCAGCGAATCATCTGCAGGCTGTCCTCGGCATCATTCACCTGCAGTTCCTTCATGTCGCAGCGGGTGAGGCCAAAGTCCTGCGGCTGCACCCGGTAGCTCCTGAGTTCGCCATCCTTCCACTCGGCGACCAGGCTTCCGGCCGACAGGCTGACCTCGTCCAGGCCGTCCTCGCCATGTACCACCAGCGCATGGTCGCAACCGAGATTGCCCAGCACCTGCGCCATGGGCTCGACCCACTGGTCGGAATACACGCCCAGCACCTGGCGGCGGGCACCGGCCGGATTGGTCAGCGGCCCCAGCAGATTGAAGATGGTGCGCACGCCCAGTTCGCGCCGCGGGCCGATGGCATGCTTCATGGCCGGATGAAAGCTGGGCGCGAACAGAAAGCCGATGCCCAGTTCCTTCACGCACTCGGCCACCTTCTGAGGGCTCAGGCCGACCTCCACGCCAGCCGCCATCAGCACGTCGGCGCTGCCACTCCGGCTGGAGACGGAGCGGTTGCCATGCTTGGCGACCTTGGCTCCTGCTGCCGCGCAGGCGATCGCGCTGGCGGTGGAAATGTTGAACAGGCCGGCGCCATCGCCGCCGGTGCCACAGGTGTCGATCAGCTGCTCGCGCAACTTCTCCGGCAGCTCCATGGGCGTGGCGAACTCGCGCATGACCCGGGCGGCGGCGGTGATCTCGGTGACCGTCTCGCCCTTCATGCGCAGGGCGATCAGAAATCCCGCGATCTGCGCGGGGGTCGCCTCGCCGGACATGATCTGGCGCATCACAGACGCGGTGGTGTCGGCCAGCAGGTTCTCGCCGTCCAGCAGGTAGGCCAGGGCCTCGGTTATGGAAACGCTGCTCATGTCTGGTCCAGGAAATTCTTCAGCATCTGATGCCCGTGTTCGGACAGTATGGATTCGGGGTGGAACTGCACCCCCTCGACGGGCAGGCTGCGATGGCGCAGGCCCATGATCTCGTCCCGCCCGCCGTCTTCTGTCTGCGTCCAGGCGGTCACTTCCAGGCAATCCGGCAGGTCCTCGCTGGCCACCACCAGGGAGTGGTAGCGGGTCGCGGTCAGCGGATCGGGCAGGCCGTGGAAGGCGCCGACCCCGGTATGGTGGATGGGCGAGGTCTTGCCGTGCATCACCTGACGTGCCCGCACCACCCGGCCGCCGTAATGCTGGCCGATGCTCTGGTGCCCGAGACAGACCCCGAACAGCGGGATGCGGCCGGCGAAGCGCTCGACCACGGCCAGCGAAATGCCCGCCTCATTGGGCGTGCAGGGCCCGGGGGAAATCACGATGTGGCCGGGCGCCAGGGCCTCGATCTCGTCCACCGTGATCTCGTCATTGCGCGCCGTGCGCACCTCCACCCCCAGTTCCAGCAGGTACTGGACCAGGTTGTAGGTAAAGGAGTCATAGTTGTCCAGCATCAGGACCATGGCTGTGCACGCGCGGCGAAAAGGCGCGATTCTACCGCCAATCGGCGGCGAAGGCCCGG
>JBFJTN010000291.1:0-4296 GCA_041625325.1 Oceanococcus sp. | reverse complement strand
CCGCGCCTGCGCATCCTGCGCAGCCGTCAGGACCTGCTGCAGTTCGAGATCGACTACCGGCGGGAGCCGCAGCAGGTCGCGGCCTGGCTCGGGCTGGAGGGCGCCCACGCCCTGGAGGGCGAGCTGGCCAATCTGGACCGCCTGTTCGACGCCGGCCTGCGCATGGCCGGCATCACCCACTTCTTCGACAACGCCCTGGGCGGCTCACAGCACGGCCTGGACAAGGGCGGCCTGACGCCGTTTGGTCGGCAGGCCGTGGCCCGCATGCAGGAGCTGGGCATCCTGGTGGATCTGGCCCACGCCTCCGATGCGGTGATCGCCGACGTGCTGGCCATGAGCACCCGCCCGGTGGTGGTGTCACATGGCGGGGTCAAGGGCAGCTGCGACAACAATCGCACCCTCAGCGATGGCCAGATCTTCGGCATCGCCGCCACCGGCGGGCTGATCGGCATCGGCTACTGGCCGCTGGCGGTGTGCGGTGAGGATGCCCAGGCCATCGCCCGCGCCATCCGTTACGTCATCGACATCGCCGGCGTGCGCCATGTGGCCCTGGGCTCGGATTTCGACGGCAGCGTGGCCACTCCCTTCGATACCACCGGCCTGCCCCGGATCACCGGCGCGCTGCTGGACGCCGGCCTGACCGAGCCGGAACTGGCCCTGATCATGGGCGGCAACGTGCGGCGGGTGCTGCTGGAGAGCCTGCCCGACCGATAAGCGACCGGTGCGCCGCAGGGCGCGACCGGTCGCCGGACTCAGACGCCTTCCACCGTTCCGAAGACGGTCTCGCAGAACAGCACAACCTGCTCCTCGGGGAAGCCCGCGCCGGTGCCTCGATCAATGCATTCCTGGGTCAGCGGCCCGCGCTCGCCGCCAGGATCGGCGCTGGGAGACGGGCTGGGGCTGGCGCTGGGACCCGGCGTCGGGCTGGGACCCGGGCTTGCAGTCGGCCCTGGCGAGGGGCTGGGTGTCACCATGCCCATGGTCGGCAGCACGCTGAAGGCCAGCACCACGTAGCGACCGCTTTCATTGCCGATGCGTCCCAGGTTGACGCTAGCGGCGTTGCTGAGGTCGATGCGGTGCAGGTCGGTCTGCTCGCTGACATGCGTGCTGCCGGCCACCGTGTAGCCGATCGGCCGCTCGGTTTCGACCGACAGATCACCATCCTCGAAGGCGACGCTCCATTCGCCGATCGTGGTGAGCTGGCCGAGGCGGGCGGACTGCCCCCGGTCGTCTGCGCTGCCCAGCCGCGCCAGCACATCGGCAAACTGGTCCATCACGTAGGCGGTGCGCTCGCCATTCGGCCCCGGCCCCTGGTAGGACAGGCCGTGGGCAAAGATCGTCGACCCTTCATTGCTGTCACCCGTCGCATAGGCCAGGGTTGTGTCCTGGGCGATCAGGGTCGCGTCGCTGGACGAGATGCGGTAATTCTCTCCGGTCTGCGCGTCCACCAGGCGGATCTCATGACTGACCGGATCGAAGTCCATGCTGCGGATGTCGATGCTGGCATCCCCCAGCTCACCCAGGGCCTGACCGATCAGGCTGGCTTCACCCTCCAGCAGATCCACGGAATAGAGCCGGTGGTCCGAATACAGCAGGAAGAGCTCGAGGTTCGCGTGACTGAAATCCATGCTCAGCGCGAATGGCGGATTGGCCGCATCATCCACCACGATGCCTGACAGCGGCACCCGGGACAGGAACTGCCCGGGCGCGTCGGCGAAGAAGCCGACCAGTTCATCGCTCTCGCTCACCGCGAACATCACCGTGCGGCTGTCCTCCGACCTGCTGTCGCCATCGTCGTCGCTGTGACAGCCGCCAACAATCAGCAGCAGGCTCAGCAACATGAAGAATCCCCTGTGCATATCCCACCCCCTGTGTGCTTGCCCTGACTGACAAGCTAGCGCGCCGGTTGGGGCTTGTCACCCCGCCTGGATCGCCTGCGCCAGCTTTTATTACAGATTTCATTACTATCGGTTCCTTGATGTAATATTGTGGGCTTCACCGCAACAGGACCTGCGCCGCCGGCGCAGCGACGAGAGAGCAGCCGCATGAGCGAAATCAGTCAAACCATCCCCGACGGAGAAACCCACTCGGTGACCAATGTGGCCAGCGAACCGGGGGACATCAATCTGTTCGCCGGTGACACCGCGCTGTCCGAAGCCGTCTCCCGTGAAGGCGGCGCCTGGGGCCTGCCTGATCTTCACCGCTTCGGCGCGCTCAGCGGGGCCGCCGACTACCGTGAACTGGGCCATCTGGCCAATCGCTACACGCCGGAGCTGGACACCCACGACCGCTTCGGTCGCCGTATCGATCTGGTGCGCTACCACGAGGCCTATCACCGGCTGATGCGCACGGCGATGGAAAACGGTCTGCACGCCTCCCCCTGGACCGATCCCGGGCCCGGCGCGCATGTGGTCCGGGCCGCGAAGAACCTGCTGCACACCCAGGTCGAAGCGGGCCATGGCTGCCCGGTCACCATGACCTTCGCCGCGATACCCAGCCTGCGCCTGCAACCGGAGCTGGCCGCTCGCTTCGAGTCACGCATCCTGGCCACAGCCTACGACCCGCGCAATCTGCCCCCGGATCAGAAACAGGCCCTGACCGTGGGCATGGGCATGACCGAAAAGCAGGGCGGTTCCGATGTGCGCGCCAACAGCACGCTGGCCCGGCCGGAATCCGCCGCCGGCCCCGGCCAGCTCTATCAGCTGACCGGCCACAAGTGGTTCCTGTCCGCGCCCATGTGCGACCTGTTCCTGGTCCTGGCCCAGGCGCCCGGCGGCCTGTCCTGCTTCCTGGTGCCGCGCTGGCGCCCTGACGGGCAGAAGAATGCGCTGCAGGTGATCCGCCTGAAGGACAAGATGGGCAATCGCTCGAATGCCTCCAGCGAGGTCGAATTCCGCGGCGCCCAGGGCTGGCTGATCGGCGAGGAAGGTCGCGGCGTGCCGACCATCATCGAGATGGTCAGCCTGACCCGCTTCGACTGCATCGTCGGCTCGGCGGCCCTGATGCGGGCCGGAGTGGCCAACGCCATCCATCACTGCCGGGAGCGCGCGGCCTTCGGCGACGCCCTGCTGGACAAGCCGCTGATGCGCAATGTGCTGGCCGACCTGGCCCTGGAGTACGAGGCTGCCGTGGCCCTGGCCATGCGCCTGGGCCGGGCGCTGGACCGGCGCGATGATGACGCGAACGAGCGCCAGCTGGTTCGCCTGGCCACCGCCGTCGGCAAATACTGGGTGTGCAAGCGGACGCCGCAGCACAGCTACGAGGTGATGGAATGCATCGGCGGCAGCGGCGTGATGGAAAATGCAATCTACCCGCGCCTGTTCCGCGAATCGGTGATCAATCCGATCTGGGAGGGCAGCGGCAACGTGCAGTGCCTGGATGTGCTGCGCGCCATGGGACGCAGTCCCGAGGCCCTGGACAGCCTGCTGGCGGAAGTGGACGCGGCGCGCGGCGGGCATGCGGAACTGGACCGTGCGGCGGAGCGCCTGAAGCAACAGCTTGCCGGCCTGCCCGGCCAGAGCCAGACCAGCCTGGAATTCGGCGCCCGCCATCTGGTCGATCAGATGGCCCTGACCCTGCAGGCCGCGCTGCTGGTGCGGCATGCGCCCGCCGCGGTGGCCGACGCCTTCTGCGCCAGCCGGCTGGCGGGCCAGGGCCAGCACAGCTATGGTGCCCTGCCTGCGGGCAGTGATGTGGCCCGGATTCTGGAACGGGCGGATCCGCGGCTTGGCTGTCCGCAAGCGACCGCATCCGACCCTGCTGATAGCTGCGCGGCCTGAGACCAAGCCTGAATCAGGAATTGCGCACGATCATGTCCGCTGCGCCAGCACGCCAGCAAACGGCCGAGCCTGTGAGCGAAACATGGGCGCCGGCCCCTGGCCCTGTCACTGCGAATCCCGCCTTGGTGGCCACGCAGCTGGAATGCTGATCTCAACATGCCCATCGGGGGTCCGTGCCCTTATTCCTGAGAAAGCAAAGACCAGGATGCGGCGATTTCCCGTCAACTCGGCTACGATGCCATAAATGGGAAATCGGCCGCACGCGCTCGCTTTGCGGGCAGCCGACCGGCAGGGACAGTGCATCGGGCGAGCCGCCCGACCGCGCGAGGGAGCACATAAGGCGTGGGAACATCGGGACCAGCGAAGGGCAATCAACGGCCGCAAAGCGGTGAACTGCTGCGCGCCGACCTGTTCGGGAACCTGAGCGATGAAGAACGCGGGCAGTGCGCCGCACGCTGCCGCTGGCAGGACTTCGCGCGCGATGCAAGCATCCTGAACCGGGACGATCCGGACAATG
>JBFJTN010000290.1:0-4305 GCA_041625325.1 Oceanococcus sp. | reverse complement strand
CCGGCGCGATTCGCCCGATCGTCGCAGCTACCAGTACCGCAGCGGCTTCTTCAGTCCCACGGTGTTCGAGCGCAGCTATGCCGAACTGAGCGAGGACACCCTGAATCTGAGCCTGGATTACCAGTGGCCCTTCGTCTGGGGGGCGGTCTACAGCAATCTGCGCGCGGGCCTGCTGCTGAACAGCCGGGACCGGGACAGCAGCCTGATCCGCCTTGGCCTGCAGGGCAATTGCAGCAGCGGCGCGGTTGATTGCCGGGAGGATCTCGAAAGCCTGCTCACCCCGGCCAACTTCGAGTCCGGCGCCTTCCGCCTCACCACCACCACCGCGCGCACCGACAGCTATCAGGCGGTGACCGATATCGCGGCCCTGTATCTGGGCGCCGAAACCGACATCGGGCAGGCCTGGTCCCTGGTCACCGGCCTGCGTCTGGAGCAGTACGAGCTGGACCTGGATTATCCCTACTCCCAGCAGGCCAGCGATTCGCAGATTTCCGACCGCGATTCCAGCGACCTGCTGCCGGCCCTGGGGGTGACCTGGCGGCCCGGCGCCGACTGGCAGTTGCGGCTGGGTTACAGCAGCACCCTCTCCCGGCCGGACACCACCGAGCTCGCGCGCCCCTTCTTCTATGACGCGGAAGGCCGCCGCTTCCTGGGCTGTCCGACCTGCTCGGACACCCGCATCGACAACCTGGACCTGCGCGCCGAGTACTACTTCTCCGCCCAGAGCAGCCTCAGCCTGGCGCTGTTCCACAAGGACATGAGCGAGCCGCTGGAAGTGACCCTGAACGACGCCACCAACGGGGTCATCCGCACCTTCGAGAACGGCGAGTCGGCCAGCGTCTCCGGCATAGAGCTGGATGGCGACATGGTGGCCTTCGACGGCATCGACCATGTGGTCAAGCTGGGCGGCAACCTGTCCTGGATCGACTCGGAAATCACCCTGGGCGCGGATGCCGCGCGCATCGAGGGTCTGAAGACCCGTCCGCTCCAGGGTCAGTCGCCGTTCCTCGCCAACCTGCGGGTCAGCTACGACAACTATCCGCTGGATGGAACGCTCACCCTGGCGGTGAACTATTTCGACGACCGCATCGATTCGGCCACCCGTGGCCAGGTGCCCACGCTCTACGAGAAGGGCCGGATCGACGTCAACCTGAACGCCGAGAAGAGCTTCTCGGGCGGCGCCAAGCTCAGCCTGAAATTGAAGAACCTGCTGGATTCGCCGATCGAGCGGACTCAGGGCGAAGGCGGGCTTGTGCGGGAGACCTACAGGAAAGGGGCCTCCCTCTCTCTCGGGTATTCCCTGAGTTTTTGATGACCATTTTTTCAGCAAGCAAAGGAACGATCCAATGAGCAGTAACCGGATGTCTTACGCGCTGGCAGGGGTACTCGCCGTGTCCCTGGTCGGCTGTGGCAGCAGCAGCGATGGCGGCGATCCCGCACCGACCCCCACGCCGAACCCCACGCCGGGCGACAGCGTCTGCGACGAAAGCTTCGTCGAGTGCAGCGGCAGCGACGCCGTGCTGAGCGGCACCATCGACAAGAGCATCGAGCTGGATGGCGCCTACAACTGGTTCCTGGACGGCTTCGTCTTCGTCGGCGCCGGTGCCAATGAAGTGACCAGCGAAGCCCAGGCCAGCAGCCTGAAGGCCAACCGCGTGACCCTGACCGTGCCGGCCGGCACCGAGGTCAAGGGCATCGACGGCGACGCCGCCCTGATCGTGACCCGTGGTGGCCGTCTGATGGCCCAGGGCACGGCGGCCGCGCCGATCACCTTCAGCAGCCTGGATGCCGACTACGACGGCCTGGGCGAGTGGGGCGGTGTCGTCCTGCAGGGCTGGGGCGAGTTCTACGGCGAAGGCGGCGAGCCGGTCTGCCACAACGGCACGCAGAGCTACTGCAACGTGCCGGGTGAAGGCGACGCCGGCTTCTTCGGTGGTGACGACAATGCCGACGACTCGGGTGTGCTGACCTACGTGCGCATCGCCGAGGGCGGTCGGATCGCCTCCGCCAACTCCGAGATCAATGGCCTGACCCTGCAGGGTGTCGGTCATGGCACCACCCTGAGCCACATCCAGGTGCACAACAACCTGGATGACGGCGTCGAGTGGTTCGGTGGTGCGGTGAACGCCCGTTATCTGGTGCTGACCGGCAACGATGACGACGACATCGACTTCGACACCGGCTGGAAGGGCAACGTGCAGTACGCCCTGATCATCAAGAGCAACAACGCCGCTCCGGCGGGCTCGAATGACCCGCGCGCGATCGAAGCCAACAGCTCCGACGAAGCCTATCACCCCCAAACCGAAGGCGCCCTGGCCAACATCACCATTCGTGGTGGTGCCGCGGCCAATGCGGCCGGCGAGCCGGGCATGCGTCTGCGCGGGGCGGTGCGGGTCACCCTGTACAACTCGGCCGTGGCCAACTACACCGACGAGTGCGTGCGCATCGATGATGCCAACACCGACGGCGCCGGCAATATCGTCTTCTCCGATGTGACCCTGGTCAACGTGATCGGCGCCGGCTGCGTCGGCACTTTCTACGACCACGAAGTGGCTGACGCGGAAGTGGGTGAGGTCGGTGAGCGCAGCTTCGGCTACGACGAGCTGTTCGCCATCAACAATGCCGCGCTGGCCACCGTGACCCCGCCGAGCATGACGGCGGTGGACAACGGTTCCGGTTTCGCCTTCGACGCCACCGGTTACATCGGTGCGGTCGCGCCCGGCACCAGCAACGGCAATGCCTGGTGGCAGGGCTGGGTGATCCCCGGTTCGACCAACCAGTAAGCCCCACCCAGAAAACAAGAGGCAAGGTCGGCGGCCCCGGGTCGCCGACCTTCCCACCCCGGAACAGGAACGCGAGCAGGAGTGACCACAATGCTCAACAGATTCACCATCAGATCACTGGCCGTGATCTGCGCCCTGAGCGCCGCGCCGATGGCGCTGGCCGCCAATCTGGATCAGGTCCAGAGCGAAGGGCAGAAAAAGGCCGGCGAGGCCCGCGCCTCGCAGCAGCGCATCGACGCCATCGTCGATGAGAAGCAGCAGAAGCTGATCAGCTACCGAGCCCTGCTCAAGCAGATCGAAGGCCTGGAACAGTACAACGAGCAGCTGGCCACCCAGATTCAGGGCCAGCAGGCCCTGATGCAGCGCTTTGACGATTCCATCGCGCAGGTGGCGACCATCGAACGCCAGATGCTGCCGCTGACCCGGCGCATGGCCGATGCGCTGGCTGCCTACGTCGAGCTGGATCTGCCCTTTCACGAGATCGAGCGGGCCGAGCGGCTGAGCTTCGTCAACGAGGCGATCGACAAGGCGGACGTGGACGTGGCGGAGAAGTTCCGTCAGGTGCTCGAGGCCTATCAGGTCGAGAACGAGTACGGCCGCAAGATCGACAGCTATCAGGACATCATCGAACTCGATGGCGCCCGCCGCGAGGTGGACGTGTTGCGCTTCGGCCGCATCGCGCTGGTGGCGCAGACCCGGGACGCGGCGACCACCGCGGTCTGGGATCATCAGGCCGGCGCATGGGAACTGCTGGATGCCGGTACCTACCGCAACAGCATCCGCAAGGGCATACAGATGGCCCGCAAGCAGGCGTCGATCGATCTGGTGACCCTGCCGGTGGCGGCGCCGGAGGTGGCGAAATGAAGGCGCTGACTGGAAAAAGCTTTCCACGGATTTCACAGATTTCACAGATGGGGAAGGCCTTCATCTGCACCCTGGCCGTACTGGTGGTCTCCAGCTTCAGTGTCCCGGCTGCCGCGGAATCCGCGGTGACGATGGACCAGCTGCTGCAGCAGGTGCGGCAGGGCCGCTTGCGCGATGCGCAGGAGAACCAGCGCCGTGAGGCCGAGTTTCTCAGGGATGCCGCCGCCCAGGATGCGCTGATCCGCCAGGCGCGGCAGCAGATCGCCGCGCTGGAGGCGAAAAGCGCGGAGCTGGAAAAGCAGTTCAATGCGAATGAGCTGAAGGTGGAGGAAAAGCGTGCCCAGCGCGATGAGCGTCTGGGTTCGCTGAAGGAACTGTTCGGTCACCTGACCGCCAGTGCCGGCGACCTGCGGGCGCGCTTCGACAGTTCCCTCACCTCGGCCCAGTTCCCCGGGCGCCAGGACTTCCTCAGCGCCCTGATCAGGAAGATGAGCGACGATACACAGCTGCCGACGGTGGGCGAGATCGAGCAGCTGTGGTTCGAGCTGCACCGCGAGCTGACCGAGTCGGGCCGGGTGGTGAAGTTCTCCACCACGGTGGGGACTCAGGATCAGGTTGAGGTGGTGCGGGTCGGCCTGTTCAATCTGCTGTCCAATGG
>JBFJTN010000289.1:0-4323 GCA_041625325.1 Oceanococcus sp. | reverse complement strand
GCCATTGTCCAGCACCCGCACCACCACATCGTCACCCTCCACCTGGGTGTGGATGAAGATGCGGCCGTCCTCGCGACCGGTGGATTCGATGGCCTGCGCCGCGTTGTTGATGATGGTCAGGAAGATCTGATTGACCTGCGAGGGCGAGCATTCGATCTCCGGCAGCTGGCCGTAGACCTTCTTCACCTCGATCCCGGACTTGAGAGAGTTCTGGCAGATCTTGAGCGCCGACTCGATGCCCTGATTGACATCGAACAGGTCGTTGCGCGAGCGGTCGACGCGGGAGAAATCCTTCAGGCTGGCGACCAGCTCGGCGATCGTGTGCAGGCCGTGCTCGGTGTCCTGCAGCAGGTTGTCCAGGTCGCCCAGCAGTTCCAGAGGCATCAGCTCGCCGCTGAGCTGATGGGCACGACCCAGGGCCTGGGCCATGTCCTCTTCGCTGCCCTCGCCATTGAGCACCATGTTCAGCGCCTGATGCTGGGCGGCGCAGACCTCGCGGATATCGCTCAGCGAGGTCTTGACGATGTCGGCATTGCCACGGGCATAGCCCAGCGGCGTGTTGATCTCGTGCGCCACCCCCGCGACCATCTGGCCCAGGGAGGCCATCTTCTCGGACTGGATCAGCTGGGCCTGCGATGACTTGAGCTCGTCCAGTGCGCTGGACAGGTCCTGGGTCCGCTCGGCCACCTGCTCCTCCAGATGCTCGTTGGCCTCGGACAGGGCCGCATTGGCCTTGTCCAGATCCCGGAAGGAGCGGATCAGGCGCAGGCCCAGCAGGACCAGCACGATGAGCAGGAAGCCGGCATAGCCCGCCAGATACAGGCGATACTGATTGGCCAGCGCGACCCGGGCCTCATGCCACTGGCTGTACTGATCCTCCAGGGCCTGCAGCTGCTCGGCGGTCGGGGTGGCGAAGAAGGCATCGAGCTTTTCCTGCAGCTCGGCCTTGTCGCCCAGCACCTCATAGGTGGCGCTGCGGGCGGCGCTGATCGCCTGCGCCAGTTCGGGCTGTTCCGACTGCGCTGCCTGGGCCGCCTGCTTCAGCTCGGCCAGATAGGCGTCGATGGCCTGCTTGCGCTGATCTTCCAGCGCGGCGGACACCGTCACCGCCATCACCTCGGACTGCAGGCGGGCCAGGGTCCGTGCGGTATCCGAGTCCTCCGGCAGCAGGGCGCGCGCCTGATTGGCGAAGATGGGCACCGCATCCACGCTGCGGATCAGGCGCTGGGACACCTGCGAATAGCGGATATCGAAATCGAAGGCGAGCACGAACTTGTCGCCCGCGGTGATCAGGAACTCATCCAGGGCGGCGTCGATCTCCGGACTCAGTCCGCGCAGGGACAGACGCCCTTCCTTGTCCAGTACGTCCATCGCATCACCCAGTTCAGCGATGATGGCGAGCTTGTCCTCGCTGGCCAGGGCCAGGGTGGATACCCGGTTCAGGGTGACCGCGCGATTAAGCGCCACATCCAGGTCGTTGATGCGCTGGATCGCCTCCAGCCGCTCCAGATGCAGCTCGCCATCCACGCTCTGGGTCAGACGAATCAGAAAAACCAGGACCGCAATGGCCGCGGCCGCCAACAGGACGGCCAGAAACTGTCGGATGATTCTCATTTACTCCCCCTGCAGTGCCCGCAGGCCGGCCAGACCGGCGTTGCGGGTCGCACCGGCGGATGGCCGGCGCGACGTCTCCCTCCCACCATGGCTGCGACAATACGCCGCCCGCTCCGCGGCCACTTCGTCCGAACGCGGGAGCGCTCGGGCCCCGGATCCACCGGTCGCCAGCCCCCTCAGGCCGGCAGCAATCCCCGCTCGCGCGCCATGGTCAGTGCGGCATCCTCGATCATGTCCTCCTGGCCGCCGACCATCTTGCGCCGGCCCAGATCGAGCAGGATTTCACGGGCCGGAATGCCGTATTTCTTCTCCGCCCGCTGGGCGAACAGCAGGAATGAGGAATACACCCCGGCATAGCCCAGGGTCAGCGCATTGCGGTCGATGCGCACCTGGAAGTCCATGATCGGAGTGACCAGGTCCTCGGCCACGTCCGAGATCTTGAACACATCCACACCGGTGGCAATGCCCATGCGTTCGCAGACCGCGACGAAAACCTCCATCGGCGTGTTGCCCGCGCCGGCGCCCAGACCGCCGCAGGCGGCATCGATCCGCCGCGCGCCGGCCTCGACCGCGGCGATGGAATTGGCCACGCCCATGGCCAGATTGTGGTGGCCGTGAAAGCCGATCTCGGTCTCCGGCCGGGCCTTCTCGCGCAGCAGACCGACCCGTGCCCTGACATCATCCGGCAGCATGTAGCCGGCCGAGTCGGTCACGTACAGGCAGTTGGCGCCGTAGCTCTCCATCAGCAGGGCCTGCTCGACCAGCTGTTCGGGTCCGATCATGTGCGCCATCATCAGAAAGCCCACCGTGTCCATGCCCATCTTGCGACCCAGCGCGATGTGCTGCTCCGAGACATCCGCCTCGGTGCAGTGGGTGGCCACCCGGATGGTGCTCACGCCGCAGTCATGCGCCATGCGCAGATGGTCCACCGTGCCGATGCCCGGCAGCAGCAGGGCCGAGACCTTGGCCTGCTTCAGGCCCGGAATCACCGCCCGCAGGTACTCTTCATCGGTGGCGGCGGGAAAGCCGTAGTTCACCGAGGCGCCGCCCAGGCCGTCGCCATGGGTGACCTCAATCAGCGGCACACCGGCCTCGTCCAGGCCGCGCGAGATGCTCTGCATCTGCTCGACCGTGATCTGATGGCGTTTGGGATGCATGCCGTCGCGCAGCGACATGTCATGCACCTTGATTTCAATTCCTTGCAAATCCATTTCGGAGTTCTCCGGGGAAGAACGACTTCACACGCTACGCAGACAAGCCACAGGCCTATTGAATCTGTGTCATCTGCGTCATCTGTGGATCAATCGTCAGGCGACGGCCGCATCAAAGGACAGACGCCCGGCGAGCATTTCCTGGGCAAACATTTCGGCCGTCCGGGCCGCCGAGGCGGTCATGATGTCCAGGTTGCCGGCGTACTTGGGCAGGAAGTCGCCCAGGCCCTCGACTTCCAGATAAGTGGTCACCCGATTGCCGTCGAAGACCGGACCGTTCTTCAGGGTGTAACCGGGAACGTATTTCTGCACCTCGGCGATCATCTGGTGCACCGACTCGGTGATCGCAGCCTGATCCGGCTCGTCCTCGGTCAGGCAGTGGATGGTGTCGCGCATGATCAGCGGCGGCTCGGCCGGGTTGATCACGATGATGGCCTTGCCCTGCTTGGCCCCGCCCACCGAGGCCACCGCCCCGGCCGTGGTGCGGGTGAACTCGTCGATGTTCTTGCGGGTGCCGGGGCCAACCGACTTGGACGACACCGTGGCCACGATCTCGCCATAGCTCACCGGCTGCACCCGCGACACCGCATAGACCATCGGGATGGTGGCCTGACCACCGCAGGTGACCATGTTCACGTTCGGCTCGCGTTTGCCGGCATGCTCGGCCAGATTGATCGGCGGCACGCAGTAGGGTCCGATCGCCGCCGGGGTCAGGTCGATCATCATGACGCCCAGCGCGGTCAGCTTGTCCGAGTTTTCCTTGTGCACATAGGCCGAGGTGGCGTCGAAGGCGATCCTGACCTCGTCCGTCGCCACATGTGGCAGCAGACCGTCCACTCCTTCGTGGGTGGTCTTCAGGCCCAGGTCGCGGGCCCGGGCCAGGCCCTCGGACTCCGGCTCGATGCCGACCATCCAGACCGGCTCCAGATGCTCGGAGCGCTTCAGCTTGTACAGCAGGTCGGTGCCGATGTTGCCGGAACCGATGATGGCGCAGCGGATCTTGCTCATTGTCTTCTCTTTCAAAAGCTTTCCACAGATTTCACAGATTTACACAGATTATTGTTTTCTTTGTGTTTTTTAATCTGTGCGAATCTGTGAAATCTGTGGAAAAATCATTCCTCAAAACGAATCGAGGCGCTGCCGATGCCCTCGATCTGCATGGTGTATGTGTCACCGGCCGTGATCGGCAGCAGCGGGGCCAGAGACCCGGACAGGATGGTTTCGCCGGCCAGGAACGGGATGCCGAACTCGCCCAGGGTATTGGCCAGCCAGGCGACCGCGGTGGCCGGATGCCCCTGCACCGCCGAACCCTGGCCCTCGGCCACCAGTTCGCCGTTGCATTGCACCTGCATGCGGGCCGCGGCCAGGTCCAGGCTGCGCGGGTCCACGCGCTGGGCGCCGATCACGAAGATGCCGCAGGAGGCGTTGTCGGCCACGGTGTCCTGGATCCTGATCTTCCAGTCCCGGATGCGCGAGTCGACGATCTCGAAACAGGCGG
>JBFJTN010000288.1:0-4325 GCA_041625325.1 Oceanococcus sp. | reverse complement strand
ATTGGTCACCGGCGCGATCAGCGGCGCGAAGGTGGTGCCATTGCCGATGATCTTCCAGGTCGCGGTGCTGGCCGCCAGTTCATTGAGGAACCACTCGCGCTGCTCGGCGCCGAGGATGGTCTGCTCGGGACCAAAGATGTCCTCGACACTCTGCTCGGTGCGGCCCGACAGACGGGTGTCAAGCATGATGATGTCGACCAGACTGCCGTAGGGAATGCGCCGGTAGATGCGGCCCAGACCATTGGGCGACAGACCGGTGACACCGGCCTCCAGCCGCGGTTCGCCGGCCGCCGGGGCATCGAAACCCGGGCCGTTGTCGCGGATCGGCATCCATTCGAAATAGGCCCGCAGGGCCCAGCCCATGCGCTCGGTCCAGAAGCCTTCGGCGTCCGCGCCCTCGCTGTGGTTGGACGCGCCGGTGGCATAGCTGTTGTTGGTGGTCTCGTGGTCGTCCCAGGTGGTGATCCAGGGATGCTGGCGGTGGGCTTCCTGCAGGTCCGGGTCGGTCTTGTACTGGGCGTGGCGGCGCCGGTAGTCGGACAGGCTGACGATCTCGTAGGCCGGATCGTGGCTGCGCACCTGGGCGCCACCGCCCTCGTAGATGTAATCGCCCAGGTGGATGACCAGATCGAGATCGGCGCGCTCGGCGATCCGTCCGAAGGCATTGAAAAAACCGAAAGTCCAGGAATTGCAGGCCGCCGAGGCGATGCGCAGCTGCTCGACGGCATCGCCACGCGACGGCGCGGTCTTGGTCCGACCGACCGGCGAGCGCAGCACCGAGCCGTCGCTGAGGGTCACGGCGAACTGGTAGTAGTAGGTGGTGAAGCTTTGCAGCAGGGTGGGATCCACCTTGACCGTGAAATCGCGCTCCGCACTGGTGACGAAGCGCCCGCTGCGCACCGTCTGGCTCAGTTCCGGGTCGCTGGCCAGCAGCCAGTCGACCGCGATCAGGCCCGCGCTGTCCGGGTCCGCCGGGGTGACCCGGGTCCACAGGATCACCCGGTCCTCGCGCGGATCCCCGCTGGCCACCCCGTGCAGGAAGCTCAGTTCGTCCGGCACCGTGACCGGACCGGAAGGTCCTTCGTGACCCAGCACCCCGTCACGGCCGCCCCGGCAGGCGGCCAGCGCGGTGACCCCGAAGGCGGCGCCGCCGGCACGGCGCAGGAAGCTGCGGCGACTGATGGGCGGCCGCGGCAGGCGGCGAAAACGGCGGCGATGAAAATCACTCATGGTCAGGGTTCCCGGTCTGACGACAAACAAAAAGCTCGGCCGCCCCGGTCTGCGGACCAGGACGGCCTGTGCACTCGCCCATCACAATACCGCAGGGGCGAATCCGCTGCGCTCAGTTCAGCGGGAAGCTGGTCCAGCCATGGGTCCAGCCGCGGCCACCACCCGGCCGGATAGCGCCGAAATAATCGGCCCCTTCGTCCCAGAATTCATCCTGTGGCGGACGCGCCGGCTGCAGACGGTAGGCCGCGGCGGCGGTGGCAAAATAGGGCCGCTCGATGTCGATGGCCTCGCGCGCCATGCCCACCGAGCCGACGATCTCGACCCGGCCGTCGGCAAAGTACCGGGCCTCCGAAAAACCGCCATCGTCATCCTCTTCCTGCGGGAAGGGCGTCTTGCCATCCGCGCCACTGGCGTGGGCCAGGATGGCGGAGAAGTTCAGTTCACCGCTGCGGGTCAGGCGCGCCGTGGCCTCATCGCGAATGTCGATCAGTTCGGCGTTGAATCCGGTGGCGATGATGTTGTGGAACTGGCCACCGCTGCCGCGGCGTATGGTCATGGCGCGGTGCGCCCTGGACGAGGCCGGATCATTGATCAGGGTGACATTGTAGAACTGGGGCGCGGACCGCGGCCTGGCATCCATGTCGGTCTTGTCATTGTCCCCTTCGAAGGCATTGTCGCCGGTATCGGGATGCATCTGGATCAGCAGATGCTGCACCCGCCCGGTCCAGCCCATGTCCCAGTCGAAGGCGTCATCGCCCGGCCCGGTGACCACGATGTGCTGCAGATCCACGGTGCCGCCGAAGACCTCGATGCCATCATCCAGACCGCGGTGCACCTGGACATTGCGCACGATGGTGCCGCTGCCGCAGCCGCCCAGGGTCAGGCCGTTCAGTTCATTGTCCTTGGAGATTTCGAAGCCGGCGAATTCGATCCGCACATAGTCCAGCACGCCACAGCTGCTGCCGGCCTCATCGCCGCCAAAACTGCCACGGCTGTCGGTTTCGTCCACCCCTTCGATGCGGCCTTCCCGATTGACCGGCGCGCTGCCCAGCAGCACCAGACCGCCCCAGTCGCCGGCCTTGCGCTGGCCGGCGGGCTTGGCGCTGGTGAACACCACCGGCGTATCGTCGCGGCCCCGTGCGTGAATCCTGCCCTCGCGGGTGACGATCAGCGCCGAGCCGGGCTCGCCCTGCACCGTCACGCCGGGCTCGATGGTCAGCCGGGCGCCGCCATCGACGAAGATCATGCCCTTGAGCACATAGGTGTTGCCGGCGCTCCAGACCGTGTCGCGAGTCAGGCTGTCCGACACCGCCACGCTGCGGGGGCCATCCGCCTGCTGCGCGAACCAAAGGCCGCCCACCAGTGCGAAGGCGGTGAGGATCAGGCCCATCACCAGCCACAGGGGCAACGTGCCGCTGGCTGAGGATCGCGATGATCCGCCCGCGCCGCCACCACCGCCCAGCGTGATCCCGTCCGCGGCCAGTGCGCCGCTGTGCGAAGCGAAGCCGTTGGGCCGGCTGCGCAGTGGCCCGGTGAGGCCCAGCTCCATCAGGGCCAGGGCCAGTTGAGCCAGGGCCGGATCCTGGGAGATCGAGGCCTTCTCCAGAATGCCATCCCGATAATTCTCGTCGCTGAGCAGCAGGCCGAAATGCACCATCGGCATGTCCTGCGCAACACGCCCGTCGGCCAGGCGCTTGAGCTCCCACAGCTTGGTGACGGCGTCGGTGCGACCTGCAAGGGATTCGGGATTCATGGCACTCGTTGGCTTCAATCGGGAGCGCCACGATAACGACGGGAAATGACAGGGATATTGCAGTGCAACAGCCCGAGCCGACTAGGGCCTCCGGCGCTTCTCGAGCAGCTGGCTGAGCCGTTCCAGCAGGCCGAAACCGGCCAGCAGGATCAGCATGACCAGAGGGCCGAGGGCACCGCCGCGCCCCCCATGCAGGCTGCGCGGGGGGTCGGGGAGCTGCTCCGCATCGTAGGCCTGCACCAGCACCACGCCGGGGCCGTCCTCGCGCGGGGCCCAGAGGTCGCCGGGTCCGTCCTTCGACAGCACCCGCCCGGCCACCCCGGGACAGCCGCGCTCGAAGTCCACGGGATTGCCGCGCTGTTCCATCGTGGTGCCCTGGCCGCGGGCATCGATGGCCTCGCGCAGCACATCCGGATGGTTGGTGAAAATCCCATCCACCCCGAGATCCAGCAGGTAATCCATCTGCGCCCGATCATTCACCGTCCAGGTGTGCACGTGATGGCCGTTGGCGTGATAACGCTGCACGGTGGTCGGGTCCAACAGAATCGCGGCCGCATTGGGCGCGAAGGCATCGATATAGTCCGGGCCGGTGCCGGCGGTCACCCACTGCGCGACCTCAGCGGACGTCGGCGCGGCGTACAGGAAAGCGGTGGGCAGATCGGACAGCGCCCGGATGCGCTGAAGGCT
The DNA here is from genome assembly GCA_041625325.1 of Oceanococcus sp. Lineage (GTDB taxonomy): Bacteria > Pseudomonadota > Gammaproteobacteria > Nevskiales > Oceanococcaceae > Oceanococcus. Next base: position 655 of record JBFJTN010000288.1, on the reverse strand, counting down.
GGTTGCATCGAAGCTCTGCATCACAATGGTCGAGTCCAGCAGCCCACCGGTGTCGAGCAGGCCCTTGCGGCGCAGTACCTCGACCAGGACCTCCTCGGCACGGCCGCCGGCCGAATCCTTGGTCTCGACATGAAAGCGCATCAGCGGGTTGTGTCGCAGGTAGCAGTCCAGCTGCTCCTCGAAGGGCACGATGCGGGCACCGGCGAACTCGGCGCCGAACCAGGAACCGAAATCCAGCTGCCGCAACTCGGCCAGGCTCATGTCCTCGACCCGGCCGCTGCCGTCCGAGGTGCGATCCACGGTCTCGTCGTGGATGCAGACCGGCACCTCGTCGCGGGACAGGAACAGGTCACACTCCAGGAAGTCGACATCCATCGCCAGCGCCAGGTCATAGGCGAAGACAGTGTGCTCCGGCGCATAGGCCGAGGCCCCGCGATGGGCGATATCCAGCTGCGGCGACAGCGAGGGCACCTGGGCGACGGCGGAGAGCGACGCCAGGCACAGGCCGATGGCGACGGCGGCCCGGCGATGGACAGCAGCGACGAAACGGTAGGCAGACATGCAGCGATGATTTCCTTTGAAATGCGGCGCAGGCCGCCGGATCAACGATCGGGAGTATGCCGACGCCGTCTTGCAGAACCATGACAGTGGGCCT
>JBFJTN010000287.1:0-4329 GCA_041625325.1 Oceanococcus sp. | reverse complement strand
GGCGACGGCGAATACAGCGACCGCGTACCAGTGACCAATGCCGTCGAAAGCTTCGCCATCACCGACGGCGACGCCGTCGATCGTCGGACCGTGGTGGATATTGCCCGCTGCAACGACTGCCACGCGCAGTTGTCCCTGCACGGGAACAATCGAACCGACGAACCGCAACTCTGCGTGATCTGCCACAACCCGGACGCGACCGATCTCAATCGTCGCCCGGCGGATGCCTCCAGCAGCCCGGACGGCCTGGCCGAACGGCCCATTGACTTCAAGCACATGATCCACGGCATCCATGCCGCCCATGTGCGTGAAACTCCCTTCGTCGTGTATGGCTTTGGCGGTCGCGCGCACGACTTCAGCCATGTCGCTTACCCGCGCAGCCCCGCGGACTGCGTGGCCTGCCACAGCAGCGGCAGCTACACGCTGCCCCTGCCCGCGGGCGTCCTGGCCACCACGGTGGACACGGGCCCGGACAAGAGCAGCCCGGATGATGATCTGAACATCAGCCCTACCGCCGCGGTATGCAGCGCCTGTCACGATGGCGAACTGGCCGCCACGCACATGGAGCAGAATGGTGCGTCCTTCGCAACCACCCAGGGCCTGATCGACAACGGCAGCGTCACCGAAACCTGCGCCATCTGCCACGGCCCCGGCCGGGTGGCGGATGTCGAGAGCGTGCACGCGCGCTGATGGCCAGCTTCGGACAGGCGCTTCCGGCCTGGTTTCTCGGCCTGGGCCTGCTGCTGCCGGCCCTGGCCGGCGCTGCGCAGACCGATGAGGGCGCGGCGCCGGAGCTCTCGCGCCAGGGTGCTGACAGCTGCCTGCGCTGCCACGATGAGAGCAGCGCATTTCCCGTCATGGCGATATTCGCCACCCCGCATGGCCAGCGCGGGGATACCCGCTCACCCATGGCCGGCCTGCAGTGCGAAGCCTGCCACGGACCAGGCGGCGAGCACGCGGCCCGCCGTCCCCCGGGGGAAGAGCGCCCCCCGATGCCGCATTTCGGCCGGCATGCCAGCGCTCCGCTGGCGGAGCAGAATCAGGCCTGTCTGGGCTGCCACCAGGACCGCACGCGGCTGCACTGGTCCGGCAGCGAACATGAGGCCGGCGATCTGAGCTGCGCCAGCTGTCACCGAATCCACGCTGGCAGCGACCCGGTCCTTGAGCGCGGCGGGCAGAACGCGGTCTGCGTCGACTGTCATCGCCGTGAACAGGCCGAAAGCCTGCTGCCTTCGGCCCATCCCCTGCGCAGCAACGAAATGAACTGCGGCGACTGCCATGCGGCCCATGGCGCCATGCAGCCCGCCCTGCTCAAGGGCGCCTTGCCGAATCAGGTCTGCGCGGACTGCCACGCCGACAAGCGCGGCCCCTTTCTCTGGCAACACCCGCCGGCGAGCGAGGATTGCGGCCTTTGCCATCGGCCCCACGGCTCGGCCCACCCCGCGCTGCTGCGTCAGCGTCCGCCCTGGCTGTGCCAGCAGTGTCACGACCAGGCCGGCCATCCCGCCGTGGCGCACAGCCCGGGTGCCGCGCCATCGGCCATGCTGTCGCTGCGCTCCTGCGCCAACTGCCACAGCCAGGTGCATGGCAGCAATCACCCCTCCGGCGCCCTGTTGCTGAGGTAGGCGCAAAATGCCCCGCCCACATCCCCTGCCCCCGACTGTCCTGCTCTTTGGCCTGCTGCTCGCCGGCGCCGCCCGGGCGCAGATTCAGCCGCCCGAAGGCTGGGACTGCCGCTACTGTCCGGAGCCCGCCGTCGCCAGGAGCGCGCTGCTGACGGTCGGACTTGGCCATACGACGGGACCATTGCGCTTCAGCAGCGACCCGGTCGCCAGCGCGCTCGACCCGGGCGGGCTGGCCTGGCTGGATGGCCAATGGCAGCACCGCGCTGCGGATGGCCGGCTGCTGCGCGTCGACGCCACCGGTCTGGGACTGGACAAGCCCTGGCTGGCCCTGCGCGATGTGCAGCCCGGTGTTTATCGCCTCAGCGCCAGCTGGCAGGAACTGGTGCATCAGTCGGATGCCGGCGGGCGGACCGCCTTCCATCTCGCCGACGGCGACCGTCTGCAACTGCCCGAGAACTGGATCAGCGCGGGCAGCACCACGCGCATGACCAGCCTGCCGGATGCCTTGCGGCCCCAGCAGCCGGAGCAGGAACGACGCCGACTCGATCTGGGCGCGGACTTCCGGACGGGCGCCGCCTGGCGCAGCCACGTGCGCTACCACCGGGAAGATCGCATGGGCAGTCGGTGGCTGGGAGGCGCCTTCCTCAGCCAGGCCGCCTGGCTACCCCAATCCCTGGACCTGAGCACGGACCGGCTGGATCTGGGCGTCGACTACCGCGCGAAGTCCTGGCTGGCGAGTCTCGGCTATGGCCTGTCGCTGTTTCGCAATGCACGGCGCAGCCTGCAGTGGGACAACGCCTATCAGCCGCTGAGCCCGGGGGCGGATGCCGGGGAACTGGCGCTGGCCCCGGACAACCAGGCCCATCAGCTCAGCCTGGCCGGACAGTATTCTGGTCACCCGCGCCTGCGCCTGGACGGCCATCTCGCGGTCGGTCGCCTGCTGCAGGATGAGGCCCTGCTGGCGCCCAGTCTGAATCCGAATCTCGCGCCGCAGACGCCGCGTGACAGCGCCCAGGCCCGTGTCGACACGCTGGCCGCACAGCTGCGCGCCAGCTATCAGTTCAGCCGGCCACTGCGCCTGGAACTGCGCTACCGGCACCAGGATCGGGATACCCGGACACCCGCGCAGGACTTCGTGCAGGTCCGCACCGACAGCTTCATCGCGGACGGCCGCCGCAACCTGCCCTACGCCTTCCGCGATGATCTGCTGGCCATGCAGGCCGATTATCGCCCGCGTGCACCCTGGAAGCTGCGCCTGGGGCTGGAGCGGGAACAGCGAAAGCGCGACTTCCAGGCCCGCCGACACAGCGAGGAAACCCGCGCCTGGGGCGAGTGGCGCCTGCGCGGCACCGACCCGGTCCAGCTCAGCGCGCGTCTGGGCTATGCCCGGCGTGACGGCTCGGCTTTCGAGCAGGCCCAGGATCCGGCCGGCCAGAACAGCCAGCAGCGGGCCTTCAATCTGGCGGATCGCCAGCGCCGCGATGCGCGTCTGCGCCTGGACATCCTGGGCGATGCGGGCCTGCAGCTGGGCCTGCAGGCGGACTGGGCGGACGAAGACTACAGCGACTCGCCATTGGGCCTGCAGGCCGCCCGGCGGGCCAGCCTCGGCGCCCAGCTCAGCGGCGGCAGTGACAGCAGCCTGCTCTGGCTGCTGCATGCCAGCCACGCCCAGGCCCGACTGCAGCAGGCCGGCGGCCCGCCCCTGGCCGGCTGGTGGGCCGCCAGCCGCGACCTGCATGACAGCTATGGCCTGAGCCTGGACAAGCCCGGGCTGCTGCCCCGCCTTGATGTCGAGCTGGACTACAGCTACAGCCGCAGTCAGGGGCGGATTGCGCTGCGCAGCGACGCATTCCCCGAATTGCGCACCCGTCTGCACAGCCTGGACCTGCAGGCGGTCTGGCACTGGCGACCACGGATCGACTGGCAGCTGCGCTACCGCTACGAGCGCTACCAGGATGCGGACTGGCAATTCGACTCGCTCGCCCCGGACAGCCTGGCCAATGTGCTGGGGCCCGGCGCGCCGGGCTACAACGAGGTGCTGCATCTGTTCGGCCTGGGCCTGAGCTATCGCTTCTGATGGGCCCCGCTGCCACGACGCCCCGACCCGGCGGCGGCGCCCGTCCGCCCTCCTGGACCATACTGCCCTCCATGGAACCGGATACCCGACGCGCCCCCCACCTGGCCACCCGCGGCCTGAGCAAGGTTTACGGTCAGGGCGGCGCGGCGATCCATGCCCTGCGCGAAGTCGACCTCGATATCGCCGGCGGCGAACTGGCGATCCTGCTGGGCCCGTCCGGCAGCGGCAAGTCCACCCTGCTGAACATCCTCGGCGGTCTGGATTGCCCGAGCAGCGGCCAGGTGCTGTTCGGCGAGCAGGAACTGACCGCTTTCGATGACCGCCATCTCACCGCCTACCGCCGCGAGCATGTGGGTTTCGTGTTCCAGTTCTACAATCTGATTCCCAGCCTGACCGCACGCGAGAATGTCGACCTGGTCACCGAGATCGCGGTCGACCCCATGCCGGCCGACCAGGCCCTGGCCCTGGTCGGCCTGCAGCGGCGCATGGATCACTTCCCCGCGCAGCTGTCCGGGGGCGAGCAGCAGCGCGTGGCCATCGCCCGCGCCATCGCCAAGCAGCCCGCTGTATTGCTCTGCGACGAGCCCACCGGGGCGCTGGACAGCCAGACCGGCATCCTGGTTCTGG
>JBFJTN010000286.1:0-4345 GCA_041625325.1 Oceanococcus sp. | reverse complement strand
GATGACCGCGATCTGGGACGCGCGCAGCGGATTGGCTGCGCCGAAAGTGCGAATCAGGGTGCTGGTCAGCTGGCCCATCCTGACCCGCTCGTAACCCCGGATCACATCGCCGGGCTGAACCTCGTTGCCGCGATACAGGGTTTCGACGTAATCGGGCACGGCGACCCGACGTCCCGGCAGTACGGTGGCCGGGGCGCCGGCCAGGCCGGCGAGCTGCTCGAGCAGCCCCAGCGGCAGGCCGGTGGTGCCGCTCAGATCCGGCACGCCGACATTGATGTTGTGGCGCGGAAAGGCCGGCTGCAAGGCGGCGAAGATCAGGTCCACCGTGTGAATCTGCAGCGGCATGTTGGGACGGAAGGCGTACTCGCCGCTCCAGGCCCACTCGCCCAGGCTGGTGTTGAAGCTGGCGCCGAACAGCTGGATGTCCTCGGGATACTCGGCGAACACGCGCGCGGTATCCACCGGCAGCGGCTCGCCGGCCAGCATCAGGCTGCCGTTGCTGCCCTGCAGGGCACCGCAATCCGTGAGCAGCTCGATCAGGTTGATCGAATCCTCGGCGCAGGAGGCCTCGGCGGCAATGAAGCTGGCGGTTGGAATGCGCGAGTGGTAGTTGGCGAAGTAGAAGGAGAACTCGGTCCCGTTGTTCAGGTTTTCGGCAAAGTACTTCAGGGCCAGGCCGTACTGCCCGTGATCCCGGGGTTCGCGGTCGCCCAGACGGTAGATGGTCCGGCTACCGCCGGAGCCCAGCGCGAAGGGGTCTTCCGGATTGTCCTGCGAGGCGTACAGGGCCTGGGGATCTTCCGGCGCCTTGCCGAAGGAGAGCATGGCGTAATAGCCCTCGGCGGCATCGCCGCCAAAGGTGTCGCTGGTGGACTGGAAGCTGCCCGGGGCGTCGATGACCGCCGGTCGCCACTCATACTGATAGAACAGTTCGGCCGACAGATTCAGGCTCAGCTCGGTGCTCATGGACAGCAGGCCGACCGGCTGGAACAGGTCATCCAGATTGAAACCCGGAATCCGGGTCAGACGCAGATCCGGCGGGTTGATCGTGTTCATGCTGTTCAGGGGCAGGGCGGTGGATTCGCCCCAGTTCAGTCCGTGCCGGCCCAGCCGCACGGAGACCAGCCGCTCGCCCAGGGCGAAGTCGGTGGACAGGAACAGCTCGGTCAGCTCCACATCGTGGCCGAACAGCTGTTCCGCGGTGGGCGCCAGCGCGCTGCGCGCGGGCTGCAGGGTGGTGTCCGGGTGCTGTTCGTCGAACCCGGTATAGACACTGTCGAAGAACCAGATCGTGCGGCCATTCAGGGAGAAGCGGTCCCAGGCCACATTGAAGCGGGTTTTCAGATAGGCCGCCGCGGCGACCAGATCATGGCGATCGAAGTTCAGGTTGCCGTTGTCGCCGTTGATATTGTACGAACCCGGCGCATTCACATAGGCGAGGTTCAGCGACGGATCGGTCGTGCTGTTGCAGGTCTGGCCGATGTCCTGGGGTTGCGCACCGGGGTACTCCAGAGCGCTGGCGCCAGGCGCGTCGGTGCGATTGCTTCGGGTGCACAGGCCGGGAGCCAGATTGGTCTTTGCGATCAACGCAGGATCGCGATCCTCCATGCGCAATGCGCCACCCAGGCTGAATTCTCCGAGCAGGGTTCCGTAGACGGGGCCCAGCTGAAAATCCAGGGCCTGGGCGGAGAGGCTGGCGAGCAGAAGTGCGGCGCCCGTGGCGGGCCGGAAAGTCATCATCCCTGATCCTTGCGTGTCGTCGCGCCGGTCCGTGGCGCGGCCGCATTAAATCATCTGACATGGCGCTATGTCTAATGCCCGGGAGGGGTGGCGTGCCGCTCCCGTTCGGCAGGCCATACACTGGCCGCATGGACTGGCTGATCTATCCTGCATGTGGCGCCCTGGCGGGCCTGATCGCCGGTCTGTTCGGTGTCGGGGGCGGCCTGATCGTGGTGCCGGTGCTGGCCAGCCTGTTCGATTGGCAGGGGCTGGCGCCTGCCAGCACCATGCATCTGGCGCTGGGCACATCCCTGTTCAGCATGATTGCCACCTCGCTGTCCTCGACCGTCTCGCATCATCGTCATGGCGGCGTGGACTGGCGGCAGTTTTCTCGCCTGGCGCCGGGCATTGTGCTCGGCAGCTGGATCGGGGCAGGGCTGGCGGACCGGCTGGGCAGTACGGAACTGCGACAGGGCTTCGGCGTCGCGGCGATGCTGCTGGGCCTGAGCCTGTGGCGCCGGCGGGCAGCCGCGCCCCCGTTGCCAGGCGCGCTGCCGGACCGCCCGGGAGCGCAGTCCCTGGCGGGACTGGGTATCGGCTCCGCCTCGGCCCTGGCCGGGATCGGAGGGGGACCCTGACCGTGCCCTATCTGCTCCGGCGTGGTCTGCCCATGGTCCGTGCGGCGGGCACATCGGCTGCCTGCGGCCTGCCGATCGCGCTGTTCGGCAGCGCCAGCTACCTCTACTGGGGCTGGAATCAAGCCGGCCTGCCACCGCAGAGCTGGGGTTACCTGTACTGGCCGGCTGCCCTCGGCCTGCTTCTCGGCAGCGTGCCCTGTGCCCCTCTGGGCGCCGCACTGGCACACCGCCTGCCAGCCCGGGCGCTGAAACGGGGCTTCGCCGTGCTGCTCCTGCTGCTCGGCGCTAAGATGTTGTTTTTTTGACCCGGACGATTCCATGAGCAAGAAAAGCGAGCGGCCCTATGATGTGGTGGTGTATGGCGCGGCCAGTTTTGTCGGGCGCCTGCTGACCCGTTACCTGGTCGAGCGACACGGGGTGCAGGGCGATCTGAAATGGGCCCTGGCGGGACGCAATCAGGCCAAGCTGGATGCCGTGGCCGCGGAGTTCGGTGCCCAGGCCCTGCCCAGCATCATCGCGGATGCCGCCGACCCCAAGGCCCTGCATGAGATGGCGGCTCAGGCCCGGGTGGTGGTCAGCACGGTGGGGCCCTATGCGCTGTATGGCTCCGATCTCGTCGCCGCCTGCGCGGAACTGGGCACGGACTATTGCGACCTGACTGGCGAGCCGCAATGGATGCGGCGCATGATCGACGCGCATCAGTCAACGGCGCAGCGCAGCGGCGCCCGCATCGTGCACAACTGCGGTTTCGACTCGATTCCCTCGGATCTCGGCGTGTGGTTCACCCAGCAGCAGGCCATGGAATCCTTCGGCGAGCCCTGCCGGCAGATCAAGCTGCGAGTGCGCCGGATCAAGGGTGGCGCCAGCGGTGGCACCGTGGCCAGCCTGATCAACGTGATGAGCGAGATCAAGCGCGACCCGTCATTGCGCAAGGTCCTGCAGAATCCCTACTCGGTCTGTCCCGAAGGGGCCCGCGAGGGGGTGCGCCAGCCCAATGTGACCACCCCGGTGCATGATGAGGACGCCGGCGCCTGGCTCGCGCCCTTCGTGATGGCGGGTATCAACACCAAGGTCGTGCATCGCAGCCACGCGCTGCAGGGGCATCCCTGGGGGCGTGATTTCCTCTACGACGAAGCCATGATGATGGGTGGCTCCCTGTCCGGTGCGCTGCGTGCCGGCACCTTCAGCCTCGGCATGGGGGCGTTTCTTGGCCTGGCCGTGATGGGGCCCACGCGGCGTCTGCTGGAACGCCATGTGCTGCCCAAGCCGGGTGAGGGGCCCAGCCCGGAAGAGCAAGAGGCCGGCTTTTTCGATCTTCGGCTGTTCGGCCGGACCGCCAGCGGTGAAAGCCTGGTCACGCAGGTGACCGGGGATCGCGATCCGGGTTACGGCTCCACGGCCAAGATGCTGGGCGAGGCCGCGGCCTGCCTGGCGCAGGACGGCGACAGGATTCGTCAGGAGGGCGGCTTCTGGACCCCCTCCACGGCCATGGATGGGGCGCTGCTGGAGCGCCTGACCGCGCACGCCGGGCTGGGCTTCAAGCGCATCTGAGCAGACGCGCCGGCAGGCGCTTGCGCCTGCCGGCCGTGGCTACAGACCGCAGTTGTTCTTGGCGAAGACCTGATCGGCGCGATAGCTGGAGCGGACCAGCGGTCCTGACACCACTTCAAGGAAGCCCAGGCTCAGGCCCCACTGACGATAGCGTGCGAAATCCTCCGGGCTCACATAGCGCGCCACCGGCAGGTGATTGACGGTGGGGCGCAGGTACTGCCCGAAGGTCACGATGTCGATCTGCGCGGCGCGCATGTCGTCCAGTGCCTGGCGGATTTCCTCGTCGGTCTCGCCCAGGCCCAGCATCAGACTGGTCTTGGTCAGCACCTGAGGATTGTGTGCCTTGGCGTGTCGCAGTACGTCAAGGGTCTGCTCGTAGCCGGCGCGCGGGTCACGCACCGGATGGGTCAGACGCCGCACCGTTTCCAGGTTCTGGG
>JBFJTN010000285.1:0-4364 GCA_041625325.1 Oceanococcus sp. | reverse complement strand
GGTGCGCCGGGTCGGCCATGCGCTGGAGATGATCCACCCGGAGTACCGCCTGCTGCCGCAGGCCCAGGCCCGGGAGCCGGCGGAAAGCCAGCTGACGCCGGTCTACCCGACCACCGCCGGGCTGTCGCAGGCGCGCATCCGCGCCGCGGTGACCAGCCTGCTGGATCGCCTGGACGCACTGGTTCCGGATGGCCTGGGCGACCTGCTGCCCGGCGACCTGCATCAGGCCCTGCGCCTGATCCATGCACCGCCGCCGCAGCAGCGCGAGCAGGTGGCGCAGGCCCGCGAGCGCCTGATCATGGAGGAACTGCTGGCCCATCGCCTGGCCATGCTCAAGCTGCGCGCGCGCAATCGCGAGCAGCGCGCGGTCGCGCTGACGCCGGGGGCGCTGATGCAACGCCTGGAGCAGGGGCTGCCCTTCGAGCTCACCGGCGCGCAGCGCCGGGTGGTGCAGGAAATCGCCGCCGATCTGGCGCGCGCCCATCCGATGCTGCGCCTGCTGCAGGGCGATGTGGGCGCCGGCAAGACCGTGGTCGCGGCGCTGGCCGCCGCCATCGCGATGCAGGCCGGCCTGCGGGTGGTGTTCATGGCACCCACCGAAATCCTGGCCCGTCAGCACCATCGCAATCTGCAGGCCTGGCTGGAGCCGCTGGAAATTCCCGTGCCGCTGTGGCTGGGCGGCCGCGGGGAGCGCAGCCTGCCGGCCACCGGCCCGGCCCTGATCGTCGGCACCCACGCCCTGTTCCATGGCGAGCAGGACTTCGGCGCCGTGGGGCTGGTGATCGTTGACGAGCAGCATCGCTTCGGGGTGGATCAGCGCCTGGGCCTGCGCGAGCTGGCGGCCGGCGGCGGCTGCTACCCGCACCAGCTGGTGATGACTGCCACACCGATCCCGCGCACCCTGGCGCAGACCTTCTTCGCCGATCTGGACTTTTCCGCCATCGACGAGCTGCCGCCGGGGCGCAAGCCGGTCAGCACCGTGGCCCTGCCACAGTCCCGTCGCGGCGAGGTGATCGAGCGGCTGCGCCTGGCCTGCGGGCAGGGCCGCCAGGCCTACTGGGTCAGTCCGGTGATCGAATCCTCGGACTGGGCCGAGGCGGCGCAGGACATCCACGCGGAACTGCAGCAGGCCCTGCCGGAGCTGCGGGTCGGCCTGATCCACGGTCGTCTGAAGACCCGCGACAAGCAGGACGTGATGGCGGATTTCGCCGAGGGTCGCCTGCATATCCTGGTCGCCACCACCGTGATCGAAGTCGGCGTCGATGTGGCCAATGCCTCGGTGATGGTGATCGACAATGCGGAGCGCATGGGCCTGGCCCAGCTGCATCAGCTGCGCGGCCGGGTGGGGCGGGGCAGCACGGCCAGTCATTGCCTGCTGATGTACCGTCCGCCGCTGACCGACACGGCGCGGGCGCGCCTTGACGCCCTGCGCCACGAGCACGACGGCTTCCGCCTGGCCGAGCGCGATCTGGAGCTGCGCGGGGCGGGCGAAATCCTGGGTACCCGGCAGTCGGGCAGCGCGGAGTTCCGCATTGCCGATCCGCAGCGCGACGCCCGGTGGCTGCCCGAGATCCGCCGTCTGGCCGAGCGGGTGGCCCGCGAGCGGCCCCAGCTGGTCGAGCCGCTGCTGGCCCGCTGGCTGTCGGATGCGCAAAAATATGCGGATGCCTAGCCGGTTCAGCCCCAATCCGCGCCCCCACCAACGCCCCCCTGCAGGCGCGCACGCCAGTGCGCGATCGGCGACGGCTTCGCGCACCGGCCTGCGCTCCTGCCGACCCGGAAGGCCGTGAGCGTGGTCTCCCGATTCAACGCCTACTGGCGTCTGGTGCGCCTGGATCGCCCGATCGGCATCCTGCTGCTGCTGTGGCCGACCCTGTGGGGGCTGTGGGTGGCTGCCGATGGCCGTCCGCCCTGGGACATCCTGGCGATTTTCATTGCCGGCACCGTGCTGATGCGCTCGGCCGGCTGCGCGATCAATGATTTCGCCGACCGCAGGATCGACGGCCATGTCAGCCGGACCGAGCAGCGGCCACTGGCCACCGGCGAAATCGCGGCCTGGGAGGCCGTCGCGGTGTTCGCCGTGCTCAGCCTGCTGGCCCTGCTGCTGGCCCTGCAGCTGCGCCCCGAGGCCCTGCTGCTGAGCGTGCCGGCGCTGCTGCTGGCGGCCAGCTATCCCTTCGCCAAGCGTTACACCCATCTGCCGCAGGCGCATCTGGGCCTGGCCTTCTCCATGGGCATCCCCATGGGTTTCGCCGCCCTGCATGGGGAGATTGCACCGGTGGCCTGGCTGCTGGTGGGGATCACCGTGCTGTGGACCATCGTTTACGACACCTTCTACGCCATGTGCGACCGGCCGGACGACCTGAGGATCGGGGTCAAGTCCACCGCCATCCTGCTCGGCGACTGGGACCGCCTCGTGACGGGTCTGCTGCAGCTCTGCGTGCTGGCCGGTCTGCTGACGCTGGGTCTGTGGCAGGGCTATGGCGCCCTGTTCTACCTGGGTCTTGCGGTCGGGGCGGGCTATTTCGCCTGGCAGCAGCACCTGATCCGTGAACGCGAGCCGCAGGCCTGTTTCCAGGCCTTCATCAACAACCACCGCTTCGGCATGGCCGTGTTCGCCGGCCTGCTGCTGGACCGGCTGGCGGCCTGAGCCCGCTCAGGGGCGGCCCCGGCTGGTGGGCCCGCCCGCATGCAACCGGAAGGGGAACCCGCGCTGTTCACACCGCCCTCGCCACCGCGATGCAGCGGACTTCGGCCGCGCCCGCGGCCAGCAGGCTGCGCGCCATGGCCTGCATGGTCGCCCCGGTGGTCATCACATCGTCGAACAGCAGGATGCGCTCGCCGGCCAGCGGCACCCGGCAGGCAAAGGCCTCGCGGACGTTGCGCCGGCGCGCCGCGGCAGCCAGACGCGACTGCTCCTGGGTGTCCTTCACCCGCCACAGCAGATCCGGCCGGACCTCCAGGCGGTGGCGCCGGGCCAGCGGCCGGCACAGCTCCAGGGCCTGGTTGTAGCCGCGCTGGCGCAGGCGGGTGAGATGCAGCGGCGCCGGCACCAGATAGTCCACCGCCGGCGGCAGCCAGCATTCGGCGACCATGTCGCCCAGGCAGTCGGCCACCCCCAGGGCGGCGGCAAACTTCAGGCGCTGGAGCAGGCCGGCCACCGGCTCGGCGTAGCGGAACAGGGCGAAGCAGCCGCTTTGCGGCGGCGGCCGGGACAGGCAGGCCCCGCAGACATGGCCGCCGGTGTCCGGCATGGCGCAACGCGGGCACTGCGGGCCGAGCCGGGGCAGGTTGATCCGGCATGCCGGGCACAGGCCGCCCGGCGCCGGGCTGGCGCCGCAGGCCAGGCACAGCCGCGGCAGCAGGGCGTCCAGGGCCTTGTCAACCCAGCGGCCATCCTCAAGTTGACAGCCGTCCTCGGCCACCGCATTCTGAGCGGCGAATTTTTCCCCGACGAATGCCATGGCCTCAATCCGCCACGACTGGCGCGCTGACGAAGTGCGCGCCCTGTTTGACATGCCCTTCAATGACCTGCTGTTCCGGGCCCAGGCGGTGCACCGTGAGCACTTCGACCCGAATCAGGTCCAGCTCAGCACCCTGCTGAACATCAAGACCGGGGCTTGCCCCGAGGACTGCGCCTACTGCCCGCAGAGCGTGCGCTACAACACCGGGCTTGAGGCCGAGCCGCTGATGGCGGTGGAGCAGGTGCGCGAGGCGGCCCAGAAGGCGAAGGCGGCCGGCGCCACCCGTTTCTGCATGGGTGCGGCCTGGCGCAGCCCCAAGGACCGCGACATCGTGGCCGTGGCGAAGATGATCCAGGCCGTGCGTGACCTCGGCATGGAGACCTGCATGACCCTGGGCATGCTCAGCCCGGAGCAGGCGAAGCAGTTGAAGGACGCGGGGCTGGATTACTACAACCATAATGTGGATACCTCCCCCGAGTATTACGAGAAAATCATCAGCACCCGGCGCTTCGAGGACCGGCTGGACACCCTGGAGGCGGTGCGCGACGCCGGCATGAAGGTCTGCTGCGGCGGCATCGTCGGCATGGGCGAGGCGGTGAGCGACCGGGCCGAGATGCTGCGCACCCTGGCCAATCTGCCCGAGCACCCGCAGTCGGTGCCGATCAATCAGCTGGTCAAGGTGGCGGGCACCCCGCTGGACACGGCCGAGGACATCTCGCCGCTGGAATTCGTGCGCACCATCGCGGTGGCCCGGATCCTGATGCCGGCCTCCATGGTGCGGCTGTCGGCCGGCCGCGGCAGCATGTCGGCGGCGGTCCAGGCCCTGTGCTTCCTGGCCGGGGCCAATTCCATCTTCTATGGCGAGAAGCTGCTGACCACCGGCAACCCGGAGCACGAGGC
>JBFJTN010000284.1:0-4366 GCA_041625325.1 Oceanococcus sp. | reverse complement strand
GGCGCCGTAGAATTCGTTGATCCGCTCGATGCCGAAGCGCTGCTTGAACTCGTCCCAGATTTCCGGACGCAGGCCGTTGCCCACGCAGAGCCGGACCAGATGGCTGCGATCGGTGTTGCGCGGCGGCTGGGCCAGCAGGTAGCGGCACAGCTCGCCGATGTAGCAGAACATGGTGGCGTCGAAGTGGCGGATGTCGTCCCAGAAGCGGCTGGCCGAGAACTTGCGCGCCAGGGCAAAACTGGCGCCCGCGCCCAGTGCGGCGGACCAGGCCAGGGTCAGGGCATTGTTGTGGTACAGCGGCAGGCAGCAATAGAACACGTCGGTGTCGCGGGTGCCCAGCGAGGCCTGACCCATGGCGTAACAGGCGCGCAGCCAGCGCAGATGGCTCATCACCGATGCCTTGGGCAGGCCGGTGGTGCCCGAGGTGAAGATGTAATAGGCCGGCTGTCCGGCCATCACGTCGTCGGTGCTGGCCGGGTTGGTGATGGGCTGACGCGGCAGTTCGGCGTCCAGATCGATGAAGCCGGCCGGCTTGCGGGCACGATCGCCGTCGCGCTGGAACAGGCAGCTGGCGGCGAAGTCCTGCTCCAGGCCGGGCAGCACCTCCTGGAGGGCGTCGGTCAGCTCCGAGCCGACCAGGGTGAAGCGCGGCCTGACCAGGGTCAGGCTGTGCTTCAGCACATCGCCGCGCTGCGCGGTGTTGATCATGCTGGCGACGGCGCCCAGCTTGACGATGCCGGCCACCGCGAACAGCACCTCGGGTCGGTTCTCCATGAACACCGCGACCGCGTCACCGCTCTGGACGCCGCGGCTTTCCAGGAAGTGCGCGACCTGGTTCGCGCGTTGATTGAACTGCGCGTAGGAATAGATGCGGTCCTCGTAGCGCAGCGCGATCTGATTGGGGCGCCGGGCGGCCTGGGCTTCCAGCAGGGCGCCGATCGAGGTGGCGCGCTCCTTGCTGAGCAGCAGGCCACGGGCGGTCGCCAGTGCGGCCCGCGGCAGGTTCGGGGTCAGCTTCAGCGCATGTTGCGCCAGCTCGCGAAAGGCTATGGTCTGGCCCGGCATGGCTCAGCCTCCGTTGCGGTGTGAGGTCACTTCGGCGTCAACGCGGATCAGCAATTCCTGGCCCTGCTCGTCACGCAGGGTGAACTGCAGATCGACCTGGCTGCCGTCGGTCAGCGCCCGGGTGGGACGGCGCAGCATCAGATGGCGGTCGCCGGCTTGGAATTCGATACGGCTGTCCGGTGGAATCAGCAGCTGCTCGATCTCGCGCATCTGCATCATGCCCTGTTCGTGGCGGGTCTCGTGCAGTTCGATCGCCTCGAAGGCGGAGGAGTCGATTGACTCCAGCTTCCAGGCCGACGGGCCCGGATTGCGGATGGTGAGATAGCCGGCCATGACCTGGCTGCTGCCCGGAGCGGCCGGAATCCAGGCCTTCACGATCTGCGGTTGCCTGGGTTGGGAACAGGCCACCAGAGCCATCAGCAGCAGGGGCAGCAACAGTCGCATGGGCGAAAACACCGGGAAAAGCGGGCGCTGATGATAGCATTGAGGTGGTGCCGCCACGGGGTGTGTCATGCCTGCGATCATCTACTGGTCCGTCCCGATTTTCATCGGGCTGCTGCTGCTGGAGCTGGCCTGGTTTCATTGGCGGCCGGACCCACAGGCCCTGGGTTACGAGAAGCGCGATGCGCTGGCCAGTCTGTCCATGGGGCTGGGCAATCTGGTCACCGCGGCGGCCTTCAAGACCGTGTCCATCGGGTTGATCGTGCTGGTCTACGAGTACCGGCTGTGGACCGTGCCGGTGGAGGCCTGGTGGGCCTGGGCGCTGCTCATCCTGGGTGACGATTTCTGCTACTACTGGTTCCATCGCTTCGGTCACCGGGTGCGGCTGGGCTGGGCGGCGCATGTGAATCATCACTCCAGCGAGTACTACAACCTGTCCACCGCGCTGCGCCAGTCCTGGACCGGGCCCGTGCTGAAGGTCTGGTTCTATCTGCCGCTGGCCCTGATCGGCTTTCACCCGCTGATGATCGTGACCGGCCAGGCGATCAGCCTGCTGTACCAGTTCTGGATTCATACCGAGGCCATCGGCCGTCTGCCGCGGCCGCTGGAGGCGCTGATGAACACGCCTTCCCATCACCGGGTGCACCACGGTTCGAACCCGCAGTACCTGGATCGCAACTACGCCGGCATCTTCATCATCTGGGATCGCCTGTTCGGCACCTTCACCCCCGAGCAGGAGAAGGTGCGCTACGGGCTGACCAAGCCGCTGAACACCTACAACCCGG
Organism: Oceanococcus sp.; assembly: GCA_041625325.1. Classification (GTDB taxonomy): domain Bacteria; phylum Pseudomonadota; class Gammaproteobacteria; order Nevskiales; family Oceanococcaceae; genus Oceanococcus. The sequence continues at coordinate 2,075 of JBFJTN010000284.1, read as the reverse complement.
TGAGGATCGCCTTTCACGAGTGGGTTTCGATGCTGACCCATGCCTGGCGGGCCCGGCACTGGAAGAACAAGCTCAAGTACCTGCTGATGCCGCCGGACTGGGATCCCAGTGAGCCGGATGAGCCGCAACTGCATCTGCAGACGCGGGGCTAGGAATCTCGCGGGGCATGTGCCCCTCAAGTCGCCGGGATTGTGGCCCGTCAGGGGTTTTCTAAGGTCCGTCCATGGCGTAATTGGGTGTCGTTGCCCAGTCCACGCTGCCGATGTCATCGCCGCTACCGTCATCGATGTAGAAGCGGTTGACGCCTCCGTCGGACAGGCGCAGGGTTCCGTCGACAAAAATGTTGCCCTGGCTGTACCAGTTCCGCCGGTAACGCAGTTCGCCTGTCATGGGCCGGCCCAGGGCGGGCAGTCCGACACCTGTTCCCGCCAGTGGGGAGGTGACGAAGTCTATCGACACCAGCTGTCCACCCGCGTTGCCATCCGTCACATCGGTGACCGAGTTGCCCAGGACGAAGACGCCGTCTTCGTCCAGGAAGTAGGCCTGGATGGAGCGGAAGGCATCGATGTATCTTGCGCTGCCCGCCGAATCCTGCAGCGTCACTTTATTGTCGAGGTAAATGGCGTAGTGGCGGAAGGCCGTGGTGGCCGCGGAGTTGTATTTGAAGCCCGCTGGACCATCAGCAGTCGCCAGTCTGAGACCGTCGATCACGACGTCGAAGTCGAATGTTCCCGAGCCATCCAGTCCGTCTCCCAGTTTCCCCTCGTCCCACCGGATTTCCACCGTCCCGTTCAGTACTCCCAGGGATTCCCGGCAGTGGCTGTAAAGCACCTGCAGTCTGTTGGGGTTTGCAGCTGAAGCCAGGAATTCATATGAGCGGTAGGTCGTCCCAGAGTCAGCACAGGGAATGAACTGACCGCGGGATGCGGACGCGGTCTCGTGGTCCCGGAAATTCGCTGAGAGCAAACCCAGCAACAGGCTCTGCAGGCGTTCGAGAGCGACAAGTCGTCCGGATTCCTGCGCGGCCGATGTCCGGGTCGCGGGAGTCTGGCTCGCCACGATGGGCTGTTCTTCCATCGAGTACAGGGGACGCAGTTCGGCCCAGATGAATGAGGCGGCGTCGTGCGTGGCGTTATCCGACACGGTGATCGTCACATGCGCCTGCTGCGAGTTGATGCTGCCAATCACTTGCGCAGCGCCATTCTCCCTTCCCGACCGGGAATACTGCAGTTCGCCACTGGTGAAATGCCCGAGCTCGACCAGGGCTGCATTGACCGGGGAGATCTGCAGGGTGACGGGCGTGCTCCCGGGCTGGGCAGACGTCGCCAGCCTCACGGTGCCGCGCGATTGCCGGTCATGCCGCAAATTGCCGGCCAACTCGATCTCGAGGTTGCTGATAATGAGATCACTGCCCGGCGCAGTCTGCTCGATGCTGATCGTGCTGGGCGCCCCGGCCCCGCCGCGCAGGGAGGCGCCATGCTCGTCCGTGGTGTAGTTGCTGTTGCGGCTGTAGTTGCTGTAGTGGTGTGAAAAGTCGCCGAATTGAAACAGCGATCGCCGATGGCCGCTCGCGGTGTTGAGCGTTGTCGAGTACCACAGGCCGAGCTCAAACGGCTTCGCATCTTTGCGCACGAAGCCGATCAGCAATCCCCGGATCGATGCTTCTTCGGGGGCGGTGCTGCTGATGTTTTCGCGGGAGACTCTCAGTTTGCCGACATGTGTGCTGCCGTCCAGCACGCAGCGACGCAGTTCAAGAAAAACGTACTGATTGTCAGGTCCGGCCTCTGAAGTCCGGGTGCTGATAGATCCACCACCGGGACAGGCGTAGCTGGAATGGCCCAGGGCCAGCGCATCAGCCTCAGAGCGCGTGGCATTGAACATGAAAGGCAATGCGGTGCGGAAGATTTCCAGCGTGGCCAGGGCACGTCGCATCTCGTCCTCGGCATTCACCGCCATCGGATTGTCTGCAGGGGAAGGCGTGCTTGACGGCGAGGGCTCGGGAGACGGGGTCGCTGTTGCCACAGGGCTTGGCGCTGCGCTGGGCTGTGGTGTGTTTGTTGCGGTGGGCTCGGGTG
>JBFJTN010000283.1:0-4370 GCA_041625325.1 Oceanococcus sp. | reverse complement strand
TACGAGGACTGCGCCTACTACGGCCTGGGCGTGGCCTTTGCCAATGGCAGCACCACCGGCTTCGTGCCCGGCTCCCCGGTGGTCCCGGCCGGCGGCACGGCGGTGGTGGATGTCTCCGACCCGACCAATCCGGTGCAGACCATCACCCTGAACACCCCGGCCATGATCGATCCCTGGGAATCGCTCAAGGTCAACGAAAAACGCGGCCTGCTGGCCGGCTCCTCACTCAGCATCGAGGGCCCGGGCTATGTGGATATCTACGACATCAAGCCCGGCTTCGCCACCGACTGCTCCACCCCGGTGCTGATGTCCTCGGCCCCGGTGGGCACGGTCGGCCACGAGGGCGAGTGGGCCCCCGATGGCATGACCTACTACAGCTCCGGTTTCATCTCGCCGAACACCACGGCCGTGGATGTGACCAACCCCTACGCGACCAAGACGATCGCCATCATCAACGACGGCATTCACGGCCTGTCCGTGAGCGAGGACGGCACCCGGCTCTACGCCGCCGAGTTCGCCCGCGGCTCCAATGAGATCGGCGACATGAGTCCGCCCACCGAAGGAGACGATGCCACCAACGGCCTGGAGATCTGGGACGTGGGCGGCATCCAGACCCGCTCCCACGCGGCCACCACCACGGTGGCCCCCTCTCATGTGATCGGTTCGGTCTACTGGAAGGATGGCGCCGTGGCGCAGATGACCATCCCGGTCAGCATAGCCGGCAAGCCCTACGTGATCTTCATCGACGAAGGCGGCGGCGTGGCGGAGGAAGGCCAGCCGCAAAGCCCGGGCATGGCGCGCATCATCGATGTCAGCGACGAAGCCAATCCGGTGGTCATCTCCAAGCTGAAGAACGAGATCAACATGCTGGAGCATGCCGATCTGCGCGAGGCCGACGGCGGCGCCAGCGGCTTCACCTACCAGGGTCACTACTGCAGCGTGCCCCAGCGGGAAGATCCCGGCATCGTGGCCTGCAGCTACTTCTGGCAGGGCATCCGGGTCTTCGACATCCGCGATCCGCACCATCCGAAGGAGATCGCCTACTTCATCCCGCCGCTGGACGAGGATGACGACGGTCGCGCCCACACCTCCTCGCAGATCCGCTTCGTCGAGGAACGCGGCGAGATGTGGTTCACCAACCAGAACACCGGTTTCCACGTGGTCCGCTTCACCAACGGCGTCTGGCCGTTCCGCGACTGAGACGGGCCATTACGAGGAACACGATCATGCACAAGCTGAGTCCCCTGCCCCTGGCCCTGCTGGCCGTCGGCCTGAGTGCCTGCCAGGGTGGCCGTATCGATAGCAGCGTCAGCCCGCGGGCCGAGGATGCCCGCGCCGGCGAGGTCTTTGAAGGCCCGGTCGCCAGAGCGGATTGCGGCCCGGGCTCAGTGGTGGAAACCGACATCCAGGGCCGCGTGTCCATGGCGGACCGGGTCAGCGGCCGGTCGACGGCGGGCTATTCCTGCAACCTGGAGCTGGTCGGCCAGAGTCAGGGCAAGGGCGCCAGCTGGCAGATGGCCTGGTACGAGGATTGCGCCTACTACGGCACGGCCTTTCCCGGACAGGCCGGCACCCAGGTGATCGATGCTTCCGACCCGACCCATCCCGTCAATGCCGGGGCCCTCACCACCCCGGCCATGCTCGATCCCTGGGAATCGCTGAAGGTGAACGAACGTCGCGGACTGCTCGGCGCCGATGCCGGCTGGAATGTCGCCGGCCCGGCCTATTTCGACGTCTACGACCTGAACGGGGACTGCGCCACACCGGACCTGATGGCCTCCGTGCCCGCCGCGCTGCCGATCGGTCACGAGGGCGAATGGGCCCCCGATGGCAAGACCTATTACGTCGGGGTGGCGCACAGCGCGATTGATGTGACCGACGCGAACAATCCGCGGATCATTCCGCAAACGGAAACCAGCGGTTCCGGTCATGGCCTCAGCGTGTCGAAGGACGGCACCCGCATGTATGGTGTCAACGGCAGTTGCGGCAACGGTCTGGTCATCTACGACACCACCGAAGTCCAGGCCCGCACGCCCAATCCGGCCATGCCGGTGATCGGCGAGGTGTGCTGGACCGACGGCAGTACGGCGCAGCACACGATTCCCATCTTTTACGGCGACAAACCCTATGTGGTTTTTGTCGACGAGGGTGGCAAGGGCGCGGCACGCATCATCGATATCAGCGATGAAACCCAGCCCCGGGTGGTCTCCAAGCTGAAACTGGAAATCCACATGTCGGACGCCGCCGACGAGTTCGCCCTGGATTGCAGCGAGGGCACCGGTTTCTGCTACGAGGGCCACTACTGCAACGTGGACCGGCTGGACAATCCGACGGCACTGGCCTGCGGCTACTTCATGTCGGGCGTCCGCGTCTTCGATATTCGCGATCCCATGCAGCCGCGGGAGATCGCCTACTACAACCCGCCGGCGCAGGCAGGCAGAGACGTGGACCTGTCGAGCTCGGAGCATGCCAACGGGCTCCTCGGCCGTGCCGGAGCCGATCTGCGGGCCGACTGGTGCTCCGCCCAGGTCCGCCTGATCCCCGAGCGGGGCGAGCTGTGGACCACCTGCCAGGACAACGGCTTCATGGTGCTGCGCTTTACCAACGGGGTGTGGCCCTTCGAGTGACGCGATGCCGGTGCCAGGAGTCCCCTCCCGGCACCGGCAAGGCCATCCAGGCCGGCTGGTCACACCGCCTGTCGGCGACAAGGCAAACCGATGCGGCCGGCCTGCCCGTCCCGTCAGTTGGCCGCGCGGTCACACCGCCCCCCTGATCCGCGTGGCGGGCATCGGCTACACTCGCGCACCCCACAGCGCCCTCGCCCCATGCCCCTGCTGACCGTCAAGAACCTGAGCTACCACATCGGCCATCGTGTGCTGCTCGATCATGTGGATCTCACCCTGGAGCCCGGCGAACGGGTCTGCCTGCTGGGCCGCAATGGGGAAGGCAAGTCCACCCTGCTGCGCATGATCGCGGGTGAGGTCGAGGCCGAGGGCGGCGAGATCCGTCTGGACTCGGGCGCCAGCCTGGCCCAGCTGCCGCAGGATGTGCCCCGGGACCTGAGCGGCCAGGTGTTCGAGATCGTCGCCCAGGGCCTGGGCGTGGTCGGCCCTGCCCTGGCCGAATACCACCGCCTGCTGGCGACCGATCCCGAAGCCCTGGACCGCATCGGCCAGCTGCAGGCCATCATCGATACCCACGATGGCTGGAGCGTCGATTCGCGTGTCGCCAGCGTGCTCAGTCGCCTGAACCTGCCACCGGAGATGGAGTTCGGCGAGCTGTCCGGCGGGCTGAAACGCCGCGTGCTGCTGGCCCGCGCCCTGGTGCGCGAACCCGACCTGCTGCTGCTCGACGAACCCACCAACCACCTCGATGTGGACAGCATCAGCTGGCTGGAGGACTTCCTGCTCGAATGGAACGGCAGCCTGCTGTTCATCACCCATGACCGGGCCTTTCTGCGCCGTCTGGCCACCCGCATCATCGAACTGGATCGCGGGGTGCTGAGCAACTGGCCCGGCGATTACCCGACCTACCTGCGCCGCAAGCAGGAGGCGCTGGACGCCGAAGCCAGCGCCAGGGCACTGTTCGACAAGAAGCTGGCGGCCGAAGAGGTCTGGATCCGCCAGGGCATACAGGCCCGGCGCACCCGCAACGAGGGCCGCGTCCGCGCCCTGCACAAGCTTCGCGAGGAATACCGCCAGCGGCGCGAACGGGTCGGCACCTCGAACATCGTCCTGCAGGAGGCGGCCCGCTCGGGCAAGCTGGTCTGCCAGGTCGAGAAGCTGGGCTTTGCCTGGGAGGGCAAGCCGCTGATCAGGGATTTTTCCGCCACCGTGCTGCGCGGCGAACGGATCGGCTTCATCGGGCCGAACGGCGTCGGCAAGACCACCCTGCTGCGCCTGCTGCTGGGGCAACTGGCGCCAGATCAGGGCCAGGTGGAACTGGGCACCAAGCTGGATATCGCCCATTTCGACCAGTTGCGCGGCCAGCTGGACGAGGACAAACCGGTGTACGAGAACGTCAGCCCCGGCGGCGAGTTCGTCGAGATCGGCGGCGCCCGCAAGCATGTGCTGGGCTACCTGCAGGAGTTCCTGTTCAGTCCGGAGCGCTCGCGCGGTCCGGTGCGGGTGCTGTCCGGCGGCGAGCGCAGCCGCCTGCTGCTGGCCCGGCTGTTCACCCAGCCCTGCAACCTGCTGGTGCTCGACGAGCCCACCAACGATCTGGACCTGGAAACCCTGGACCTGCTGGAAGAACGCCTGCTCGAATACCAGGGCACCCTGTTCCTGGTCAGCCATGACCGGGAATTTCTCGACCGCGTGGTCACCCGCAGCTTTGTATTCGAAGGCGATGGCCGGATCGGCGATTACGTG
>JBFJTN010000282.1:0-4372 GCA_041625325.1 Oceanococcus sp. | reverse complement strand
CATCTTTTTAGCATCTGCGTCATCTGCGGATATCTTGTGACAGCGAGCCAAGCAGCCTAAGCCACCACCCCGGCATCACGCAGCCGGGCGCAGTCGGCGGCCGACTTGCCCAGCAGTTCGCGGAGCACCGCATCGGTATGTGCGCCCAGCGGCGGGCCGGGCCAGCGGGTGGCGCCGGGCGTGTCGGCCAGCCTGGGCAGCAGCGCCGGCAGGCTCAGCGACTCGCCGTCGATCTCGACCTCCTCGAACAGGCCGCGGGCCTGGTACTGCGGGTCCTTCATCATGTCGGCGACGTTGTAGATCGGTCCTACCGGCACCCGCGCCTCCTCCAGGGTGGCGATCACCGCGGCCGCGTCGCGCCTGCCGCACCAGTCGGCGATGGCCGCATCGATGCGCGCCTCGTGGATGACCCGCCCGGCGTTATCGGCCATCGCGGGATCGTCGGCGTAGTCATCCCGCCCGATCGCCTGCATCAGGCGGCGGAAGATGGAATCCCCGTTGCCGCCGATCACCACGAACTTGTCATCGCCGCAGCGGTAGGTGTTGGTCGGCACGATGCCGGTCACCGTGGTGCCCGAGGGCTGGCGGATCTCGCCCGCCCCGCTGTATTCCGGCACCACGGCCTCGAGCAGGTTGAACATGGACTCATACAGGGCCACGTCCACCACCTGGCCCTGGCCCGCGCCGCGCAGGCGGCCGGTCAGTGCCAGCAGGATGCCGATCACCGCATGCAGGGAGGCGATGCTGTCACCGATGGACAGATTCGGCCGCACCGGCGCCTCGCCGGGAAAGCCGTTCAGATAACGAAAGCCGGAAAAGCCTTCGCAGACCGAGGCGAAGCCCGGCTTGTTCGCCAGCGGGCCGGTCTGGCCGTAGCCGCTGATCCGCGAGTAGATCAGTTCCGGGCGGATGGCCTTGAGGGCTTCGGGGCCCAGGCCCCAGTCCTCCATCACCCCGGGGCGGAAATTCTCGATCAGCACGTCGCAGTGGGGGACCAGCTCCCTGACCAGCGCGCGGCCTTCGTCCTGGCGCAGGTCCACGCAGACCGACTGCTTGTTGCGCGCCAGCGAATACCACCACAGCGAGGTGTCGCCCCTGAGCTTGCGCCAGCGCCGGATCGGGTCGCCGCCCGGCGGTTCGATCTTGATCACCTCGGCACCGAAATAGCCGAGCATGGCGCCGGTGAAGGGACCGGCCAGCAACTGGCCCAGTTCCAGCACGCGGATGCCGGTCAGGGGCTGCGGGTGCTCGCTCATGCGTGGTGCCTCGGGCGAATTTGGGAGTAGAGTAACGGTCATGCAACTGCCCCGCATCATCGGTCATCGCGGTGCCTCCTGGGCCCGCCCGGAGAACACGGCCGTGGCCTTCGACCTGGCCCTGGAGGAGGGCGCCGAAGGCCTGGAACTGGACCTGCAGCTGACCCGCGACGATCAGGTCGTGGTGTTCCACGACAAGACCCTGTCCATGCTGGGCATGAAGCACCGGCACATCGGCCAGTACACCCGCGAGGAACTGCGTTCGCTGGATGTGGGCTCCTGGTTCTCCCCGGAATTCGCCGCCGCGCGGATCATGGACCTCGACGAGGTGCTGGATCGCTACGGCGAGCGCACCGATCTGTATCTGGAAATCAAGCCGGTGGGTGAGCTGAAGCGGCCGGAGCGGGCCATGCGCCTGGCCGACTGCGTGGCGGACCGGGTCGCCGCCCATCGCGATCTGCACCGCATCTACCTGCTCAGCTTTTCGGATGCGGTGCTGCATCAGGTCGCCAGCCGGCACGGTCACCTGCGCTGCGTGCGCAATCTGGAGCACCCGGAGCAGCTACGCGAGATTCCCCGCTCGCGGCTGGACGAACTCTACGCCGTCTGCGTGGACATCCGCCATTTCGAGCCGCTGGATGTGGAAGAAGTGCATGAGGCCTTCAAGCACCTGTTCTCCTACACCGTGGATTCCCCGCGTCATCTGCGGGTGGCGGTGGACCTGGAGGTGGATGCGGTGATCACCAACATGCCGGCCAAGGCGCGCGAACGGCTGGAGGCGCTGGCCGCGCAGTCCGCCGACCCGTGAACAAAAACGGCGGCCCGCGGGCCGCCGTTGATGCCTTTGCCGGTGCGCTTCAGAGGTCGAAGCGGTCCAGCTGCATGACCTTGCTCCAGGCCCGGGCGAAATCCGCCACGAAGCGCTCGCGCGCATCATCGCTGGAATAGAACTCGGCGATGGCCCGCAGCTCGGAGTTGGAGCCGAAGATCAGATCCACCGGGGTGGCGGTCCACTTGCGTTCGCCGCTGGCCCGATCCAGCCCTTCATACAGGCCCGGCTGGCCCGCCACCGGCTGCCAGCGGGTGGACATGTCGACCAGATTGACGAAGAAGTCATTGCTGAGCTGCCCCGGCCGGCTGGTGAACACCCCGTGCGGACTGCTGCCGTGATTGGCGCCCAGCACGCGCAGGCCCCCGACCAGCGCAGTCATCTCGGGCACCGTCAGGTCCAGCAGGGCGGCACGTTCGATCAGGGCCTGGGCCGGCGGGCGGGGGTGGCCGTTCGCGTGATAATTGCGGAATCCGTCCGACTGCGGCTCGAGCAGGGCGAAGGAGGCCACGTCGGTCATTTCCTGGCGGGCATCGGTGCGGCCGGGCACGAAGGACACGCTGATCGCATGGCCGGCGTCCGCCGCCGCCTTCTCGACCGCGGCCGTGCCGCCGAGCACGATCAGGTCGGCCAGTGAGACCTGGCGCGGACCGGCGTTGAAGTCACGCTGGATGCCTTCCAGGGTCTTCAGCACCCGGGCCAGTTCCTGCGGCTGGTTGACCGCCCAGTCCTTCTGCGGGGCCAGGCGGATGCGCGCGCCATTGGCGCCGCCACGCATGTCGGTGATGCGGAAGCTGGCGGCCGAGGCCCAGGCGGTGCGCACCAGTTCATCGACGGTCAGATCCGAATCCAGCACGGCCTTCTTGAGCCGCGCGATGTCGGTCGCCGTGATCGGCTGGCCCTGGGTGGGTGGCACCGGGTCCTGCCAGATGAACTGACGATCGGGCAGCCAGTCACCCCGGTAGCGGCTGACCGGGCCCATGTCGCGGTGGGTCAGCTTGAACCAGGCGCGGGCGAAAGCATCTTCGAAGGCCTTGGGGTTTTCCAGCCAGCCCTGGGTGATCTTGCGGTAGGCCGGATCTTCCTTCAGCGCGAGGTCGGTGGTCAGCATCATCGGCGCATGGCGCTGATCCGGCACATGGGCATCGGGCACCATGTTCGCGGCCTGGCCGCCCTTGGGCCGCCACTGCTGGGCGCCGGCCGGGCTGCGGGTCAGTTCCCACTCGAAGCCGTAGAGGTTCTGCAGGAAGTTGTGGGTCCACTGCGCCGGGCTCACCGTCCAGGCGCCTTCCAGGCCGCTGGTCACGGTGTCCTTGCCCTTGCCGGAGGCGCAGTCATTGCGCCAGCCCATGCCCTGCTCCTGCAGCGGCGCGGCTTCCGGATCGGCGCCGACGCAGTCGTCCGGCTTGTGCGCGCCGTGGGCCTTGCCGAAGGTGTGGCCGCCGGCGATCAGCGCGGCGGTCTCCTCGTCATTCATGCCCATGCGGCCGAAGGTGGCGCGGATGTCGCGGGCGGCGGCCAGCGGATCAGGATGGCCGCCCGGCCCTTCCGGATTCACGTAGATCAGACCCATCTGCACCGCGCCGAAGGGCTTGTCGAGCTGGTGGTCACCGCTGTGCCTGGCATCAGCCAGCCACTCCCCCTCGGGGCCCCAGTTGACCTCCTCCGGCTCCCACTCGTCGGCGCGGCCAAAGGCGAAGCCGATGATGGGAAAGCCCATGTCTTCCATCGCCAGGGTGCCGGCCAGGACCATCAGGTCGGCCCAGGACACGGCATTGCCGTACTTCTGCTTGATCGGCAGCAGCAGGCGGCGGGCCTTGTCCAGGTTGGCATTGTCCGGCCAGGCATTGAGCGGGGCGAAGCGCTGCATGCCGCCGTCGGCGCCGCCGCGGCCATCAATTGTGCGGTAGGTGCCGGCGGCGTGCCAGGACATGCGGATGAAGAAGGGACCGTAATGCCCGAAATCGGCCGGCCACCAGTCCTGGGAGTCGGTCATCAGGGCCTTGAGGTCCTGTTTCAGCGCGGCGACATCCAGCCCGGCAAGGGCGGCCTCGTAGTCGAAGCCGGCGCCCATCGGATCGGCCGAGCCGGAAGCATCGCGCAGCGGCTCCAGGCTGAGGCGGTTGGGCCACCAGTAATCGTTGTCAGGGGTGCGCTGGGCAACTTCAGGCGCGGCGGCGGTCACCGGCGCTTCGCCGGCTTCAGTCGGCGCGGGGGATGATGTGGCGGCCGGTTCTCCACAGGCGGCCAGTACGGCGCACAGCGCCATGAGACGGAATCGGGGCAT
>JBFJTN010000281.1:0-4389 GCA_041625325.1 Oceanococcus sp. | reverse complement strand
GGCGGGCCAGGGCCAGCACAGCTATGGTGCCCTGCCCCACGGCAGTGACGTCGATCTCATCCTGGAGCGGGCCGATCCCGGACTCGTCACCAGACCGGGGAGTGCCAGGACACGGGCTGCCTGAGGCCTCTGGCGGCAGGCTGAATTCGCTCGTCATGTCCAGTTTTGCACTTGACCCACGCGGCGAAATGGGCGGCAATGCCCGGGTGCGAGAGCGCAACAACTAGAACATTCAGGAGACGGGGAAATGCCGGCACAGGCCGCGGCGGTCGTCGCTTATTACGAAGCGACTCGTCGGGATTTTCGCTGGCTGTGGACAGGCCGCCAGGACATGGCGGTGCATTTCGGCCACTACGATGACAGGGCCCGCGGGCATCGTCGTGCACTGTTGCGCATGAACGAGGTGCTGGCCGAACTGTCCGGCGTGCAGGCCCAGGACACGGTGCTGGATGCCGGCTGTGGCCTTGGCGGCAGCGCCACCTGGCTGGCCCGACAGATCGGCTGCCAGGTCACGGGCATCACCCTGGTGCCTTTTCAGGCGGCGGAAGGCATGCGCCGGGTCCACCGTCTGGGCCTGGGCGCAAAGGTCGGGCTGATGCGGGCCGACTACGCGCATCTCCCCTTCGCCGATGCCAGCTTCAGCCTCTACTGGGCGCTGGAGTCCCTGGTCCACGCCCCCGACCGCGCCACCGTTTTCGCCGAGGCACGCCGGGTCCTGCGCCCTGGCGGCCGGCTGATCCTCACCGACTGCTTTGCCCGCCAGTCTCCCGTTCTGTCCTCCCGGGAAAGGGATGAACTGCGGCCGGGCCTGGAAGCCTGGGCCATGCCCGCCCTGATCCCACCGCATGAGTACGGCAGCCTGCTGTCCCGGGCAGGTTTTGTCGATGTCGAACATCGAGACATCACCCAGGCGATCAGGCCTTCGGTCCGGCGTCTGGCCCGCCTGTGCCACCTGGCATTGCCGGGAGCCCGGCTGCTGCACCGGCTCGGCCTGTTTGACAGCCGGCGGCTGCAGAACATCACCGGGGCCCTGATCCAGGGCCAGGCCCTGGAGCGGGGTCTGTGGACCTACGGCATCATCAGCGCCCGCCTGCCATGAACGCCCAGCACGCCGAAGTCCTGGCCTACTACCAGGCCACCCGCAAGGACTACCGCAACCTGTGGACCAGCTGGAACGAAATGGCGGTCCACTTCGGCCACTACGACGAATCCGCCACAGGTCACGGAGCGGCTGTTCTGCGCATGAATGAGGTGGTCGCCGATGCGGCCGGCATCACGGTCAGCGACCGCGTGCTTGACGCGGGATGCGGCTATGGCGGCAGCGCCACCTGGCTGGCGGCCGAGCGCCGCTGCCGGGTCACCGGCATCACCCTGGTCCCCTTCCAGGCCCTGGAAGGGATGCAGCGGGCGCGTCAACTCGGCCTTGCTGACCGGGTCAGCCTGATGCAGGCCGACTATACCTGCCTGCCCTTCGCGGACAGCAGCTTCAGCGTGTTCTGGGCCCTGGAAAGCCTGGTGCATACCCGGGACCGGGCCGAGGTCCTGAGTGAGGCCTACCGTGTCCTGCAACCGGGTGGGCGGCTGGTCTTCGCCGAGTGTCTGTTGCGCGGCGCGCCGGCCCTGGCCCCGGAGGAGCAGGCCTACCTGCAACCGGCCCTGGATGGCTGGGCCATGCCGGCCCTGTACAGCGTCGACAGCCATCGCCGGATGCTGGCCGCGGCAGGCTTTGAGGACATTGCCTTCGAGGACCGGACCGCGTCCGTGAGGCCCTCTTTGCGACGCCTGCGGCGCCTGTGCGCGCTGGCCATGCCCGGGGCGCGCCTGCTGCAGCGCTGCGGCCTGTTCAATGACCGCCGGGTCGCCAACGTCGCCGGATCCCTGCGCCTGGCCCAGGCGCTGGAGCGCGAGCTGTGGCATTACGGCATCTTCACCGCGCGGCGACCGGCATGAACTCGTCGGACCAGCCCGTCATACTCCATCAATGGCGGGTCTCGCCATTCTGCGGCAAGGTTCGCAAGCTCCTGCATTTCAAAGCCATTGCCCACGAAACGCACGAGAACTACAACGGCCTGCGCTCGTTCCTGGCCAGCCGCCTGAGCCGCCAGGGAACCCTGCCGGTGCTGGACATCGATGGTCGACGGCTGGTGGATTCCAACCTCATCGCCAGACATCTGGACGAGCGGGCAGCCGGTCCCCGGCTGTTTCCCGAATCGGCCGCCCTGGCGGCCAGGGCCCGGCTGTGGAACCAGTGGGCCGATGACAGCCTGTTCTGGATGGAGGTCTACCTGAGGGTCTGCGATCGGCGGGTCAGCGGCCGGGTCGGCGAGTTGCTGTCAGCGGGACGGCCACGCTGGGAGGCCCGCCTGCTGGGCTGGATGTTCCGCATCGTCTATCTGCGGCGCTGCCGGCATCAGGGCCTGGCCAGGCTGCCCCACGCCCGGATCCTGCAGCGATTCGAGGAGCAGCTGGACCTGATTGATCAGGCCCTGACCGACGGACCCTGGCTGCTGGGAGCCGAGGCGAGCATCGCCGATTTCGCGGTGTCGGCGCAGCTCGACGAGATCCTGCGCACCTCGGCCGAGGCGCATCGCATCACGCGTCGCCCCACCCTGATGCGCTGGCTCGAGCGCTGCGCCCTGCCGGGTCAGGATCAGGTCGCGCTCAGGCCTGCCAGAGCACCTTGCCAGTCCCCAGCGTGAAACTCATCGTGATCCAGAAGCCGAACAGCGGCCTGATCGTGGTGCTGTCGCTGCCCGCAGTGGGCGCCAGGCCCAGGTCACTGACGATCTGATAGTTCGCGCAGCTGGTGATCTCGGTCTCGAAATCCCCTGCCAGCAGGCCACCGCCGGTCCATTGCTGGAGTACGCCCGGACTGCTGACCAGAGCCTGATAGCAGGCCCGGGTCTGATCCCGGGCATCGCGAAACTGCTTCAGATTGATCATCGGGAACTGGTACTCCCCGAAAAACAGGGACAGGATGGACTCGGTCAGCATCAGGGCGTCGAAACCCAGGCGGCCGGCGATCAGCCGGATCACGGCCCGGGCGGCCGCTTCTGGATGCTCCCAGACCGTTTCCAGCTTCTGCAGCACGGTCGGGCCGGTCGTCTCGATGATGCGACCATGCTCGCCTTTCTTGTCGGGATCAAAATGGCGGAACATCAGGGTATCCGCCCAGAAATGCGCAGCGGCGCCAATGTCGCGGGGGATGCTGATGGCCGCCGGCATCTTGCGAAAGCCGTAGACCTCACGCGCGGTGACGAGGCCGGCCACCACGTCGATGAACAGATAGGGAATCCAGAACACCAGCCGCGGCATCAGATGACCACGCTTCTTCTGCAGCAGCGGCACGAAGAACTGCGACTCCTGATCCGACATCCAGCCGATGTTCTGGGTGAAAGAGAAGGCCTTGCCGACGCTGACCCAGGCGTGGATGACGAAGGGCAGCGCGGTGTAGTGGAATTCGTCGGTGACGCCATTGAGCTGGGTATCGACGAAATGCTGCAGGCGCCCCCGGTCCACGGCCATCGGAAAGCCGTAACTGACGACATCATTGATGGCCAGCGGCCCCTGATAGGACTGTTCCCCGTGTCCGTAGCTCTCCACATAGCGAGGCATCGTGGTCATGGCTTCCCCCTGAGCGGCCGGGCGGCGTCAACTGGCGTCGCCTCTGGCGTCGATCTTATGCGCAAAGATTGTCAGGCCCAAGTTGTCAGTGCTGTAATGCGCCCATGACAAGAACCGGGGGAACGGTTGCCGGGCCACGCCCATGGCATTGCGCCATGCGGCCGCTGCGTGCCATCGCGCTGCTGATGCTCCCGGGTCTGGCCTGGTCCGCGCCGGACGACGAGGCGGTGCCGAGCATCGTGCTGGAGGAGGAGGCGCCACCGGAAAACCAGCCGGACGGCGCCGTGCTGGTGCTGGAAACCCTGCGTGTCAGCGCCCAGCGACGCGAGGAAAACATCCAGAAGGTGCCGGTCAGCGTGTCGGCCTTCACCGCCGACACCCTGCGCGATCGCGGGGTCAGCAATGTGCTCGACATGCAGTTGCTGGTCCCGGGGATGATCTACCACTCCAGCGGGCCCTATACCTTCCCTTACCTGCGGGGCGTCGGCAGCAATTCCTTCATCCCTTCGGTCGACAGCAGCATCGCCACCCTGCTCGACGGCGTGTACAGCGCCTCGATCATGACCTCCTTTCGCAATTTCGCTGACGTGGAGCGCATCGAGGTGCTGAAGGGCCCTCAGGGCACCCTGTTCGGGCGCAATACCACGGCCGGGGTCATCTCGATCAAGACACGCGAGCCGGAGCCGGTCTTCTCCGCCCGACGCATGTCGATGCTCGTCTTCTTCGATCGAGGCCCGGAGCTGGGGGTGGAGCGGCTGACCATCG
>JBFJTN010000280.1:0-4402 GCA_041625325.1 Oceanococcus sp. | reverse complement strand
GCGCGTTCAGGCGCAGCTCGTAGCTGCCCGGCGGCAGACGGCCGGAGAAGCGGCCCTGCGCGTCGGTGCGAAAATGGTTGGCCACGATGGTGTCGGGTCCGCGCAGCAGGGATGGCAGCGGCAGCGCGTCCGTCAGGCCGGGGATGCCGGCCGGCAGGGCTTCAAAATCATTGTCGCTGCTGATCACCGCAATCTCGGCGCCCGCCACCGGGCCGGCCGGGTCGGTGACCACGCCGCTCAGGCTGCCGGTGCTCTGGCCCAGGAGTTCATGCTTGACGTCCAGAATGCTGGCCACGTCGCCATCGCCGACCACGAACCAGCGGGTCACCGTCAGTTCGCCGGAGCCCGGCACGGTGAAGGGCGCCGGCTCCAGATCGCCGCCGGCGGCGAACAGCGGCAGCGCGTCCGAGCCGTAGACCAGCACGGTGACCCCGGACACGCTCACGCTGCTGCTGCGCGGGAAGTTGTGCACGATGCCGTAGCTGACGCCGGCGCCGCCCTCGTGCCCGGCATAGATGGCATAACGGCAGCTGTCGCAGGGCGCGGTGACCAGCACCTCGCCGAAACCGTAGCCATGCTGGAACACCTCGACCTCGCCCGAGCCGTTCAGATACTCCACCAGATACAGGTCCACCGCGCTGTCACCCTCGTTGATCAGGCGGGTCTGCATGGTGATGTAGGACTTGCCCGGTTCCAGGATGTAATCGGTCTGGATGGTGATGGGCAGGTCGACGTCATCCGCGCTGTCCGGATACATGAAGCCCATGTCGCGGATCGCCGAGCTGCCGTTGACGAAGTCCAGCAGGTCGTCCGGGCCGGTCGCGCGGATGATCGCGCTGGTGCAGTTGCCTTCGGCATCGCGGCCGCCGGCCTGCAGCACTTCGACCGTCTGGTAGTTTGGCGAGGACTCCACGTTGGTGCCCAGGGCCGCTTCCTCGTAGTGGTCCTCGCCCAGCAGCCGGCCACGCTCATCCTTGGGCAGGGCGTCGATGATGTTGCCGCCGAACTGGGAGATGTTGTACCAGTTGCGCCCGGCCTTCTGGACCACCGCACGCAGGCGGCTGTTGTCCAGCAGCAGATCGCCGACCCGCCCGCGCGCCATCGGGCCGGGCAGCAGTTCGCTCTCGCTGGTGATGACGCGGGCGCTGGGACAGCCGCCGGGCCCTCCCGGCAGGTTGACCGAACTGCTGTTGTTGCCGCAGCCGGCCAGACCGAGAAGGGCCGCGGCCGCCAGAAGGACTTTCAGATTCACAGGCATGATGTCTCCCCACCCGGGGCTTGTAATATTTCTGTCATCTTATCGCAGGCAGCCTGGTGGCTGCTGCCCGGCCGCGTTATTCGCGGGGCGTCAAACGCAGGGCAATGCGGGTGAAGTAGATGCGGGTCGTGCCTTCGAAACCGGAGTCGGTCCCGGCCATCAGCCACAGATCTCCCGCCGCATCACTGGTGGCACTGAAGGCCTGCCCGGCGCTGCTCACCGATTTGATCTCGTAGGGATTGTCCGCGCAGCCGGCCTGGCTGCCGGCCATGTCGCCGAGCACCAGGGCATCACTGCCGCCGGTGGATTGATTGCCCTTGTCCACATTCATGCGCAGCAGGCCGTCCCCATCGACACTGGCGCCGGGCTCGATCATGCTGAGGCCGGCCTTGACGTAGACGCTGCTGCCCGGCGAGCCGCCGACCCCGGCGCAGTCCGCCCCCACACTGGTGGCGTAGTCCAGGCTGATCAGCGCGTCGTAGCGGCTTCCGGGAGCGAGCCCGCTCAGCCGCCCGGCGAAGTACATGAACAGGTCATCGCTGTGATTGTTGCCGCTGAGATACAGGCCGTTGACCCCGTCCAGGCCGGGCACCGCTTCCCAGCCGGCCTCCAGTTCGTAGAAGTCCTCCTCGCCGGCGGGGTAGTCGGCAAAGCCGGTGCTGACCCCCTGATCCCCCTGCTGGAAGTCCACAACGCGTTCCAGCGGCGCACTGAAATCGACCCGGTCTCCACCGCAGCCGCACAGCATCAGCAGCAGGCTGCCGCTCAGCACGAACTGGCGCATCTCATCTCCCTGGCATCGCTCTTTGCGGCCCGCGCCGAGCGGTTTTCACGGCCCCTCGGCCAGAGGCGGGAACCCGCTTTCCAGCACCCCCAGCTGCAGCAGCTCGGCCATGACTTCGCCATCATGCCCCGGCATCAGGTGCACCGCCGGCTCCCGCTCGGCCAGATCGTGCAGGGCCTGGAACTGCCGCATCACCTGCTGCCGGTCCTCGCCGATCAGCGCGGTCATGAACAGCGGTCGCTCGCGCAGGGTCTCGATATTGCGGCGCTGCCAGGCCACGTCGCCGAGCAGCAGCAGCTCCTCGCCATCGTCGCGCTGCACGTAGACCATCTGGCTGCCCGGCGTGTGACCGGGCGCCTTGAGCAGGACCAGTCCGGGCGCCAATGCCTGGATCTGTTCATAGTCCAGCGGCACATAGCCTTCGAAGGCGTCGCCGGGCAGACGCAGCGGCCGCATGCGGTCCTCGTGCGCCAGCTGTTCGGCGGTCAGCACGGTACGCGGCAGCAGCAGCTTGAGATCCGGGTGCTGCAGCAGACCGCCGATGTGATCGAAGTGCTCATGGGTGATGACGATGAGCTCCGCTGCGTTCATCGCCCGGCGCATGCGCGCCAGCGCCTCGTCATCAAAATCCCCGACCATGACGGAGGGCATGCCCTCGGTACTGCTCATCGCCGTATCGATGACGATGCTGTAATCGGGATATTCCAGCAGGTAGCTGTAGACCGGCATCTGCGTGGCCCGCCAGGGTTCACCCGCCATCACCATGGCTTCGGAAAAGATCAGCGTGGCGACCCTCTCGACGCGCACGGCCCTGGGCCGGGCACCCGGCAGACGGGCCGCCTCCTGTCTCAGCGCGTCGATATCCAGCCGGTAGGCTTCGCCCTCCGGCGCCGGGCTGTGCAGCAGCAGCGGATAGTAGGCCAGCGCGGCGATCAGCAGCAGCGCCAGCACGATCCTGGCCAGGATTCTCATGGCTCCCCTCCCTTCCCCTGTCCCTCGCAATGTAGCGCAACTTGCCGCCCGGCCGCCTAGAATCCATCCCATGGCCACCGAAATCGAACGTCGCTTCCTGCTCCGCCAGCTGCCGTCCGGCTGGATCGATTCGGCGCGGGCCTGCCCGATGCGCCAGGGCTACCTGGTCATCGAAGCCGAACGCGTGCTGCGCATCCGCGATGCCGACGGGCGATGCCGGATCACGGTGAAATCCGGCTCCGGCCTGCTGCGCCAGGAGCAGGAACAGGACATCCCGCGGGCGCTCTTCGATCTGCTCTGGCCATTGACCGAGGGACGGCGCAACGAGAAAACCCGTTACAGCCGGGAGGTGGATGGCTGCCTGTTCGAGATCGACGTGTTCGAGGGTGATCAGGCGCCGCTGATCGTTCTGGAAGTGGAATTCCCGACCCTGGACGCCGCCCGCCTGTTCCGCCCCCCGGATTTCGCCGGCCGAGAGGTCACCGAGGACCGGCGCTACAACAATGCGGCCCTGGCCCTGCATGGCCTGCCACCGGACTGGGATCAGGCATGAAACCGCTGAGCGGGAGCGGCCCTGCCTTCATTCCTGGCCCGGCGGCAGCAGCGCGACCGGCCGCCCCAGTGGCAGGGTCTGCAGTTCCAGGTCGGCGGGGAAGTCGCGAAACAGGCGATCCAGGCGCACCACCAGCGGCATCGGGGACAGCGGCGCATGCAGCGGCCGGGTGAAATCATCCCAGTGCAGCGGGAACACCCGGCGGGCACCGGTGGCGCGGACCACCTCATCCAGGTAGCGCTCCAGATCGTCGATCAGGGCCACGCCAAGCAGGACGCTGTCCGCGTGGTGAGCGGCCAGCGCACCGGGACGAAAGCCGGCGCTGCCATGATGCAGGATGTTGCCCGCAGGGTGGCGCAACAGGATCGAGTAGGTGCCTCCCTGCCGGTAGTCGCCCAGCCGGGCAGGTGGGACCAGCGGTCGGCTGACCTCGCCCAGGGGGCGCCCGCCGGTCGCTCCGGCGTGGGCGCTGACCAGGAACAGGACCTCGAATCCGCCCACGCGCAGGGCCTCGCCGGGCGTGACCAGCTGCAGCCGGTCCTCGGCCAGGCCCGCCCCTCGCCCGATGTTGAGGGTGCTGGAGGAACCGATCAGGGACGCACCGGTGAGGCGGGCGACCAGTCCGGCGTCCATCGCATGATCGTAGTGGGAGTGCGAAACCATCACGGCATCCAGACGCTCCACGCCCGCCTGTTGCAGGCCGCGCTGGATCGCCGCCTCATCCGGCACCAGCGCCGGGTTGGCGAGCAGATGCAAGGCACCGCCCGGACGGCTGAAAAAGGGATCGATGAAGATCGCGCTGCGTTCGTCGCGGATCAGCACGGCGCTGACCCCG
>JBFJTN010000279.1:0-4404 GCA_041625325.1 Oceanococcus sp. | reverse complement strand
GGGTGGAATTTGTCCTGCGATGAATGAGAATAGGCGGCTGGCGTGAGCCGCACGAACCATGAAGAGGAAGACCAGATGACGATTCGTTTTGACGGCCAGGTGGCCATCGTGACCGGGGCCGGCAACGGCCTGGGTCGTTCGCATGCGCTGCAGCTGGCGGCCCGTGGCGCCAAGGTGGTGGTCAATGATCTGGGCGGCGCGCGTGACGGTACGGGTGCCTCGTCGGCCGCGGCCCAGGCGGTGGTGGAGGAGATCAAGGCCGCCGGCGGTGAGGCCCTGGCCGATGGCGCCGACGTGACCAAACCGGATCAGGTCCAGGCGATGGTGGCAGCGGCCATGGAGGCCTGGGGTCGGGTCGACATCCTGATCAACAACGCCGGCATCCTGCGCGACAAGACCTTCGCCAAGATGAGCCTGGAAGACTTCCAGTTCGTCGTGGATGTGCATCTGATGGGTTCGGTGAACTGCACCAAGGCCGTCTGGGACATCATGCGCGAGCAGAATCATGGCCGCATCGTGATGACCAGTTCCTCCTCCGGCCTGTATGGCAATTTCGGCCAGACCAACTATGGCGCGGCCAAACTCGGGGTGGTGGGCTTCATGAATACCCTGAAGCTGGAGGGCGAGAAGTACGGCATCCGGGTCAATGCGCTGGCGCCGACCGCCGCCACCCGCATGACCGAGGAACTGTTCCCGCAGGAGATGCTGGAGCTGATGGGGCCGGAGCAGGTCACCCCGGGCGTGCTGTTCCTGTGCAGTGAGAACGCGCCCAGCGGCGAGATTCTGTGTGCCGGCGCGGGCTGCTTCGCGCGCGCGCGCATCGTCGAAACCCAGGGCCTGTTCCTGGGCTTTGGCGCAACCCCGGAACAGGTGGCCGAACATTGGGATGGCGCCATCTCCGACATGAGCCAGGCCCAGGCCTTCCGCTCCGGCATGGAACAGCCGGGCAAGTTCGGCAAGATGGTGGCCGCGGCGGCGAAGAAACCGGCCTGACGACCAGGGGGCGCGACGCGGCGGCCGTGACAGCTCCGCGTCGCCTCTGTGTCGCCATCAGGCCTTCGGGGCAGCCTCCATGGCGCTTTCCATCCAGGCGGCGCTGAGCAGGCCGGCCAGGCAGAAGCCGAGAAACATGAAGAAGCCGATTTCCAGGCTGGTGCCATTGGTGGTGATGACATCCACGCTGGCGCCGGCTTCGGCCAGACCGCTGAGCTGACTGGAGACGATGCCATCAAAGCCGATATAGGCCATGAACATGGCCACGACCATCACGTCGGCCATCGACCATTTGCCCGATTTCAGGGCGAAGAAACGCAGCAGCGGGTTGCGGCGCAGGCGTTCCCGGCCATACAGCAGCAGCACCGAGGCGCTGAGCTTGGCCAGCGGGAACAGCACGCTGAACAGCATGATCAGCATGCCCACCAGGATCATGTCCAGCGCGCCGGTGGCGGTCAGCACCTGGACCATGTCCAGCACGCTCTTGCTCTGGAAATACAGCACCTGATCGCGAAACACCACCGGTTCCTCCAGCAGCATGAAGCGCAGCTCGGTGATGCGCGCCTCCACCTCGAGCATCGGTGTGAGCACGCCGCAGGCCATCAGGATGGTCGCCAGACTGGTCAGGGCGAGAAAGCGCGATGGCGCCGGCCGTCGGTCCTCGATGCGGATCAGCAGGAAGATCGCCAGGCTGAGACCCAGCAGGGCATAGGCCAGCTGCCGTGCCCGTTCGTCTTGCTGGGTCAGGCGGGCCTGGATGATGGCGCGACAGAAGTTGACCTCGCTGCACTCATGGCGCTGCTGTATGGCCTCGACCAGGCGCATGTCGATGGGCGCGAATGTGGACTGGGTGAGGTCGGTGAGCACGCGGCGTATGGCCTCGTTCAGCTCCTGGCGGGCCTCCGGCTTGTCCATCTCCTGCAGGATGATGTCCGCATATTCCGGAATCGCGGTGCGGATGTCGTCCACGTCGACAAAGATGTCGGCAAAGGCCTGCTTCAGGCGCCCGCTGGTGGTCTCCCACCAGCTGTCCTTGCGCTTCATGTTCTGCTTGCGCATGTAGCGGTCGACCTCGACGATCAGGGTGTCGAGCATGCGCTGCAGGCTGCGCTGGATGGCCGCCCGGTTGCCGGCGTCCAGCTTGAATTCGGTGATCTTCTTTTCGACGATCAGGCTGATGTGATCCACCCAGCGGTTGGCGTTGAACAGCCCGTACTTCACGTCGTCCAGCTCGGCCAGTTCCTGGCTCAGGCGCTGGCTGTCGCGCAGCGTGTCGATCAGTTGCCAGGCCAGCCCCACCGCGCCGGCCAGCATGGCCGCCAGCAGCAGGCTGACCAGCGCCTTGCCATTTTTACTTAGTGTCATTGAACCCCCAGGAGTCCCCCATGCTGCAACGCCGGGAAATCGATTTTCAACTCTACGAGATGTTCGCGGTCGAGCGTTTCTGCCGCCATCCGCACTTTGCCCAGCATGACCGCGAGACCTTCGACGCCATTCTGGACAGCGCCCAGCGCATCGCGGACGAGACTTTCGCCAACCATGCCGCGCTGGTGGATGCGCAGGAGCCGCAGTTCGAGAATGGCCGGGTCAGCATGCGCCCCGAGGTGGCCGCGGGGCTCAAGGCCTTCGTCGACGCGGGCTTCATGGGCACCAGCTTCGACGAGGCCGATGGCGGCTTGCAGCTGCCGTATCTGGTCGGCCAGGCCCTGACCTGGATTTTCACCGACGCCAACGTCGGTACTTCGGCCTATCCCTTTCTGACCATGGCAGCGGCCAATCTGATCCGCGCCCATGGCAGCGAGGACCAGCGTCAGCGCTACATGGCGCCGATGATCGAGGGGCGCTGGTTCGGCACCATGTGCCTGTCCGAGCCGCAGGCCGGTTCGTCACTGGCGGACATCCGCACGCGGGCGGAACCCACCGGCGATGGGGACTACCGGATCAGCGGCACCAAGATGTGGATTTCCGGCGGCGAGCATGAGCTGTCCGAGAACATCGTGCACATGGTGCTGGCCAAGGTGCCGGGTCAGCCGGCCGGCACCCGGGGCATCTCCCTGTTCATCGTGCCCAAATTCCGGCTGGACGAGCAGGGCGGTGTCGGCGAGCGCAATGACGTGGTGCTGGCCGGCCTGAATCACAAGATGGGCTATCGCGGCACCACCAATACCCTGCTCAATTTCGGCGAGAACGGGGAATGCCGCGGCGAGCTGATCGGCGAGCTCAATCAGGGGCTGGCCTGCATGTTCCACATGATGAACGAGGCCCGCATCGGGGTGGGGCTGAATGCGGCCCTGCAGGCCTACAGCGGCTATCAGCATTCACTGGACTATGCCCGCCAGCGGCCGCAGGGCCGCCCGGCCGCGGAGCGTGACCCGGCAAAGCCCCAGGTGATGATCACCCGGCACGCGGATGTGCGGCACATGCTGCTGCGCCAGAAGGTCTATGCAGAGGGCGCGCTGTCCCTGTGTCTGTACGGCGCTTCCCTGGTGGACGAGCAGCGGGTCTGCGACGACCAGGCGCGGCATGCCGAGCTGGAAACCGAGCTGGCCATCCTCACGCCGATGATCAAGGCCTGGTCCGCGCATTACGGCTGTGAGGCGAACTACTGGGGGCTGCAGATTCTGGGCGGTTATGGCTACACCCGCGATTATCCGCTGGAGCGAATTTACCGCGACAACCGCCTGAATCCGATCCATGAGGGCACCAACGGCATCCAGTCCCTGGATTTGCTGGGTCGCAAGGTGATGCAGAACCAGGGGGCGGCACTGCGTCTGCTGATGAGCCGGATCGAGGCCAGCATCGCCGGACTGCCGGATGTCCATGGCTTGCCCGCCCTGGGGCAGGAACTCGCGGCTGCCGCCCAGCAGGCGGGCAAGACCACCATGGTGCTGGGCCAGTGTGCCGCCCAGGGGGATGCCGAGCGTTTCCTGGCCAACTCCTGGACCTATCTCGAGATGCTCGGTCATGTGGTGGTTGGCTGGATGTGGCTGCGCCAGGCCGAGGTCGCTGCGCGGGCCTTGGAGAGCGTCACCGCCGATGCGGCCTACTATCGCGGCAAGCTGCAGGCCTGCGAGTATTTCTACCGCTGGGAGCTGCCCAAGGTGGGGTACTGGGCGCAGCAGCTGCAGCGTCTGGACGATACTGTTTTGCGCTTTGAGGATGAGGGGTTTTAATGTCCCGTAGCGGACCTTCCTCTCACTGCGAGACGCTCGGCACGGCCCCCTGGGTTCATTGGGGGAAAACGGCGGCGCCTGGGTTCGTCCTGCTGCCGGAAGCTCTCCATGAAGCGTCACGCCGGGCCCTGCCGCCTGTTCCGGGCGCTGTCCCCCGCGCCGCTTCGCGGTTCCCTGCGGCCACGCCCGCCAGCAGGGTCGGCTCAGACGCGACGTCCTGTCGCGTTTGAGCCTCAAT
>JBFJTN010000278.1:0-4443 GCA_041625325.1 Oceanococcus sp. | reverse complement strand
GGTCCAGCCAATCGGATCACCGGTGATGTGGTGCACGGCGGAAGCGATGCTGACCGACAGCAGGGACAGGATGCAGGACGCCAGCGCGATGGCCCCGCCTATGCCGAGGCGATCAATCACGGCCAGCACCCGCGACGTTGCGGTTCGGTCCGCGCGGTCCAGCAGCAGTGCTGCCTTGACCGCATCTTCACTCTTCTCCATGCCCGCTTCCTTTCCCGGACAGCTCTTCTTGACTCGGAGCCGGGACGCGGGAGCCGCCACGGTCGCCATGGACACGACCGAACTTCGATTCCCGCCTGGGGTCCATAGTGCCACAGTCCCCGATCAACTCCCCCATGCGCCTGCTTTTTCGCTTCCAGCTGACTGCCCTGAGCCTGCTGCTCGCCGGCACTGCCATCGCCCAGCAGCCCAGCCCGACCCCGGCCGCAGGCTTCAAGCAGGAGGAGATCATGAAAAAGGCCGAAGGCTTCTTCGGCGAAACCACCGAAGGACTGGCCCGGGCCATCGAGAAGGTCTTCGCCGAGCAGGGTGAGCCCAATGCCCTGATCATCGGCGAGGAGATCAGCGGCGCCATAGTGGTCGGCGCCCGCTACGGCCAGGGCAAGCTGGAGATGCGCGACGGCAGCACGCGACAGCTGTACTGGCAGGGCCCCAGCATCGGCCTGGACACCGGCGGCAATGCCTCCAAGGTGATGGCGCTGGTCTACAACCTGAAAGATCCCGAAGTGCTGTACCAGCGCTATCCGGGGGTCGATGGCTCGCTGTACTTCATCGCCGGCGCCAGCGTGAACTACCTGCGCAGCGGCAACGTCACCATCGCGCCGATCCGCACCGGCGTCGGCGCCCGAGCCGGGGTCAGCGTCGGCTATCTGCACTTCACCAAGGAAAAGTCCTGGGTGCCGTTCTAGTTCTCGCCCGATGCGAGCGATCGGCGCGTCACGCCGGCTAGCGCTGATCCGCCTGTCAGCGGCCTGATCCCGTCTGCCCCGCAGGCAGATATCTGTTATGGTCCGGGCATCCCGGTTTGATCGCCTGGCGATGGCGCCGTGGAATCCATGGGATGAATTCCGGCTCGCGTCTGCCGGATCCGTCGCAGAAGAACTAAAACCAACGGGGAACCCACCATGCTCCATCGACTGCTCTGCAGCGCCGCGCTGCTGACCATGACAAGCGCCGCCACGGCGGCACCCTTCGCCTCTCAGTACACGGGCACGATCAGCACCAGCACGCACCCCGACATCGTCGCAGGGGAAAGCTATGCCGTCACCGTCGTGATGGACAACGGCGGCGCGTCCACGGTCAATCAAACCTGGACGGGCGCCGACCTCGTTTGCGTGACATTCGCGTTCAACGATGCGCGGAATGTGGTGTTCGCGGCAGACGTCGTGGCGACTCCACCCACCAGCATTGCCGGTTCGGCAACGACTGACGGTGCCGGCGCCCTCAGTTCCTGGTTCACGACCATTCGCCAGTTCACCGATCAGAGCCCGAACTTTGCTGCGTCAGGCTTCAGTTCGGGACCGACTCCTGCGGTGACCTGGTTTTTGAATAGCTTCAATGCCGTGTGGTACGACACCGTCTTCGCTCGCGCAGTGAACGATGCTGCTGGTGGGGTGCAGATGGCGGCGGGGAACTGGTCGACGCCGGTAGCCGCTGCCCCCGGCTGTGTCGCCGCACCTCCCCCCCCGCCCCCCCCGCCTCCGGCGCCGACAGGCGTCCCGGTCATGGGGCCATTGGGGCTCGTCATCATGAGCCTGCTCCTGGGCGGCCTGGGATATCGGGCATCCCATCGCGGGCGATAAAAGCGCCAGCCCGCGTTCATTGGCAGTTCAACGGGCCGCCTGCTGCGTGCTGGCGGCCCTTTTCCCGTTCCTGCCATTCCAGGCCATCCCTCGAATCAGAGCGGCGGCTCGCGTCGGGCGACGGCGGTCTGCTCGCCCAGCTCCCGCAACTGCGCATCCATCATCCGTCGCTCGCGGGCCAGATAGTCGCCAATCGCCCGCTGGAAGCGGCCGTCGGCAAACCAGTGCGCCGACTGGGTCGCCACCGGCTCGAAGCCCCGCAGCAGCCGATGCCCGCCCTGCACGCCGGCGTCGAAGTGGGTCAGGCCGTGGCGCAGGCAGTACTCGATCCCCTGGTAGTAGCACAGCTCGAAATGCAGGCCGTCGGCCTGGATGCGGCTGCCCCAGTGGCGGCCATACAGGGTCTGGTCGTCACGGAAGAAGAAGGCCATGGCCTTCAAGGCGCCGTCGTGGCGGGCGACACAGAACAGGAACTGCTCGGGCAGGCGCCGGGCCCAGCCCCGCAGGCAATCCAGGTTCAGATAGGGCGCCTGACCGTGCATTGCATAGGTGCTGGCATACAGCGCGAACAGTTCCTGCCATTCGTCCTCGCTGAATTCCGCGGGGCTCTGCCAGCGGATGTCCAGACCCAGCGCGGCCAGCTTGCGGCGTTCGGCCCGAATGTTCTTGCGCTTCTTGCTGGCCAGGGCGGCGAGGAAATCCTCGAAGTCCCGATAGTCCCGCTGCTGCCAGACGAAGCGCAGGTCGCGCCGCAGCAGCCAGCCCGCCTCGCTCAGTGCTTGCGCCTCCTCGTCAGGCAGGAACAGCACATGGGCACTGGAGGCCTCACGCTCGCCGCACAGCCGGGCCAGCTGATCGGCGCCAAGACCGTTGAGGCGGGGGCCGGGCACCGGGGTGAAGGGCACGGCGCAGACCAGCTTGGGGTAATAGGCCAGGCCCTGCTCGGCGTAGGCCTGGGCAAAGGCGAAATCGAACACGAACTCGCCCCAGGAGTGAGTCTTGGCATACAGCGGTGCGGCCATTCCGGGCAGACGCTGCCAGCCGCTGGCCGGCGCGGCGCAGCCGCTGGTCTGAAGGGGCTCGAGGTAGTCGGCGGAAACGAACAGCGCACCGGAAGCCATGCGCCCCATTCTACCCGCCGGGCCCGGCGATCAACTGCGTCAGGACAGCTGACTCAGCGGTAGTAGAAGCGGCTGGCGGCCTTGCCCTTGTCGCCGCCGGATTCCTCGGCCATGGCCTCGCGGGCCTGGTCCGTCATCTCCGCCGCCTTGTCTCCGGCAGCCTTGCCCCAGGCCTTCACCTTGCTGCCAGCCTTGCCGGCGGCGTCCTTGAGTTCCTGCCAGTCCTCCTCGGCCTGCTGCTGCATGCTCTTGTCCTGCGCGGGACTGACGGTGGACACCGCGACCAGGGTGGCGGCAACGAGAAGGCTGGCGATACGCATGGCCCGAGCTCCGGAGAAAGGACAGGGACGGCCAGTATCGCACTGAGCCGCAACGCTCGCGCAAGCCCGGGCGGCGCGGCGACCGGAGCTGCTATCTCTGCGCCAGCAGGCGCTCGAAGCGCTCCACGCTGAATCCGTTCAGGCGCTGGTCCCCAACCAGGATCACCGGCACACCCCGACCACCCAGGGCATCATATTCGCGCTTGCCGCGCTCGGACTTCTCGATGTCGCGCTCGGTGTAGCGGATGCCCTTGCTGCGGAAATAGCTGCGTGCCTTGGCGCAGTAGCCGCACCAGCTGGTGCTGTACATCAGCACCCGTGGCGGCCGGCTGGCGGCCGCTGTAGCGGCATCGCCGGAGGCGCCGGCAGCGCCTTCGGCACCCGCCGGGGCCACGGAATTGAGCGGCCCCAGATCGACACTTTCCAGATTGCCCGCATCCCGCGGAGGACGGTCGCCGTAATGCACCTGGCCCTGGGCATCCACCCAGCGATAGATCTGCGCACCGGCGAGCAGCGGCGTCAGCAACAGCATGATCCCCAGCAGACAGCGCGCCATGACTCCCCCCGGACTCGCGTTCATGGCCCAGCATAGGCCAGGCCCGCTCAGATGTGAATCGCGTGGCCCAGGGCCGACAGGGCGGCTTCGTGGAAGGCCTCGGTCATGGTCGGATGCACGTGGATGGTGCCGGCGATGTCCTCCGGGGTGGCGCCCATCTCCAGCGCGTGCACGAATTCGCCGGACAGCTCGGACACATGCCGGCCCACCGCATGGATGCCCAGCACCAGGTGATTGTCGGCCCGGGCGGTGACCCGGACGAAGCCGCCGTCAGTGCCGGCTTCCATGGCCAGGGAACGGCCGTTGGCCATGAACGGGAACTGGCCGACCGTGACCTCGTAACCCGCCGCCCTGGCCTCGTCCGGGCCCAGGCCGACACCGACGATCTCCGGCTCGGTGAAGCAGACGGCCGGAATCGCGCGCGGCTCGAAAGCACGCTTCTTCCCCGCCAGCAGCTCGGCGACCATCTCGCCCTGGGCGCTGGCCTTGTGCGCCAGCATGGGCTCGCCGACCAGATCGCCGATGGCGTAAACGCCCTTCATCGAGCTGCGGCACTGGCCATCGACCCGGACGAAGGGACCGTCCATGTCCAGCTGCATGGCCTCCAGCCCCCAGCCTTCGGTGCGCGGCCGGCGGCCGACCGT
>JBFJTN010000277.1:0-4472 GCA_041625325.1 Oceanococcus sp. | reverse complement strand
CTGGGCGTGGACAAGGATGGCGAAGGCACGCACCCGGAATGAAGCAGCCACGCAGCCCAGCGCCCTCGCGAGTTTCCCGAAGGCAAGGACCGTCAGCGCCTTTCTCAGCACTTCGGAAACCTGATCCCTGCCGCGTGCGTCAGGCGACTACCTGACAAGGCGGCCTCATCAAGCCCCGGGGACTCTCAAGCCAAACGCCATGCATGCCGGGCCGGGGTCGCAACCAGGCCGAGCTTGCGACAGTTTTCTTTCGCCGGCATCCCAGCGTCGCCCTGCTCCAGGCTCGAGATGATCTTGACCTGCCGGACTGCTTCGGACCTCTACTTCCGCCGCCCATTCGACAATGACCAGGCAGGATCTTCTGACTCTACCTGTTCCATGACTTTCTGCATGCCTTCGAGAATCGCTTGGTACTCCCCTGCCCCGATCTGTTTCGCAATGGTGTTGTCGATATCGGCAAGCACGGCAAAGCCACGCAGCATGGCGCTGCCTGGCTTCAGCTTGAAGGAAATCAGTTTGGACCGTGAATCCTGCGGATTGGGGCGGGATTCCACGAAGCCCATATCCAGCAGCTCCTGCACGGTCTTGCTGATGGATTGCTTGGTCACGCCCTTGCGCCGGGCGATCTCGGTGATGGTCGTGCCGTCCGGATCAATGTAGCTGATCAGATCCAGGTGCAGCTTTTTCAGGTTCGGCAAGTCCAGTTTGGTCTGAAAGTCCCGCAGCATTTTCACGTTGGCCAGCTCACCCAGCCAGATCGACGCCAGCATCATGGACTGGGCTCGACGGGCCAAGATTTCGTCTTTCTTCATTTGGTCAGTTCTGGTTGACAAAGCAGCGCGGCTTTGCTGGAATCATATGGTCAGTTTTATTTGACTATAAAGCGAAAGCGGTGATGTCGTCGATCACGGCCCGCTTTTCGCCAGCACGATCACATTGACAAGGTGCGAGGCATGAAAATCAGAGGATGGATGTTTATCGGGTTTTCCAAGGACTACCCGAAGGGCAAGATCAAGGCGCGGACTTTCATGGATGAAAAGTGCCTGGTTTTTCGAACCGAGTCCGGCCAGCTGAACATGGTGGAGCCTTACTGCTCCCATTTCGGCGTGAATATGGAAACCGGTAAGGTCGCCAAGGAATACATCGTCTGCCCGATGCACAGCCGCGCCTTTCATGGCGATGGCAGCTGCGTCAAAGCCCAACAGAAAGGCATTCGCAGCTACCCGATCTCGGAAAACCGGGGCCTGGCCTATGCCTATTTCGACGTGCCGGGCGTTGAGCCGCAATGGGCTGCGCCCGAATTTCTGAGCGAGGACAAACACCCCGACATCCTGTGGCATCACAGCCGCGTGCTGGAACTGCATCATCCCAGCGTGCCCCTGGACAACGCCGTGGATCCACGTCATTTCAAGTCAACGCACAGCATGTTCGGTGGCGTGGTGGAAGAAGGCAAGATCGTCACGGATGGTCACAAGGCGACCTGCACCATGGCCGCGGAACTGCTGCCACCGCTGTCCACCGCCCTGAGAGTCAAATCCACGCGGGTGACCACCTGGTTCGATGGCGCCCTCAACGTGACCCAGGAGAACCAGTCGGGTAGCAACATCTATCCCCTGGTCGAATTCCTGACCCTGCTTGAAGGCAATAAATGCCGGCTGACACAGGTTGGCGTGGGCAAGAAGTCCCTCAACCCCCTGAAATGGTTCCTCGACGGTATCGGTCTGTTCGGCTCCTGGTATGCCACCTGGGAAGACACCGCCGTGTGGAACAACCGCAAAGCCTTGGACCCAGACCATGATGACAATGAGACGGACAAGGCACTCGCCGAGTTTCGCAAGTGGTTCGACAGCTTTGTCTATGAACCGCAAAAACTGAAAAAGGCGGCCTAGCGTTCCTGCTGTACAGCCTGGACAGGGGTTAGGAAGGGGGCCAGCAGTCCCCTTCCTGTTGTCTCTTCCGGATCTTACCCCGCTTCAAAGGACGGTTTGAAAGCGGGGTCGAGCTTTCGATCTTGATCGGCGAACCGCGGCGCCCACTACATCGCCTTTGGGTCGATCGCTGCTCTGCCCGCACGAATCATCACTCACGGCTCAGCTTCCGGCCCGGGCATCGCGGGCATCCCGGAACCTCCGCCCCCCCGGGATCTTGCCGCCCCCGCCGCCCATCGGGCGCACGAGCAAGCCGCCGGCGCATTTTCCGGGCTGCGCCAGCAGCTCGTAGCCGCCGGGGACGCAGGCTGGCCGAGACACAATCTCGGGCAGCTTTGTATCATTCGGCATGGTGGCCCTCACTTGCAGGGCCTTGTCCTTTGCCCTGACCCGGAACTCGATCCTGACGTCGGAGCCTGTCGCGCATGTCGGCGCCCTGCCGAGCGCACAGCCCTCCTGCGCGGCGAGCCACCGACTCATCGATTTAGCGAGTACAACATGAAGAACTGTTTCGGCGCCCTGCAGGGCGGACTCGGATGGCTCCTGGCCATTGCCCTGGCGCAGGGAACCAGCGCGAGCGCCCAGGAATCCGGCGACGAACTCGACACGCTTTTCGGCCCCGCTGCGCGTTCGGAATCCGGGCCAGCGCCTCAGGACGACCAGGCCCAGGATGCCCAGGCAGCGGAGCCGGCAGACGACAGGGCGCAAGCCGAGGCGGAACCCGAAGTCATCGTGCTGCCGGAATCGGCGCCCCGGGATGTTCGCGAGCCAGGTCGGCACGCCGGAGTTGACGAGATCGTGGTGACGGCCAGCAAGCGCGCGCAGTCGGTCCGGGACCTGGCGACCAGCATCGACGCCTTCAGTGGCGACGCCCTCATCGAAAAGGGCGCCACCGGGCTGGAGGACATTCTCAAGTACTCGCCGGGTGTCACGGTGGCCACCGGGACCGATGGCGAAACGGCGCAAATCTCCTTCCGCGGCATCCTGTCGGAATCGGGGTCCAATTATTTCGGCCGGACCTTCGGCCTGTTCTACGGCGACGTGTCGCTGGTCAATCCCACCTTCCGCGGCTCGCAGCCGAACATCGACCCCTGGGACATGGCCACGGTGGAGGTGCTCAAAGGTCCGCAGGGCACCCTGTTCGGCGGCGGCGCCCTGTCCGGCGCGGTGCGTTATGTGCCGAAATCACCCGAGCTGGAGAGCTTCTCCGGGGCGGCTTCCCTGGCCCTCATGCAGTCCGGCCACAGCGATGACATTGGCCATGCGCAGCATGTGGCCCTGAACCTGCCTGTCGGCGAGCGCTTCGCGCTGCGCGTGGCCGGCGGCCTGCAGTCGCGCCCCGGCTACCTGGATGACCTCTACGCCGGCCGCAATGATGTCAACAGCAGCCAGCGCGCCAACGGCCGGATCCTGGCCCGCTGGGAGCCCAGCGAGCGCTGGGCGCTGAATTTCCAGGTGATGCAGCGGCGCTTCGAGCAGGACGACGGCAGCGTGGCGGACAATCTGGAGCGCCCGGAAACCGATGAAAAGCGTCTGCGCGACTACACCCTGGGCGAGGCGCAGATCCTCACCGCGGATATCGCCTACGACCTGGGCTGGGGCTCGCTGCGTGGGCTGTTCAGCCAGCTGGACAAGACCCACGACTACTTCGGCGATGCGACGGCGGCCCTGAGCCTGGAGGACACCGAGGCCCGGGTCTATCAGGCGCTGGACACCGAATCGAGCCAGCCGTCCTTCGAACTGCGCCTGGTGTCCAATGCGCCGACACCGGGCGGGGCCCTGCTCGGAGGATGGGACTACATCCTGGGCGCCTACCTGGTCCGCTCCGATCAGCTGCTGGAGATCTTCATCGATACGCCGGAGCCGACCTCACCGGACGGCACGCTGTCCCTCGTTCCGCTGGACGGGGAAACCACCTCGCAGCGGCCGACCACGCTGTACTCCTACGCCCGAGCAGACGCAGTGGAACAGGCACTGTTCTTCGACCTGAACCGGCGCCTGACCGATACCCTGAAACTGAGTCTGGGCGCGCGCTGGTTCCAGCAGGAATCCGAAGCCTCGATGTACGACGAAGCCGCCGGCGGGGAGATCGACCGCACCGATGCCACACCCAAGGATTCCGGGCTCAGCCCGAAACTGGGCCTGATCTGGGACGTGACCGAGCAGATTGCGCTGGTGAGCAGCGCGGCGCGCGGCTTTCGCTATGGCGGGGTCAATGTGCTGCCCGCCACCTCGTCGGCACCGCGCACCTATGATTCGGATTTCCTGTGGAACTACGAGTTCGGCGTGCGCACCCAGTGGCTGGACAGTCGCCTGAAGGTGGACCTGACGGGCTTCTACATCGACTGGACCGACCTGCAGATCAGCCAGCTCACCGAAGACGAACTGTTCGTCTATGTGGCCAATGTCGGCGCGGCGCGCAGCCAGGGCGCCGAGCTGTCCATTCGCGCCAGCCTGCCCTGGGGGCTGAATTTCCAGTCGGGCGGCTCCTATACCGACGCGCGCACGGCGGTCGATTTCGAGTCCGACAAGGGCACCGTCCCG
>JBFJTN010000276.1:0-4532 GCA_041625325.1 Oceanococcus sp. | reverse complement strand
TTGGGATAGCTGATGGAGGCCAGCGGCGCATCCCCGTAGATCAGGCGGACATCGGGCGCCAGATCACCACCGAGAATGATCCGTAGCTGCGTGCCCGCCCGTGCGGTCTCCTCGGGCAGCGACAGCAGGCTCTCGGCTCGGATGGTGGCGGGGGTCACGCCCGCCCAGTTCCAGACCTCGAAGGCCTCGATATAGGCCAGCACCCTGGCCGTACCTTCGGCGCTGATCTCGTCCAGCCGCAGCACGCCGAGGGTCGGCTCCATGTCGTCCGTCAAGGTGCTTGAGCCATCCCGCAGCGCGGAAAAATAGACCACCAGACGCGCCAGCCCGCCGATGGGCAGGTCCGCCGCCAGCGGGGCCGTGACGAACGATGCGGCGACGGTCTGCTCGTCGGTCACCGGCCCCTCGGGATTCAGGTTGTGCACTGCCTGCGAGCCCATCAGACCGCTGCGGCAGGTGCTGCCGTAGGCGCTGGCGGTCAGCAGGCCGCGAGCCAGACCTGCTTCCGCATCACAACCCTCCGGGCTCAACAGACCGGCACCCGGCAGTCCGGGGTCAGGTGTCAATGCGAAGTGGGGCCCGGCCTGGCCCGGCAAGGTGACGATAAACAGTGCAACGGCCGCAAGACGGCGCAATGATCCCCTGCTCATGAGCCTGGACCCGGTCGAACACGCGGATGCGTGCAGCACTGATGCTGAGCCCCCGCGCCGGAAAAGTCCTTACCCCGTTGCGAATTCCTGTGCCGCTGCGCGGACGGGAGCCGCCACCGCGCCCGCCCCCGTCGCCTGGGCGGACAGGACATCAGCCCGCTCCATGGCGTGCCGCGCCTGCCGGTGCAGCCCCAGGCGCAGGCAGAGACTCCCCAGCAGGCGGTGCAATTCCCCGGCCCGGGCGGGCTGATCCTGATAGCGCCGCTCGATCTGTTCGGCGGTCATGCTGACCAGTTCCTGAATGGCGGGATCCGGAGCATCGACCTCCACCCGTACCCTTGCAACCAGTCGATAGCCATAACCATGCTCGGTACGGATGGCGCCGGCTGCAGCCGGACCCAGCGCCCCGCGCAGCAAGGCCATGGCCTTGGTCAGACTCGCCTCGCTCACGAATCGATCCGGCCAGATCGCGTCAAGCAGAGCACTTTTGCTGACCCGTTCGCCTGCATGCTTCAGCAGATGCAGCAACAGCTGGGCAGGCTTTCTCTCCAGTCCCACAAGCCGACCCCGGACCCGCAGTTGCAACTCGCGTTCATCCAGCGCGCAGCCTGCGAAATGCCAGATGCGACGGCCGGCGACATTCGATTCGATCGCAGACATGGGCTTGCCTCCTTCGGAACCTTCGCCCCGCAATCCCGTGATGATTCTGGATCAGGCGAATCCACTTGAACAGTCCCGATGCGGCCTTCGCGCCGCTCAGCCCTGAGGACGCCCCCGGATCCAGGCCTCAGCCTCTTCCACCCGCGAGAACAGGCGCCCGAATTCGGGCAGGTAAGCCTCGGCCAGACTGCGTTGCAGCTCGTTGCGATACACCAGGGCCAGCGCGACGCAGCCGTGCTCGCCGATGAAGCGCCAGACCCGGGCCACCTCGTCCATGGTGTTCGGCGTCCCCACCGCATCATCGGTGAGCACCTCGATCACGGAGAATTCGGCCTCGCGCCGGTTTTCGATCAGTTCGAAGTATTCGCGGGCCGCCTTCTGCGCGCCTTCGTCATTGAACGGGCCTTCGGGTTTCACATAGAGAACATTGCCTGACCATTCCAGCCTCAACTCTCCGTGGGGCTCCATTGACTCCTCCTGCAAGACGCGGCGACGCGATAGGCGATCAAACCCGACGCCGGGTGTCACTTGCGGGTCAGATCGATGCAACAGCAGGCGCATTGTAACGACAGCCTGGCCGCGGCCTGAGCCGCGCGCACGCCCGGCTGTGCCGGCGCGGTGTCAGCGGCTCGATCCTTTGCGTGCCAGCGGCCAGACCGGGGCCGGCGAAGCTTCAGCGGGCAGGACCCGCCTGGCCGACCTCAGGCCCGCGGCGACGGCCTGCGCGGAGGCCGTGGAAACAGAACCGGGGTGGTATCGCGATACTGGCGGTAGGCGGGATCTGCGCCCCAGCGCTCATCGGCCCGCTGCTCGAGCAGCGGCACCCCGCTGACCCGGGTGATCAGCAGATACACGATCAGGGGCGAGAGCAGCCCCAGCCACTGCCAGCCGGAAAAGACCGGCGCGGCAATGACGGCGATTCCCACCCACAACAGGATCTCGCCGAAGTAGTTGGGGTGGCGCGACCAGGCCCACAGCCCCTGGTCGATGTAGCGGCCGGCCTGGTCGGCACGCGCATTGAAGCGCGACTTCTGCCGGTCAGCAATGACCTCGATGGCGAAACCCGCCAGCCAGATCAGGCTGCCGATGACGGCCCAGGGTCCCAGGGGCCGGTCGCTGCCGGTCATCGCGATGAGGGCGGCCAGCAGGGTGGTGAACACCCACAGGCCCTGCAGGCTCCAGGCCACCAGAAAGCGTGACCAGTGCGTCTTGATCTCGTCGAAACGACCATCCTTGCCGCGGCGTTTGACCCGCCGGAACAGGAACAGCCCCAGCCGCACGGCCCAGACCGCGATCAGGCCGGCAAGCAGCCAGGCGCGCGCGCCGGACCCGGCCTGCGCGGCGGACCATGCCGCCAGCGCGATCAGCAGCAGATAGGTCAGGCTGCCGGTCAGGTCGTAGTACAGCTCGGTCCGGGCCAGCCAGGACGGCAGCCAGACCAGCCACTGGATCACGAAGGCCAGCAGGGCCAGAGCAGGCAGCATCGGCAGGCCCAGCAGCTGGCGCTGGCCGCTGTCGGCCAGCCAGGCCAGGCCCAGGCCGATGCCGACGCTGAGCGCCACGATGAACAGCGCGAGGAAATGACGGGTCATGATCTGCGAACCATGTGGGAACCGGCCTCTGAGTGTGCCGGCTGACGAGGGACAAGGCACCTGGGCCGGTGCCCCGGGCGGGACAGGCTGCCGTCCATGCCTACGGTGAAACCACCCGGACCGGATCACCCGGCCCGTGCCAGGCTGGCCCGGCGCCGCGCCGGCGAACGGGGGCGGGCGCCCCCTCAGTCCGGCCCGGCCAGCAGGCCGCGTTCACGCAGGCGGGCGCGCAGCATGGCCACCCTGTCCCGGTTGACGCCGAAATCGTAGTAGCCGATCCGGGCACTGGAGCGCACCTGCACGCGCCGTCCGCCGGCGTCCCGCAGCAGTTCGAGGTCATCGATGTACAGGCCCCAGGGGCTGGTCACTTCGGCATGCAGGTAATGCGGCTGCACGGTCACGAGTTCGGTCCTCGGCAGGCCTCCGACCAGCGCGGCCACCGCCTCCCAGGTGGCCCCGCTGGCATCGCGCAGATCCAGCGGGAGCAGCGCGGGTCCGGCCTCCTGGCTGGACACGCAGCGGGGCGCCGGCGGGCAGGGCTGCAGCCGGCCTTCCGGGTCGAGACCGACGGGGGGGCCGCTCAGTGAGGCGCAGGCCGACAGCAGCAGGCTGAGCCAAGGCAGCGGTGACAGCAGGACGCGCATGATGTTCTCCATGGTGTGGTGCATTCTACGGCGCGCCCGCGCCGCCGGATGCCTGGCCGCCGCGGCCTCCGGCGCCGGAGCGCAGCCCCGGCCGGGCGCCCTGCCAGCCGGGCTGGCGCTACACCGCGGCGGACATCTCGGCGCTGCCGCTCCCCCGACCGCTGTGGTCGAAGCACTGGGCCAGCAGGCGCAGATACTGGCGGCCCGGCTCGGTCACGCGCAGTCCATCGGGATCAACCCGGACCAGCTGGTGCTCGGGGTCGAAGGCGTGCAGGCGTTGCAGGTCCTGTTCCAGATAGCGCGCCACCGGCACCTGAAAGCGCCGCTCCAGCGCGGCGAACTCGATGCGCTGCTGGCACATCAGCTGCTCGATCAGCGCCCCCCGCAGCATTTCGTCCGGATCGCGCAGATAACCGCGGCAGATCGCCAGTCCCCCGCGCCGGACCGCCTCGGCCCAGGCCGCCGGGTCGCTGTGGTTCTGCGCGTAGCAGGGCCCGATGCTGCTGATCGCGCTGGCCCCCAGGCCCAGGCTGTCGCAGTCGCCGAACGGCGTGTAACCCTGGAAGCCGCGGCCGAGGCTGCCGTCCTGCTGCGCCACGGCCAGGGCGTCCTCTGGCAGGGCGTAGTGATCCAGGCCAATGGCGACATAGCCGGCCGCGCACAGGCGCTCGTGGATCAGCGTACGGATCGCCAGCCGCTCCGCGACTCCCGGCAGTTCATCGCTCGAAATCGCCCGCTGCGCGGGCAGACGGTCCGGCAGATGGGCGTAGTGGAAGGCCGCCAAGCGGGACGGGCGCTGATCGAGGACGAAATCCAGGGTGCGAGCGAAGCTGCGGCAGCTCTGCCGCGGCAGCCCGTAGATCAGGTCGTAGTTGATCTGCTCGATGCCGGCGGCGCGCAGCTGGCGGGTCAGGGCCGCGACCAGGGCCGGTGGCTGCACGCGATTGATCGCCTTCTGCACCGCGATGTCGATGTCCTGCACGCCG
>JBFJTN010000275.1:0-4607 GCA_041625325.1 Oceanococcus sp. | reverse complement strand
GCACCAGACCTCCGGCTCGCCGCCATTTTCGAAGTAGTACACCCGCGTGTGCTCGAGGAAACGACCGACCACGGACACCAGCCGGATGTTTTCCGACAGGCCGGGCACCTGCGGGCGCAGACAGGTCATGCCGCGCACCACTAGATCGATGCGCACCCCGGCCTGGGAGGCCCGGTACAGGGCGGCGATGCTGTCACGCTCCACCAGCTGGTTCAATTTCAGCATGATCCGGGCGGGCTTGCCGGCGCGCAGATTCTCGATCTCGCGCTCGACCCGCTCGATCAGACCCTTGTGCAGGGTGAACGGCGAATGCAGCAGCTTCTCCAGCTTGGCCAGCTTGCCCAGACTGGTGAGCTGCAGGAATACCCGGTGCACATCGCGACTGATCGCCTCATCGCAGGTCAGCAGGCCGTAGTCGGTGTACAGGCGGCTGGTGCGGGCGTGATAGTTGCCGGTGCCCATGTGCACGTAATTGCGCAGGCCCTCCTTCTCGCGCCGCACGATCAGGGCCATCTTGGCGTGGGTCTTGTGACCGACCACGCCGTAGACCACATGGGCGCCGGCTTCCTGCAACTGCTCCGCGAGGTCGATGTTCTCGGCCTCGTCGAAGCGGGCCCGCAGCTCGATCACCACGGTGACCTCCTTGCCGGCCCTGGCCGCCTGCAGCAGCGCGTCCACCACCGCCGAATTGGCGCCGGTCCGGTACAGGGTCTGCTTGATCGCCAGGACCCCGGGATCCTTGGCCGCCTGGCGCAGGAAATCGACCACCGGGGCAAAGGACTCGTAGGGGTGGTGCAGCAGGATGTCGCCGCGCCGGATCGCGGCGAAAATGTCGCTGCCGCTGGCCAGGCTGGCCGGAATCCGCGGGGTGAAGGGCTCGAAGCACAGATCCGGCCGGTCGATCATGTCGGACAGCTTCATCAGCCGGTTGAGGTTGACCGGACCGTTCACCTGATACAGCTGCTCGCGCTTCAGACCATGCACCTGCAGCAGGTAGTTGAGCATGGACTCGGGACAGTTGTGGGCCACCTCCAGGCGCACCGCGTCGCCGAACTGGCGCCCCAGCAATTCGCCTTCCAGCGCCATCAGCAGGTCCTCGACATCCTCCTCGTCGACGAACAGGTCCGAGTTGCGGGTGACCCGGAACTGGTAGCAGCCGGTCACGTCCATGCCCGGGAACAGCTCGCTGACATAGGCGTGGATCACCGAGGACAGGAACACGAAGTCATGCGGGTTGCCGCGACAGTGCTCGGGCGGGATCTGGATCAGGCGGGGCAGCGCGCGTGGCGCCTGCACCACCGCCAGATTGGCGCTGCGACCGAAGGCGTCCTTGCCTTCCAGCGAGACGATGAAGTTCAGGCTCTTGTTCAGCACCCGCGGGAAGGGATGGGCCGGGTCCAGCCCGATCGGCGACAGGATGGGCAGCAGCTCGTTCTGGAAGAACTGGCGCAGCCAGGCGTCCATCACCGGATCGATGGTGAAGTGGCGCCGGCGCAGGAAGCGGATGCGCTCGGCCGCCAGGCGCGGAATCAGCACCTCGTTCAGCACCCGGTACTGCTCGTCCACGATCTCGTGGGCGCGCTGGGAGATCTCGCCCAGCAGCTCGGTGGCCGACTTGTTGTCCGGCCCGCCGGTGCTGGCGCCGGCATTCTGCTTCTGCAGCAGGCCGGAGACGCGCACCTCGAAGAACTCGTCCAGGTTGGAGCAGGAGATGCACAGGTATTTCAGCCGCTCGAGCAGCGGCACCCGGGCATCGCGGGCCTGGGCCAGCACGCGCCGGTTGAATTCCAGCAGGCTCAGTTCCCGGTTGAAGAAGTTCTCCGGCCGGACGGCCATCTCCTGGCTGAGATCGGTGGTTTTTTCCGTGTCCATCGGCTGAGTCTAGGCTTTGCGCATGACCCTGCGATGAACGCCGAACAGGCTCAGCGCGAAAATCAGCAGGCCGGGCGCACCCGAACCACCGCCGCCACCAAAGCCGGGAGTCGGCCCAGGGGTGGGGGCCGGCGTGGGGGTCGGTGCCGGGGTCGGTGTCGGGGTCGGGGTCGGGGTCGGCGTCGGGGCAGGCCCGGCTGTACAGCTGGGCACCGCGGGCTGGGCCGGGCCATCGGCCAGATCGCTGCCGGCAAAACTCAGAGTGCCGCTGGCATCCGGGTCCAGCCAGTGCCGCAACTGCGCGTCACAGCTGGCCTGATCCTGCCAGGCCACATTGAGGCGCCCATAGAAATCCGGCTCGCTCTGGCTGGAACAGGAGGCACCGCCACCGGACAGCACCCCGACCGCCCGGCCATTCTCGTTCCACAGGCCGGAGCCCGAGGAGCCAGGCTCGGTGGTGCCCTGATCCCAGAACACCTGCCAGGAGCGCACATTGCGCCCGTCGATCGTGGCGGTGACGGCCGCGCCCGGCGAATCGTAGATCGCGATGGACTTCTCGTTCCCCTGCGGGTGGTGCACGCTGGCGCCGTTCTGCGGCGCGGCATTGCCGGCATCCCAGCCGGACCAGTAGGGCTGGAAATCCGCCGGCGGCACGAAGGGCTGGCTGCGGGTGCCGAGCAGCAGCAGGGTGAAATCCGCATTGTCCCCGGCGGCCAGCCAGGTGGTGCCCACCGTGCTGAAGGACGGATCCGGATCCCCATGCGTGTGCAGGCCGGGCTGGGTGCAACTGCTGCGCTGGTAACGCCAGTAGACCTGGACATCGGCCGCATTGCTGCTCGTGATGTCGCAATGCCGGGCGGTCAGCAGGTAGGGGGTGCGGTCATTGCGGGCGTTGTTGAGCAACAGACCGGAGCAGGCGACAAAGCTGTTGCCGACCGGGTAGATCAGCAGGACGGTGCTGCGAACCTGGGCATCGTAGGCATTGGCCTGGCTGCAGGCCACATCGATGTTGCAACTGCCCGATTTCGACGAATAGCCCTGCGAGGGCTCGACCAGCCCGTACTGCACCCGGGCCAGCCGCAACGCGGCCTGCTGGCCGGCCGGCACGCGCAGTTCCAGGCGGGCGGTGTCGCCATGCACGAGGGCGGTGCGCAGTACCCCGTCGCGCAGATGGGCCGCCGAGTACGGCCCCTGCCGCCCGCCTTCGCTGCCGCTGACATACAGCGCGGCGCCGGACGGCAGCAGGGCCTGCTCGAACTGCAGGCTGAGGAAGCGCGCGCCCGCGGCATGGATGTCCGCCTGCCACAGGCGCTGACCCGCCACCTCCGACCAGACGCCATCGACCGCGCTGTCCAGGGTCATCGGCACGGCGAAACCGACCCGGGCCGGCCCATTGAGGGGCAGCGCCGCCTCGGCCAGCTGGGCCGCATCGGGCACCGGGACGCTGTAATGCGGAGCGGCCAGCAGGACGCCGGGCGCGAGACAGAGTATGAGGGCGAGGCGCTTGAACATGGGGCCGTCCTGATGATCCTGATCCGGGGTCCAGTGTATGCGGTTCTTTGCATCCCGGCACGGACTTGCCACATGCTTGGTGGTCGAGCTTCCGTCCGCGACACCCATGAGCATCCCCGATTATCCCGGCGCCATGCCGCCCGGCTTCGCCGCTTCCAGCCTGGACCGCCGCGCGCACTGGCGCAGCCGTGCCGAACAACTGGCCGAAGAACTGGATCAGGCCGCTGTCATCCCGGTCCATCGTTATCGTCTGCCGATCCGGGACGGGCAGGCGCAGATGCTGCCGGCGAACAGCTTTGGCGCCGAGCTGGCGGAGGCCATCTGGCTGGGCCACTGGCAGGAACGCTCGGTGTATGCCCTGGATGTCTCGGGCCGCAGCAGCGAAGAATGGCCGGAACTGCAGTTCGCCGACCTGCGCGGCTCGGCCATGCGCCTGGACCCCGACCACGCCACGGTGCTGGCCTATGCCCGCGCGATGGTCTACTGGCACCGCCAGCACCGGCATTGCGGTCGCTGCGGCGGGCCCACCAGGATCGAACAGGCCGGCCACGTGAGGCGCTGTCCATCCTGCGATGTGGAGCACTATCCGCGGACCGACCCGTCCATGCTGGTGATGGTCACCGATGATCAGGATCGTGGTCTGCTCGGCCGTCAGCCGGGCTGGCCGCCCGGATTCTGGTCGGTCCTGGCCGGCTTCGTCGAGCCCGGCGAAAGCATCGAGGACGCCGTCGTACGTGAAGTCTGGGAAGAGGCACGCATCCGGGTCACCGGCATGCGCTACGTCACGTCCCAGCCCTGGCCCTTCCCGGCCTCGGTGCTGATGGGCTTCCAGGCCCGCGGCATCGCGGACACGCCCCAGGTGGAGCAGGATGAACTCGAAGCCGCCGGCTGGTACTCCCGAGCCGACATCGTGGCGGGGCTGACATCCCGCGAACTGTTTCTGCCCCCGCCCTTTACCCTGTCCTGGCGGCTGGTCGAGGACTGGTTCGACCAGGATTGGGACATTCCGCTGCGGGACCTGGTGGGGCTGGCCAAACAGCGTCCGTGACTGTCCCGTAGCGGACTGTCAGGTCGTTCCCCGGAGATGGGCTGGCCTGGTCGTGGATCGCCTGCCAATAGCATCCCAGCGCGCCGATAAGTGTCGATTGTTTGCCCATAGTGGGTGCCCACGGGCCACGACAGTCCTGCGGGGCGCTGTCCCCCGCGCCGCTTCGCGGTTCGCT
>JBFJTN010000274.1:0-4612 GCA_041625325.1 Oceanococcus sp. | reverse complement strand
GCACGGCGGGCGCGGGCGATTACAGTGCCAGCAGCACGCAGATCGTGATCCCGGCGGGCAGCACCACGGGTACGCTGACCCTGACCGGCACGGATGACAGCATCTTCGAGGGTGACGAGACGGTGGATGTCAGTATCAGCACCGTGAGCAATGGCGTGGCCGGCAGCCCGAACAGCGTCACCGCGACCATCAGCGACGATGACAACGCGCCGACGGTGGATCTGACCCTGACCGGCAGTCCGTTTGCAGAAGCCGGCGGCATGGCGACAGTGACCGCGAGCCTGAGCAACACCTCGACCCAGGACGTGACGGTGGGCCTGGCCTACAGCGGCACGGCCAGTGCCGGGGATTACAGCGCCAGCGACAGCCAGATCGTGATTGCCGCGGGCAGCAGCAGTGGCAGCGTGACGCTGACGGGTGTGGCCGACACGGTGTTTGAGGGCGCCGAAACCATCGTGGTTGACATCGATGCGGTGTCCAACGGCAGCGAGAACGGCACGCAGCAGCAGACGGCGACGATCACGGATGATGATTCGCAGCCGACGGTGAGCCTGAGCCTGGCCGGAAGCCCGCTGGCGGAAGCCGGCGGCGTGGCGACGGTGACCGCGACGCTGAGCAATGCCAGCAGCCAGGCGGTGACGGTGGACATGAGCTTTGCCGGCACGGCGGGCGCGGGCGATTACAGTGCCAGCAGCACGCAGATCGTGATCCCGGCGGGCAGCACCACGGGTACGCTGACCCTGACCGGCACGGATGACAGCATCTTCGAGGGTGACGAGAAGGCGGACATCAGCATCGGTACCGTCAGCAACGGCGTGGCCGGTACTCCCGGCAGCGTTCAAGCCATCATTACGGATGACGATCCTGCGCCAACGCCCAGACCAACGCCCAGACCCACGCCGGCCCCC
Source organism: Oceanococcus sp. (assembly GCA_041625325.1). Lineage (GTDB taxonomy): Bacteria > Pseudomonadota > Gammaproteobacteria > Nevskiales > Oceanococcaceae > Oceanococcus. Next base: position 3,704 of record JBFJTN010000274.1, on the reverse strand, counting down.
ACGCCGCTTGTGACGCCAACGCCGGCACCGGCGCCAACGCCGACACCTGCGCCTGCACCAACGGCGACCCCGGTGCCAGTGGCGACATCGACCCCCACGCCTGTCCCGACGCCAAGCCCGTCGCCTGTGGTCACGCCGAGCCCGACCCCTGCGCCGTCAAGCCATGAGGGCAGGGTGATCACGCCGGTGGCTCCTCCAGAGGACAAGACAGTCCCGCCCGGCAGCAAGGGCATCGCGCTGCTGACTTTCGGACTCTACAACCCGACTGGTGAGAGTGCCGTTGTCAACATGGTGACGGTTCGCTTGATCGACAATGACGATCATGCCGCCATTGATGAAGTGCGCCTGATACTGGATGCCGATGGCAACGGCCGGGCAGATGCCGGCGAGACCATCCTGGCGCGCCTGTCCGAGGTGCCCGCTGAGGACATGATGCAGTTCGATGTGGAGCCGAGCCTGACGATTGCTGCGGATGACACGACCTACTTCATGGTCGTGGTGGACTTCCGGTGATGTGGAGGAGGAACAACATGAAAGCAATGCTCAGCCGTCCTGCGATGACGGCCTTGATGGTGACTCTGCTGTGCGCCTGTAGCGGCGGAAGCAGCTCAGAGCTGGAAAATGTCGTTGCGGTCTACACTGCCGCGGACCCCGGCGCCGAGGCCACGGGGGCAGAATCCAATGAGCCGCTCGCACTGGAGGTGGTCGGGGCCAGGGGTGCCGTGGTCGAGGTGCAGTGATGCGACGGACCTTTCTCTGGGCTGTGATTGGCCTGGCCACGCTCGCCAGTGTGGAGCTGCATGCCGAAGAGGCCGCAGCGCGAGTGCAGGTCAAGGTTCGGGCCGAAGCGGACCTGAGTGCGCGGATCGTCGCCGTGCTGGACAAGGGCGCCAAGGTTGAGATCTTGGAGGACTTGGGCGATTTCGTGCGCATCAGGCGACTGGGGGATGGGGCCGAGGGTTTCCTGCCCGCGCAGATGCTGGAGCTTGCGGCAGGTAGAAGTGCCCGCGGACAGAATCAGACTCAGTACCGGACCCGCTCCGTGGCTGGTGTCGAGATCGTTCCGCTGGCCCCCGTGGTCTTGTGGTTTGTGGATGAAGATACACACGCCACTTTGGCGGATGAGGGCGTTGCGCAGGGCCTCGCTGATGAGACGACAACGCCGGGCGTGGAGACACTCGCGCAGGCTGGAGTGGAGGCCCGTCAGCCTGAACCGGTTGTTTCGGAAGCGGTCGAAGACCAGGTTGCTGTTGCGCCGTCGGTCAGCGTGTCGTCGCGTACGGACCAGCCGGCTCGATTCTTTCCGGTCGCGATCAGCGGTCGGTTATCGCTGTCTCTGGGCGTCGGATTGGCCCAGGGCGATGTCTCGGCATCGGATCTGACCCGAGCGCTGGATCCGCACGCCTCATTCGTGGCGGTACGTGATCTGGACGACAGTGGGGCGAGCTGGGAGGCCCGGATCGGCTATGCCCTCTCCCCCCGCTGGTCAATTGCAGCGAGCTTTCTCGATCTCGGCGAGTACAACAGTGCCGTCGACATCCGAAATGCGGATCTGGATGCCGTGCAGCGGGTATTGGCGGACAAGCATCCGGTCAGTGGAACCGGTTTTGGCCTGCGCGGCGTCGGGAGCCTGCAGCGCGGCCCGTGGGACCTATCGTCCTCGGTCGGGTTTTTTCACGCTCTGGAGTCCGACATCAAAGTGCTGGTAGACGGCCAGCCCGTAACCGTGTCAGGCAACGATTTCTCTCCGATGCTGGGACTTGCGGCCAGCTATCGCTGGACCCGGCGCTGGGCATTGGGCGTTACGGCTTCCTACATGAAGTTGAATCAGCAGATTCTGCAATCCCAGATGCAGCTTCAGTACTTTTTCTGATTGCCGGCCCAATGGGCGAGCAGGGTGATAGTGACTGATCGGACGTCTCGAAGATCTTCCTCACGATGCTGCTGCCCAGGCCCAAGCTCCGTTTTCTCCGGCTCGAGCAGAGGGGTAATCGGGAGGCTGGACTCCATTTATACGAATCTGCAATTTCCAAGGGGGTATCTTCATGCTCATGCGAACAATAACTACGCTCTTCCTCGTCGCGATTATCTCTTCATGTGGAGGTGATGGATCTGGGGATTCGCAAAATTCTTCAGCGGGAAAACGGGTCTATTTCTTGGATTCGCCCGTGGAAGGTTTGCCGTATCACATTGACGGCGGTCCCTTGATGCAAACGGGATTTGGCGGGTCCGTGCAACTGGGAGCGGGAAACGTGGTCACTTTCTCCCTCGGCGGGCTTGAGTTTTTCATCAGCTCTCCGAGCACGTTTTTCACCCCCCTGGATATCTTCGCTGATGAAGCAATGGCGATGAACCTGGTTCGATTCCTGCTCGCCCTGGATGCTGATGATAATGCCGATAATGGCATCCAGATCAGCGAAGAAGTGATTGCCGCGGCTGAAGGGGCAGAGACGCAGCTGAGCGTTGATGAGCTCTCAGCTGCAGATTTTTCGACCACAACGCTGGCTGATTTCGCGAGATCGAACGGCCCCTCCGGCGAGATCCCTTCGAACGAGCAGGCCCGCAATCATATCGATCAAACATTGGCCAGAATTTCCGCGAGTGATTCCGATGGAGATGGTGTCGATGATCAGTCGGATAATTGCCCGACAGTGCCAAACCCGGAGCAGACAGATGCTGACGGCAATGGTGTCGGTGATGCGTGTGATGAGAACCGGCCGGAATCCACACCAGAGCCGACGCCCGAGCCGACATCAGCGCCAACGCCAGAACCCACATCAGGTCCGACGCCCGAACCCACGCCAGCGCCGACGCCCGAACCCACGTTAGCGCCGACGCCAGAGCCCACACCAGCGCCGACGCCGGAACCCACCCCACAGCCGACGCCCGAAGCCACACCGGAGCCGACTCCCGGACCAGGCTTCACTTCGCTCGTTCCCGGAACCTATTTGAGTCACCTCGATGGAGATGCAAGCGCCACTACTTTCCACTTCAATGAGAATGGCAGTGGGACTTGGAGCTACCCGGGTGAAGCCGGTGGCGGTATCAGCTGGTTTGTGGAAGAAGACGGCGTGCTTGTGATCAGTTTCAACGGCGGTGGCACGGAAAGGTACACGCTGGTGTCTGGAACAACGACATCCGGCACCGTGAGGGTTTCCTTCACAGACGAGCCTGACGCCATGGGTTCTTGGACAGAAGGCTGACCTGGCGCCCGGTTCGATCCGGCTATTGGTCCGCCAGTTTGATGGAGGATGGCCGCCTTATGGCGGCCATCGCTGGCTTGTGGAGTGGGTTTTTCTGCCTGAGCAGTTTCCACTGAGTCACATCGCGGCCAAGCCCCAGTCCCGATCATCCACCGGTAAAGGCGAACCGACCGTTCCTGACGCTGAACGGAAGCCCACGAGGCAAGGCATGAAAGTCAGCTTCAGGCACTGACCAGAGCCCCCCTTTTCGCATTTCAATGCGGAACCCTTGGCGGTTTCACCGCCGAGAATGAAAACCGCACTGATTGCTGCGGACAATGGGCATGAAAAAAGGCGCTGTAAAGCGCCTTTTTCTGTCGTGGCATCGCGCCTATTTGATCGCGATATCGTCGAGACTGCCGCCGGCCTTCAGATGTGCCTCCACCCATTTGGGTTTGCGGCCGCGGCCGGTCCAGGTTTCTGCAGGATTGCTCTTGTTGCGATATTTGGGCGGCACTTTGG
>JBFJTN010000273.1:0-4616 GCA_041625325.1 Oceanococcus sp. | reverse complement strand
GACAGCACCCGCATCGTCAAACCGCCGCCGAAACGGCGCGCGGTCGATGAAATCGTGGTGACGGCGACCAAGCGCGAGACCGACGTGCGCGACATCGCCGGCAGCGTCAGCGCGCTGATCGGCGAGCAGCTCGAGGATGCGGGCATCGTCAACGTCGAGCAGATCACCGAGGCGGTCCCCGGCGTGAATCTGGTGGAGACCGGATCGAACGAGGCGTCCAGCCGCAGGAGCATCACGATCCGGGGCATTTCGGCAGACAACCGCCAATCCGAGACCGTCGGCATCTTCATCGACGAAACCCCGCTCACCGACCCGTTTCTCGTCATCGCGACGGCCGACGCCAACCCCTTCGACATGGCCACCGTCGAGGTCCTGAAAGGGCCTGTCGGCACGCTGTTTGGCGGCTCCTCCCTCAACGGCGCCATTCGCTACATTCCGAACAAGCCGCAGTACGAGGAATGGAGTGCCAAGGGCTTTGCCGAGCTCCGCAGCTTCGAGCACGGCGGAATGGAGCCGGTGTTCGGCGCGGCCGCCAACATCCCCGTACCGGGCCGCTCGGACATGGCCCTGCGCCTGACCGGCGTCGAAACCCGGATCGCCGGCTGGGTCGACAACGAAAACCCGAGCTTTACCGAGCGCGACTACAACCCCAGCAATCAGCGTTCCCTGCGGGCCCAGTTCGCCTGGCAGCCGCGCGAGGATCTGGATTTCGGCTTGATGTGGCTGTCCCAGGACACCACCGGCTACGGCTATGCCCTGACCAGCGCCAGCCGCGCCGGCCGCTACGAAAGCACCGCCGAGCCGCAGCAGTCTTATGCGACGGTCGGCTACGACACCCTGCAGCTGACCGGCAGCTGGTCCAATCCGCTGGGCGAGCTGATCTTCATTGCATCGGGCTCGAACAAATACGTCGACGGCTACTACGACGCGACGCATCAGCTGACCCAGGACTCGCCGACCTCCCTGCTGGTCTCGCTCTTCCGGGGTGGCGGCCGCGTCCTCAGCCAGGAACTGCGGCTGGTTTCCGGCACGGGCGGTCGCTGGGACTGGCTGATCGGCCTCTACAACTACAACTACGCGCTCGACATCTACGGTGAAGCCAGCGCCGGCAATGCGCTGGCCGAGTCTACGCCCGATGCACTGCTGAACCTGCTGGTCACCGCGCCGACGTCGCTGCTGGTGACCGAAAACGGGGCCAATGCCAGCCGGCTCTTCGTCAAGGGCGACGTCGCCGAGCGATCCGCCTTTGGTGAGACCACCTGGCACATCAATGACAGCCTGGACCTCACCGGCGGCCTGCGGGTGTATCGGTTTTCCTACGATGCCGTCTCCATCTTCAACGGCCCGCTGGCCTTCGTCACCGACCCGGTCGGTGCGGCTGCCAGTGGCGGCACCTCCAACCTGCCGATCGAAAAGACCGAAAACGGCTTCAGTCCCAAGCTCAGCATCAAATGGCAGCCGCTGGAAGAGCTGATGGCCTACGCCACCGTCGCGCGTGGCTTCCGCTTCGGCGGGGTGAACAACATCGCCCACCCCGAAGTCCCGCGCGTGTTCGAATCCGATGCGCTGTGGAGTGCAGAAACCGGCATGCGGGCGCAATGGTTCGATGCCTCGCTGGTGACGGACATCACCCTGTTCGCGATCGACTGGAAGAACGCGCAGTTCAATACCTTCACCAGCGATGGCCTGTACGGCTACACGGACAATGTGGGTCGGGTGGAAGGCCGCGGCGTGGAAGGCCAGCTGGTCTGGGCCACGCCGCTGGAAGGGCTGAGCCTGAGCCTGACGGCGGCCCACGCGAACATCAAGACCGCCGAGGAATTCACCGCCCCCAATGGCGCGACCACGCCCAAGGGCACGCCCTGGCCCAAGGCGCCGAAGTGGCAGACGATGGCCTCCCTGTCCTATGAGCGCGCCATGCTGGGCGCCCGCTGGCGCGCTTCGCTCGCGCACAACTATTTCGGCGAGGCCCGGCAGATTCTGACCTCCGACTCGCAGATCTTCGGCTACGCCACCTATGGCCTGCAGCTGACGGTCAAACCGGACAACACCGCCTGGCCGAGCCTTGCCCTCAACGTCAACAACCTGACGGGCGTGATCGGCCGCACCACGGTCCACGACGCCCCCAACGGTGAGCCGGATTATTTCGCCTACACACCGCCGCGCAACATTTCGCTGCGGGCAACCTGGAATTTCGATCAATGACCATCACCAAGCCGCAGGACCAGGCCGCCCTCGGGAGCGCCGACTACACCGCCGCCGGGAAGCTGATAGAAGCCAATACCATGGCCCTGATCAGAAACGGGGACATCATCCCCCACTGGCTCGGCGATACAGGGTCTTTCTGGTACCGCCAGCACACGCAGGAAGGCTTTCGTTTCCTGCTGGTGGATGCCGCCACGGGCAGTCGCCAGCCCGCATTCGACCATGATGCGGTGGCCACGGCCCTGAACGCCGCCCTTTCGCCCGAGCCAAAGCTGGGCGCCGACACGCTGGGGCTGGAGTACGCGGACATTTCCCCGGACTGCCGCAGGCTGACGGCCCGGCACGGCAACAAGACGATCACGGTCGACCTGGTGACGCATCAGGTCGAGACCGCCGAGCCCAGTCCAGGAACGCCCGGCCTGCTGCCCTCGCCAACCGGCACCCACGGCGTCAGACGCGATGGTGACAATCTGGTGCTGGTCGAGATGGCCAGCGGCCTGGAACACCGGCTCACGGATGACGGCGCACCCCATTTCAGTTACGGCAAGCTGCCCGAAGGCAGCCTGCAATACATCCCGCTGAAGAAGAGCGGCGCCGTGCTGCCGCCATTCGGGGCGGCCTTTTCCCCCGATGGCCGCTACCTGATCTGCCCGCGCATCGACGAACGCCGGGTCGGCATCGAGCCCTTTATCGAGCAGGTGCCCACCGATGGATCGCTGCGCCCTGTCGTGCACGAAATCCGCCGGGCCTTCGTGGGCGACAAGGAGCAGGTGGTCTATGACTGGTTCGTGTTCGACACCACAAGCGGGGCCAGGAGAAAGCTCGAGCTGCCGATCGGCTGCGCCCCGTCACAGATGCTCGGCAATGGCATCGTGGGCTGGTCGCTGGCACGGCGCCAGGCTTTCATGCTCGCCACCACGCCGGCCTCGACGCGCGGCATGCTGCTGCGCATCGACCTCGCCAGCGGGGCGGTTCACACGCTGATCGACGAGCCGGCCAGTCTCAGCCGCCACGAACCCAACACCTTGATGTACAACGTGCCGAATGTCCGCAGCATCAAGGACGGCGCGGAGCTGCTCTGGTACTCCAGCCGTTCCGGCTGGGGTCATCTGTATCGCTACGACGCGCAGTCGGGCGAGCTGCTGGGGCAGATCACCGATGGCGACTGGATGGTCTTCGACATCCACCACATCGACGAGCAGCGGCAGACCCTGTATTTCACCGCCGGCGGCCGCGAGCCGGGAGTGGATCCCTACTATCGCCACCTTTACCGGGTCGGCTTCGATGGCTCGAAGCTGACCCTGCTCACCGGCGAGGCCCTGCACGCCGACCATCAGTTCGCCCCCGATGCGGCGCCGATGTTCAAGACCCTGTTCGCCGTCCCTGACGCACCGGCGAAGATCCGCCCCGAGGCGGGCGTGTTCGTCGACACCTGCTCCACCGTCGATACGCCGCCCGTCACCTGCCTGCGCTCGCTCGAGGACGGCGCGCTGATCGCCGAGATCGAGCGCGCCGACGTGTCCGCCCTGCTGGAAGCCGGGTATGTGCCGCCGTCCCGCCAGCTGCTCAAGGCCGATGACGGCGAGACGGATATTGCGGTGGTCTACTACCCGCCGGTGAAGATTGCTGGCGACGGCGCCCACCCCATCATCGATGCCTGCTACGGCGGACCACAGGTCTACGTCGCCCCGCGCAGCTACGCGGAAGCCGCCAGCGCATCGAACCCCTCCAACCGCATGGCACTGGCCCGCCTGGGCTTCGGTGTCGCCGTGATCGACGGCCGTGGCACACCGGGGCGCGGCAATGCCTTTCGGGATGCCGGCTTTCCGCACTTCACCGCGGTCGGGATCAAGGACCACATCGCCGCCATCCGGCAGCTCGCCAGGCAGCGCCCGGAACTGGACATCGAGCGGGTCGGCATCCACGGCTGGTCCTGGGGCGGCACCTTCAGCGCCCAGGCGATCCTCAGCCACGGCGACTTCTACAAGGTCTGCGTCACCGGCGCAGGGGTCTACGATTACGCCGCGCTGTACCCGGGCTTCGAGCAGATGATCGGCATGCCGGTCTATGCCGACGGGAGCAACCGCCCGGCCAACCCGACGGAAAAGCCACAATCCTGGGAAGCCGTTGATGTCACCGCCATGGCCTCGAGCCTCACTGGCAAGATGCTGATCGTGTGGGGAGATGCGGACGAGAACGTGCCGCCGAATCAGGCCTACCGCCTGATCGAAGCGCTGATCCGGGCGCACAAGGCGCATGACACCCTGGTCCTGCCGAACAAGACCCACCCCACGGCCAGCCAGGGCCTGAATCCCTTTACCGCCACCCGCACCTGGGACTATTTCCTGCAGCACCTGATGGGTGTCACGCCCCCGGTCGCGGACGCCTTCAGCATCATCCCGCGTCGAGTG
>JBFJTN010000272.1:0-4627 GCA_041625325.1 Oceanococcus sp. | reverse complement strand
GCCGCCCGGATAGGGCCAGCTGGCCGCGGTGGAACCGATATTGATGATATGCCCGCGATTGCGCGCCACCATCCCGGGCAGAAAGGCCCGCGTCAGACGCATCAGGCCCTTGATGTTGGTATCCACCATCACCTCCCAGTCCTCCAGCTCCGCCTGATGCGCGGGCTCGCAGCCCAGGGCCAGGCCGGCGTTGTTGATCAGGACATCGATGTTCCGGAACGCCCCCGGCAGGTCCTGGGGCAAGGCCGCAATCGCATCGCGGTCGCGCACGTCCGCGAGCACCACGTGGACCGGGTGGTCCGCCGGCAGCGAATCCAGCACTGGCGCGAGGCGCTCCTGGCTGCGCGCCAGCAGCACCAGACGATCGCCCTCGGCGGCAAAGCGGCGGGCGCAGGCGGCGCCGAATCCCGAGGAGGCGCCGGTGATCAGGGTGGTCTGGGTCATGGAATTCTTCCGATGCGGTGATCAATGCAAACCCCGCCGCGGCTGCGCCGCCGAGTGCGCGGGGGCGCCATGGTGCGCCGCCGCCCCAGCGCTTGTACAGCCTTGCGCGGCGCCGGCGCGTTGACCAGGCTGCCGCAGGCGCCGTTCGCGGCGCACTCAGCCTGGCTGCAGCGGGCTTATGCGGCAGTCCGCCAGGGGATCCAGTTCGCCGCGTACTGCGCTCGAGACCATGCCCATCAGCCCCGCGACCAGATCGAACAGATGGTCATGGCTCAGCTTCGCCGCCGACGCCCGCTCGACCACGCAGCCCCTGTCCAGCCCGGCCCGAAACTCGGGCGACAGCCACATCAGCAGGGGGATCTTCTTCTGCTCCGCGGGGGCCAGCGGATAAGGCAGGCCGTGCAGATAGACGCCGTTCTCGCCCAGGCTTTCGCCGTGGTCCGAGATGTAAACCAGCGCACGCGGCCGACCCGGCTGGCGCGTTTCCAGTTCCGCGATCACCTGGTCCAGCAGCGTGTCGGTCAGCAGGATGGTGCTGTCGTAGGCATTCACCACCTCCTGCCGGGCGCACAGCGTCGGCTGGTCCCGCCTGCAGGCCGGCTCGAAGGCGGGAAAGTCGGGCGGCAGGCGCCGGTGATAGGCCGGCCCGTGACTGCCAAACTGATGCAGCACGATGAGCTGCGAGCGCGCCGGATCGGCCGCATCGAGGCGCCGTCGCAGGACGGACAGCAGGGCCAGGTCCGTGCAACCGGGTTGCGCGCAATCCAGGTCAGCACCTGCGGCATCCAGATTCTCCGATTCGATCCGCTCGCAGACGCCCTTGCAGCCACCGTCATTATCGACCCAGCTGGTCTGCGCCCCGGCCAGCGAGAGGATGTCCAGCAGATTATCCTGATGGGCCGCTTCCGATGCATTCCAGTCGTCGCGTCCCAGACGCGAGAACATGCAGGGCACCGAAAGCGCCGTGTAGGTGCCGCAGGCGGTGACGTCGGCAAAGCTGATCACGTCCCCGCGCGCGGCCAGCGCGGGCGTGGTGTGACGCGAGTAGCCATTGAGCCCGAAGTGGTCCGCGCGGGCGGTTTCACCGACCACCAGGACCAGGGTACGGGGCCCTGCCTGCAGCCGCGCATCATGCCCCAGCGCCTGCCATTCAGGCTGGTCCAGTCGCCCCGCGAACTGCCGCCAGGTGGTCCGCAGTCCGGATACCACCGGGTAGACCGGGTTCACGTACAGGCGCAGTTCCCGGTGCTCCCGGCCCCAGAAAGACAGCAGCTGATAGTGGCCCAGGATCCAGCCGATGCTCAGGAACGTGGCGCCGGCCACCAGAGCCAGCCGCCCGGCGATGGACCACAGCAGCGGCGACGGCCTCAGCCACACACGGCTCAGCGCCAGGGTCGGCAGCAGGCCCCAGACGATCCACTCGTTGAACAGATCGCGGCTGAGCAGTTCCAGCGTTTCCCCGCTCGTCGTCTGCAGCGCGCTGGTCATCATCGCCGGATCGAAGACCGTATCGAAACGGTCGGTGAAATAGGCGAACACGGGCGAAATCAGCAGGGCCACGGACAGCACCGGCTTAAGCCCCCGATGCAGACCCGGCAGACCCAGGAGCAGCAGGCACAGGCAGATCAGGGTCAGCATCACACTGATGCGAATCAGGACGGCCTGCGAGGATGGCAGGCCCGCCAGCGATGCCTCGACATGCGTCCACAGCGCGGCATTCTGGGTCATCGCGAGATACAGGCAGACCAGAACCAGCAGAATGCCGGGCTGCTGGATGCCCCCGATCAGGCCCTGCCGGAGCCTGACGGGAAGCACGCTCCACGACCAGCGCACCGGAAGACGGTCCCGGTTCAGAAGCCCGCCGCTCATCGACCGCTGCCATAGAAGGCGGGCCCGGAATCGCCCGCATCCCTCGCGATCAGGGGGACGCCGATCCCGAGGTCGATGACCAGACCGACGAACCAGGTCGGCCGGATCTGCAGGCCGAGCCCGGCGCTGGCCAGCAAACCCGGCGTGTGCGCCTGCGCGCCACCCCAGGCCGCCCCCGCTTCGATGAAGCCGCCCCAGCGCAGCCAGCGCCAGTGCAAGGGTCGATAGGCTTCGATGCGCAACATCGCGTAGGCGTCTCCTTCGGCGGTGTTGCGCGGATAACCGCGCAGCAGGCTGGCGCCGCCCAGGCTGTACTGATTCAGACCGTCATCCGGCCCGCCGCGCTGCATTTCGGTTTTCAGGTGAAGACCCAGCGTCTGGTGCGCCGTCTCACCCAGCGGCCGCTCGTAATCCAGCGTGGCCGTCAGTTGGCTCCAGTCGTAGTCCGAGCCCAATGCGGTCCCCGCATGACCAAGCTCGAGTTCTCCGACCAGGCCGGTTTCGCTGTACAGGCTGTCGCGCCTGTCACGGTATTTCAGGCTGGCGAACAGGCCATGCCCCACACCGAGCTCCCGGCCCGCATCGCTCAGGCTGCGCTTCCGGTACTCGTAGGCCCCGCCCACGCGCCAGCCCTGGCTGGCCGGTCCCCTGCCGAGGTGACGATCCAGGCCGATCCGGAACTGATCATCGACCAGCTCGCCCACATCGGTCCCGTCGCCGGGCTGCCAGTCCGCCTGCTCGTGGGCCAGCCGCCAGTCCAGATCGAAAGGGCTGCCCAGCAGGTAGGGGGCGTGCTGGGAGATGCGATACTCCAGAGATCGGCCACGACCGGTCTGGGAACTGCTGTGCTCCAGGATAGTTGCGCGCCAGGTATGGTTGCGGCCCAGCGCGTTGTGCCAGCTCAGATGCAAGCCGTAGCTGTAGTCCCCGTCGGAGTTGGCGTCGCTGCGCGGCGCGACCAGCAGATAGTATTTTTCGCGCAGCGCGAATTCCGCGACCAGGCCCGCTTCGGTCCGCGAACAAAGCACGTCGACCTGCCGAAACAGCCCCAGATCCCTGAGCCGCTGGGCATCCTCCAGAAGTGTCCGGGCATCCGTCGGCGCGCCTTCCCGGCTGAGCATCTCGCGCAGCATCACCTCAGGACGGGTCACCCTGTTACCGCTGAACTGCAATCTGGCCAGGATCTGGGGCTGCGCCGGGCAGTCCGCCGCGTGGGCCGGCTGCAGCAGGGCCGCACAGGCCAGCAGCAGGAACGCCGCCCGCGCGCGACACGGCTCGCCATGGCGCGTCACCGGACCAGCCCACCGGGGCGATACGCCTCCTGCGCATAGAGCTGTTCGGCCAGATTGAGATAGGCCCGGGACAGCTGGTACAGCTCCGGCGCCGCTGGCGCGGGCTCCAGCTGGCCGTGCCGGTTGCGGCGGAACAGCGGCTCGCCGGTCGGCGTATTGATGACCAGCTGATCGCCCATCAGCAGGCCGGCGTTGTTGCCGTACTGCATCAGCGCACGGCCCGGCCCTTGCGGCTCGGCGCTGAGCAGGTCACGACCGGGTGCCGGCGACTCAAGCTCGACGCCCAGCATCGGCATGATGGTGGTGATCAGGTCGATCTGGCTGGCGACCTCCTCGTAATGCCGCGGCTCCAGACCCGGCGCGATGATCAGGCCGGGGATATGGAAACGGTCCACCGGCACGAAATCATTGCCGGCCACCCGTGCGTCGTGATCCGCCACGACCAGAAACACCGTGTTGTCGGCATAGCTGGAATTCAGCGCCAGATCGAAGAACAGGCCGATGGCATAGTCGGCGTAGCGGATGGCGTTTTCCCGGCTGGCCAGCGGTCCGGAACCCGGGTCGATGCGTCCCGCAGGGAACTCCCAGGGGGTGTGGTTCGAGGTGCTCAGCATGAAGCCGAAGAACGGCCCCTGCGCGTTGGCGCGCTCGAACTGGGCATGGGCCTGGCGGGCCCAGTCCTCGTCCGACACGCCCCAGGAACCGCGATACACGGCAGCGGGAAAGCTGGCTTCGCCAGCCACCAGACGATCGAAGCCATTGCCCAGCATGAAGCTGCCCATGTCGTCGAAGTTCGGCTCGCCGCCGTAGACGAAGATGTTCTGATAGCCGTGCGGCTTCAGCGCCTGCGCCAGGGTGAAAAAGTTGCGCCGCGAGCGATTGCGTTTGACCACGCTGCGGGCGGGCGATGGCGGAAAACCACAGAGCACGGCCTCGATGCCGCGGACCGTGCGTGTACCGGTGGCATAGAGGCGGGTCAGCCACAGTCCCTTGTCCGCCAGGGCATCCAGGCGCGGGGTCAG
>JBFJTN010000271.1:0-4627 GCA_041625325.1 Oceanococcus sp. | reverse complement strand
CGATGTGGACGGCACGTCCAGCCCGGTGCTGCCTGGGGGCGCGGAACCGATCAACCCCAACGAGAACGGCGGCCGCTTCAGCGTCAGCTACGACATCTCGGCCGATGGCACGGTGGATCTCGAGTTGTCGGTGGTCGAGGCAGGCGCCTCGCCGGTCACCTGTGGCAACGAATCCACCGAGTTCTTCGATCGCGACTGTGGTGCCGGGCGGGACTGTGGCCTGAGCGACCGCTTGGCCTGCCGTTTCGATACGCAGAACCGGATCTCCTGCGAGGGAGGCGCGCCCACCGATCTGTCCCCCTTTCTCGACCGCCTGCCCAAGCAGGCCGATATGGTGCTCTGCCTGCGATATCGGGGTGGCCTGAGCAGCCGCGTGCAGCGGGTCGAGTTCCAGTGAACGGCTCCGGAGGCTCGGCCTGCGACCATGCCGGCCGACCAACGGCATGCCCGGTGGCACCTGTCCGTCAGCGGCGGGAGTAGACTGGCCGTTGCATGTCGGACGACAGGAGGCGAGACCATGCCCAAGTACGTCATCGAACGCGAGATACCGGATGCGGGACAGCTGTCCGGGGAGGACCTGCGGTCGATCTCCCGCAGGTCCTGCGAGGTGCTCAAGCAGCTCGGTCCACAGATCCAGTGGGTGGAGAGTTTCGTCACCGGCGACAAGGTGTACTGCGTGTACATCGCCGAGAACGAGGATCTGATCCGCTCGCATGCCGAGATGGGAGGCTTTCCGGCCAATCGGGTGTCCAGGGTCAGCGCGGTCATCGACCCGAGCACGGCCGGATAGCGCAGCGGCCGCGCCGCAGCACGACGACGCGGTACATTGTGGCGGCCGGCAGGGAGCCGGCGCGCACCGACACGCCGGCCCACCGGCCGGTGAGAGTGGCTTTGTGGCCAGGCATCTGCGGGAGATCAGCACATGGCGGAACTCAGCGGCATCGATCACATCCACGTCTACGTGCCCGACCGCGAGGCGGCAGCGGACTGGTTTCAGGAACTGCTCGGCTTCGAGGTCGAGGAATCGCTGCGCGCCTGGGCGGTCGAGGGCGGGCCGCTGACCATTGGGGACGCCAGCGGCCGCATTCACCTCGCCCTGTTCGAGCGCGCCGAAGGGCCGCCATCCACGGCCATCGCCTTTGGCGCGGACGCGAACAATTTCCTGGCCTGGAAACAGCGCCTGGAGGATCGCGGCCTGCTCGCCCGCTGCGCAGATCACGCGCTGGCCTGGTCGCTGTACTTTCACGATCTTTACGGCAACATGTACGAAATCACCACCTACGAGCACGCTGCCGTAGCCCGGGCACTGGTCGGCAAGACCGGACCGGCGGGCATTCCAGCGAAGAACTGAACGCATGAAAATCCTGTTGATGGGCAATGCCGGCGCCGGCAAGACCACCCTGGGCCGCGCCCTGCGGCAGGGTCGGGACTGGCCACTGCTGTCGCTGGACCAGGTCGCCTTCGCCGAAGGCGCGGAGCGGCGCCCCCTGAGCGAGAGTGTGGCGGCGGCCCTGTCCCTGGTGCAGGGCCATGAAGACTGGATCATCGAGGGCTGCTACGCCGACATACTCGAGGCCCTGCTGCCCCATGGCGATACGCTGATCTTCCTCAATCCCGGCGTGGCCACCTGCGTCGCGCACTGCCGCCAGCGCCCCTGGGAGCCGGACAAGTACGCCACCGCGGAGGCACAGGACGCCAACCTGGAGATGCTGCTCGACTGGGTCGGCCAGTACGCCAGCCGGGCGGACGAATACGGGCTGGCGGCGCACCGCCGCCTGTACGCCGCCTATGCCGGACGCAAGTTCGAATTCACCCGGCCGACGCCGGACATGGCGGCCCGGGTGCTGGGCGCCACCGCAGCGACCTGACGAGGCGTTCGGCGATGGGCCTGTCCGAAACCCTGACCCTGCTCGCGATCATGATCCCGCTGGCGGCCATGCCCAGCGCCAGCGTGGCCCTGGTCGTGGCGCGCAGCCTTGCCGGTGGGCGCGCGCATGGCGCGAGCGTCGCCGCCGGTATCGTCGCCGGTGATCTGCTTTTCGTCGCCATGGCGCTGCTGGGCCTGGCCTTGCTGGCACAGCAGCTGGGCAGCCTGTTTGCGCTGATCAGGTACGCCGCCGGCGCCTATCTGATCTACCTTGGCCTGCGGCTGCTGCGCCCTCCTGCCGCTCCGCTGTCGCGGGCCGAGGGAGGCGCCGGCAGCCGCCTGCTGACGGATTTTCTTGCCGGCCTGCTGCTCACCCTGGGCGATCTCAAGGCCATACTGTTCTACGCCAGCCTGTTTCCGCTGCTGGTGGACCTGAGCCAGGTCGGTGTTCGCGATGTGCTGCTCATCGTGCTGGTGACCGCGCTGGCCGTCGGCGGGACCAAGCTGGTCTACGTGCTGGCCGCCGAACGGCTGGCAGCGCGCCTGCACGACAAGCGCGCTCCCGCCGGACTGCGACGGGCCGGCGGCGCGCTGATGGTGGGCTGCGGCGGCCTGCTGATGGCCAAGACATGAGGGCGATGCACCGATGAATACCACTTCGAGACCCGGGCGGCCCGGGCTCTGGCGAGCCCTTGGCCATGTCGGCCTGGCCCTGGTGCTGCTGCTCAGCCAGAGCGCCTGCGTGTCCACCGGCCCTCAGCGGCTGCAGCGCGATCAGGCCGCGCAGATTCAGCCGGGCGAAGCGATCACCCTCACCCTGCAGGACGGCTCGCGCGTCGGCACCCGTTATCTGGGTCGGGATGACAAGGGGATCAACACCAGCCAGGGCCACTTCGCCCATGCCCGCATCCGCCATCTCGAAGTCGAACGCTTCTCGGCCGGCGAGACCCTGGCGCGGACGACCGGGCTGTTTGTTGCGCTGGGTCTGGTCGGCTCCCTGCTGATGGCGCGGGCCCTGCGGGACTCGCTGGACGATGCGAATGACTGAGCGACTCGGCCAAGGGGCATGGCTCGGCCTGTTGCTGCTGGGGCTGTGGCCGGGCCTGGCAGGCGCCGAGCTGGGCGCGGCCGCCTGGCTGGCCGGTTGCTGGTCCAGCCTGGAAGGCGAGGCCGGCTCCGGCGAGCTGTGGACCGAGCCGGCCGGCGACAGCATGCTCGGCCTTTCGCGCAGCGTGCATGACGGCCGCACCGTGGCCGTGGAGTACCTGCGCATCCAGCGGCGAGAGGATGCGCGCATCGAGCTTGTCGCCCTGCCCCTGGGTCAGGCGGAGACCCGCTTTTCCCTGCGGGAGTCGGGCCCGGGCCTGCTCGTGTTCGAGAATCCGGACCATGATTTCCCGCAGCGGGTGATCTATCGCCTGGAGGCACCGGGCCGGCTGGCCGCCGCGATCGAGGGGCGCATCGATGGACAGCCGCGCCGGGTGGACTTCCCGATGCGGCGTGCGGCCTGCCCGGGCCCGCGCGATCCCGGGAACTGAGCGGGCCAGGGCGCCGTCGCGTTCAGCGACGCCGCGCCTGCCAGGCCCGGGCCCAGCGGTCCAGCGGCCTGTAGACCTCCAGCAGTTCCCGGCCCATCGCGGTCAGCGCATAGCCTTCCCCGGGCTGCTTCTCCACCAGCGCCGCAGCGTCCAGCCGTTTGAGCCGGTCGTTCAGCACGCTGGGCGACAGATCGCCGCAGGCGCTTTGCAGGGCGCGGAAGCTCAGCGCTTGGTCGCGCAACTCCCAGATGATGCGCATGACCCACTTGCGGCCGAGCAATTCGATGATTTCGGCAATGGCGGGACGATCTTGCGGCATGGGCGTGTTCCAGGCTTGCGCTATGAAAATCGTAGCGATAATCTGCTACGGTATCCGTAGCGTATCCAGAGGTGCCCCCCGATGTCGAATCCGCGTATCCGCATGCTCGAACCGCCGTACAGCGACGAATTGACCCGCAGCTTCGAACTGGTGATGCCGCCCGGCGCGCCGCCCCTGAACATCTTCCGCACGGTCGGCCGCAGCCCGCGGGTGCTGTCGCGCCTGGTTCGCAGCGGCCTGCTGGACAAGGGGCCGGTCAGCATCGCCCAGCGCGAGCTGGTGATCCTGCGCGCCTGCGCCCGCTGCGGCGCGGAATACGAGTGGGGCGTGCATGTGGCCGTCTATGGCGCCAAGGCCGGATTCAGCGAGGCGCAGATTGCGGCGACCACCGCCGCGCCGGGCAGCAACCCGGCCTGGGACGAGGAACAGCAGTGCCTGATCGACATGGTCGACGAGCTGCATGCCGGCGCCGATCTTTGCGATGCCAGCTGGACCCGCCTGCGCGAACACTTCGAGGAGGAACAGCTGATCGAACTGATCATGCTGGCCGGTCTGTATCATGCAGTGAGCTTCATCGTGAACGGCCTGCGCGTGCCGCCGGAGGACTTCGCCCCGAGCTTCCCCGGCTGAGCGGCAAGCCGTTCCCCATCGGGAGAGCCGCCATGCCATCAGGCTCGCGCAAGCTGGCCATATACCTGGACGAGGTCAAGCAGCGCCAGACCTCGCACTGGGACGAGGATGTGCTGACCCGTGATCAGCTGGAGACCCTGCATCGCGAAGCGGAGCGACGGGTGCGCCGCGAGAAGCGCCGGCAGTTCGCCTGGATCGCGTTCTGGCTGGCCCTGCTGTGCCTGTACCCGACCCTGATCGACTGGGCTGGGCGATTGCTGGCCTGGCTGTTCT
>JBFJTN010000270.1:0-4627 GCA_041625325.1 Oceanococcus sp. | reverse complement strand
GCCCTCGCTGAAGCCGGCATAGGCATAGGCCTCGGTGAGCAGGGGCAGGCCGGAGCCCAGCTGCACCAGCGCGCCCTTGAGGTAGGGCACGCCCAGGGCCTGGATCTCGGGCCCGGTGTACGGCCCGACCAGATCATCGAACTCCAGGGTGGTGCTCTGCGCCCGCAGGGACTGGACATCGCGCTCGAACAGGGCGCCGCCGAGGATGAAGTTGTGGAACATCATGTTGCGACCGACCTGACCGGAGCGATTGCCCAGGCCATCGGGGTGCGCCGCGCTGGCGGACAGCAACAGCAGGCGGGCGGTCTGGATCGGGCTGCCGGCGAGCAGGATGAGGTCGGCCGACAGGCTGTGCGAGACGTGCCGGTCGTCGTAGTAATGCACCGCCGTCGCGCGGCCGCCGGCCGCGTCGGTCTCGATCCGGTAGGCCAGGGCGCGGGGAATCACCTGGACCTGACCGCTGCGCACCGCCGGGTTCAGGTAGCTGACCAGGGCATCGCCACGGGCGTTGATCGGGCAGCCGAAGCCGGAGCACAGGCCGCAGGAGTTGCAGCGCGGCCGGCCGTCGAACTCGGTGGAATTGACCGCCGCCGGGTAGGGAAAGGGCGAGTAGCCCAGGCTGCGGGCCCCGGCGGCGAGCAGCTGGGCCGCATAGCCGGTGGGATTGGGCGGCATCACGAACTGCCGGCTGCGCGGGGATTGCTCCAGCACGAAATCGGGCATCTGCTCGATATCCCCCTGCACTCCGATGTGATACTCGACCTCGTCGTAGAAAGGCGCCAGATCCTCGTAGCGGATGGGCCAGTCCGCCATCTGTGCGCCGTCGACCGGGCCCAGATCGGACAGCTGGGTGAAATCCTGGCGCCAGAAGCGCGGAAACTTGGCGTTGTAGTGCAGCGAGGTGCCGCCCACCGCCGCGCCCATGTTGACCACCATGCCCTGGGCGCTGCGCGCCAGGCCTTCGGCCGCCTCGCTCTGGGTGCGTCCGCTCATGGGTTCCAGCGCCGGGTCGGGAAAGCCGAAGGCGCGGGCGCCCTTGACCTCGTCGCTGCCGTACAAGGTGCCCAGATCGGCACTGTCGACCTCGCCAAAGCCCGGGCGCAGATTGCGGCCGCGCTCCAGCACGATGACCGACCAGCCCGCCTGGGCCAGGGCCCAGGCGGTAATGCTGCCGGCCGGGCCGGAGCCGATGATGATGGCGGAGGGCATCAGTCGTCCTCCCGGGCGCGCCAGGGCGCCATCTGTGCCCGAAGGCGGCTGAGCCGGCCCTCGGCATGCAGCAGGGTGCCCAGGGCCAGCTCTCCGGAGCTCATCGCGATCAATTCGGCGAAGGCCTGGTGCAGGCGCGGCAGCTGTTCGGCGGCGGGCAGTGGCAGCAAAGCCGCCTGGGGTAGCTGGGGATTGCCCTGGCCGAGCAGGTCCATGAGCCCGGGATTGTCCGGCTGGGTGACCTGCTCGTCGCTGTAGCCGCGCGGTTGCACGTCGCCGTCGTAGGCGGTGAAGGCCCAGCCCAGCAGTTCGCGATTGCCGCCGTATTCCGGCGCGCCGTACAGCGTATCCAGCGTATGGGGGAAGGCCACATCCACCAGTTCGGCGATGGCCGGATCGCCGCTGTCTCGCAGCAGCAGGTCCTGGCTGGGGGCGGGCAGGGCGGCAAAGTCCGTCGCGCCGAATTCCGCCGCCCGGCTGTCCAGCCGGGCCAGACCTTCCCGGTAGATCTGCTGCCAGCCGCGGCGCGGGCCATTGAATTCGCGTTCCGGCAGCCCCTGCGAGCCCTCGATCTTGAGCCGCCAGGCAAAGGCCTCGTAGTGATCCAGCGGCACGAAATCCGCGAAATCGTTATGGCTGGCACCGCCGCGGTCGGAAAAGGGACCGCCGGCATAGATGCGCGGCGGGTCGGTGCTGAAGGCGCTGAGCAGGGCATTGATGGCGTCCGCGCAGCCGGCGGCGGCCGCGCCGGGATCGCTGTCCTCGGGCACGAAGCGGTCGACCACCGCATTGAGCGTGCGCAGTTCCGCCGCGCTCAGAAAACTCGTGGCGCCCGGCGGCAACTGCCCCAGTGGCAAACTGACGCGGCGGCCCCCGCCGCAACCCAGCGGACCGAAGGCGGCCACCGCGATGGCCCCGCCGCCCTGCAGCAGCCGGCGCCGGCTCAGCGCACCCGTTCGCGTTTCCGTCATGCGGTTCTTCCCCCTTGTGCTGATCCGGCATTGTAGCGAGGCGCAGGCCGCTCCGCGCCAGTTCCAGAGTGACCCGCTGGACGGCCTCTGCCCACGTCACACTGCCGTCTTTACGACACCGCGCCGGGCAGGTGACAGGGGCAGCAAAGCGCGTGACACTGGTCCGCAGACCCGCGGCCGGCACGGCTGCCGGCACTCATCCGGAATGGGCTCGATCACGTAAGGCGTCAGAGTCCAGACAAGGAATTGCCCTCATGCTTCGTTGGATCACTGCCATGCTGCTGCTCAACGCCTCCACTGCCTTTGCCCAGAGCCTCTGCCAGGATCTGCCCGCGCCCCGTCTGCTGCCGGGCAGCACCGTGGAGGCACCCGCCTCGCAGCAGCTGTGCGCCTATTTCGGCGGGCCGGCCGTGCTGGTGGTGAACACGGCCTCGCAATGCGGCTACACGCCCCAGTTCAAAGGCCTGGAGACGCTGTATCAGCGTTACAAGGGGCAAGGGCTGGTGGTACTCGGGTTTCCCTCGGACAATTTCGGCGGCCAGGAGTACGCCGAGGCGGAGAAGACCGCCGAGCTGTGCTACCGAAATTACGGCGTGAGTTTTCCCGTATTCGAAAAAGGCGATGTCAAGGGACCGGATGCGACCCCGCTGTTCACCCGCCTGGCCCAGGCCAGCGCACCGCCACGCTGGAACTTTCACAAGTACCTGGTGACAGCGGAAGGGGTTGAGGACTTTCCTTCCTCGGTGACACCGCTGGATGAGCGTCTGGTGCAGAGGATCGAGGCGGCCCTGGCCGCAGCGCCCTGACGGATGCCCTGAACGGCTCAGACATTTCGGATTCCGGGCCCGAACTCGAATGAACGCACAGGCTTTTCCGGGCCGAGGAGCAGGAAGCCGCCGCTGGCTTCCTGCGACGACCGTGTGTCAGCCCGGTGCCGCTAACCGGCCTGACTGAGATGCTGCAGGAACAATACTGTGTGCCATGAGCGGACCCAGTGTCTGACCGCGGGCCCGGCAGTTCAGGTTGCGATCAGCGGCGTATCGTTCACGAGTGACCGCTGATACGCACCGGGCCGACACCGGTCGTTGATTCCTGTCCGTCCTCCGCCCGGAACTGTCGAGCTGATGGCGTCTGACAGCCGACGATAGCCGGCGCCTCCTGTATGAGCGCATCGTCGGTCAACGCGTGGACCATGAACAGGGCGAAGTCGATGCGGCGCGTGCGGTTGCTGGCCAGTGCGGGATCGCCCACATGCCGGCGCCAGACCGGCAGCCCCTGGCTCTCGCCTTCTTCCAGATCGCTGCCCCGGACGACCGTCCAGCGCCGGTCGCTGGCAAAGATCCGCCGACAGGCCTCGACCTGATCATCGATGTCAACGAAGCGCAGCAGACGCGCCAGCCAGCCGGCGGCGGCGAGCATGGCGGTAAAGCCCCGCGAGTACTTGTCCTGCCCGTCCTTGCTGATGTGCCAGCCGCAGGAAAAGACCAGGCGCGCGTCCGGTTGGGCATGGTCCAGCACGGCTTGCGCCGTGCCCGACGAGTAGCCCTGCACACCCCAGGGCACCAGCACCGTGAGAACCCCGTCACAGCCGGCGACCGCGCGGCGAATCACCTCGCGATCATTGGTGTGGCCGGGCACGATGTCGATGCGCTCGCGCACATGCTCGAGCTTGGCCACGCTCTGCTCACGGCAGACAGCGACCACCTCGTAACCGCGGTCCAGGCAATGCTGGACCATGTACTGCCCGAGCTTGCCCGAGGCGCCGATGATGCAGACTTTCATTCCGAGAATTCCTTGAGGGGGCAGAGCCATTATTGCAGCGGCATGGCGATGGGGCGCAGTGGTGCGGCATCGGCGCCGCGCAGTTTCAGCGGCCCGCCGACAAACGCGAATTCGTAAACCTGATCGCGCGCCAGCTCCTCCAGCCATGCCAGTTCGATGATCGGGGCGCCCTGCTGGGCCAGCAGATAGGTGTGCACCGGCACATAGTCGGTTTCCAGCTCGGATGGAAAGGCTTCAAAGCTGAGGTTGTCGGCGCCGACGATCATCGCACCGGCCTCCTCGATCAGAAAACGTGCGGCGGCCAGACCCAGCCCCGGCGGCTTGGCCATGTAGGCGGCGCTGTCCTCGTACAGGCGCATGCGACCGGTGCGGATCAAGGCCACGTCACCGCGGCGCAACTCCACCTTCTGGCGCTTGAGAGCGTCGATGAGATCGACGCGGCTGACCCGGTAGCCATCGGCCAGCATGTCCAGCCGCTTGCTCGCGGCGACATCGATCAGCACGCCGCGGGCAATGATCGGCGGCATGGTCTCGACCCCGGTCACCTGCCAGCCCCGATCGCCCAGGTGCTCGCGGGCGCTGAAGCCATTCCAGATCTCGCCGTTCAGGCCGAAGTGGGCCAGGCCGTCGATGTGCGTGCCCATGTGGGTGTACATGGAGATGGC
>JBFJTN010000269.1:0-4627 GCA_041625325.1 Oceanococcus sp. | reverse complement strand
CCTGTGTCGCTGTCCTACCTTAGCAGTGTCCGCGGGCAGCAGGCACAAAAAACCCCGCCTCGAAGGGCGGGGTTCCTGTGATGGCGCGGTCGGCCTAGCGACGCACTTTCTTCTTCAGGGCCTTCGGGGTGAAATCCTTGTCGTCGAAGCTGACGCTGAAGTCGTTCGGCTTGTCCTCGTTGGCCAGGGCCGTGAGGAAGGTGCGGCCGGACTGCAGGTCGTAGATGACCTCCGGCACACCGCCCATGGACTGGATGTTCGACGCGTAGGTCAGATGGCCTTCCTGCACCTTGTACATCTCGTTGCGCTTGTCGTAGCAGTCGATCACGGCGATGGTCCAGGAGTCTTCGTCCACATAGAAGGTCCGCCGGCCGAAGGTATGGCTGGTGCCTTCCCGCAAGGTGGCGTCCACCACCCAGACCCGGTGGAGTTCGTATCGGGCCAGATCCTGGTTCACGTGCCGGGGCCGGATGATGTCCGCGTACTTGGTCTTGTCGCTGCCCATGCGCACCGAGTTGTACGGGATATACATTTCCTTCTTGCCGACCAGCTGCCAGTTGTAGCGGTCCATGGCGCCGTTGTACATGTCGACCTGGTCGTTGAACTGGTTGCCGTCGGTGCCCTCATAGGGGTTGTCGTAGGCCACGTTCGGCGCCCGCCGGGTGCGACGCAGCCCCGGGTTGTAGATCCAGGCCTGACGCGGGTCCTTGATCTGGTCCTGGGTCTCGTGCACCAGCAGCAGCTGGCCGGCCAGGCGCGGGGGCGCGATCACCTCGGACAGGTAGAAGAGATTCATGTTCTCTTCCAGCGGTGCCGGATGCTTGATCGAGCCGTACTTGAACTTCACTTCCTCGGTCAGCTTGGTGAGCTGGAAGCTGCCGTCCGGCTGGACGATGGCCTGGTTGTTGTAGCGGATCACCGCATCACCACGCCAGCGCACCTTGTGGTTGACGATGATCTCGGCGCCATTGCCCGGGATCGGGAAAGGAAAGCCCAGCTTGGCGTCCTTCAGCCCGTCGGTGCCTTCCAGCACCGCGGTGGTCGCATTGGCCTTGGTGGCCTTGTAGATCTCTTCCGGCCAGGCCGAACTGCGATGCGTCTTGTAGACATGCATCTTGTAGGTGTCGCCGTAGCGCTGCATCAGCGCCTTGTGGCCGGCGGTCATCTTGTCGGCGTGCTGCGCCATGTTGTTCTTGTCGATGGTAAACAGCGGCTTCTCGCCGAGTATCATCGGATTGTCCGGATAGGCGCCGGACACATCGCCGCCTTTGGGGAAGCCGCCGGTCCAGTCCGGAATGCTCGATCCATTGCCCTTCTTCTCCGCGCCGACCGGGGTCAGGTCCTTGCCCAGCCGGGCAGCCTCCTCGGGGCTGACCTTGGCAGCCGCGAGGGACGTGGCGCCGGCCAGGCCCAGAACGAGCAGCCAGCGTGCACCTTGATGGCGATTCATGTTGTGGTCTCTCCTTATGTCTTGCCCGCTTCCCCTGGGTTCGGTGCGGGGGCGAATGAGTTTAACAGCGTCCTCAGGCGCTGGTTGACAGAATCTTGCGCAGATAATGGCCGGTGTGCGAGCCCTCGACCTGCGCCACCTGTTCCGGCGTGCCGCTGGCGATGATGCGCCCGCCGCCGTCGCCACCTTCCGGGCCGAGGTCGATGATCCAGTCCGCGGTCTTGATCACATCCAGGTTGTGCTCGATCACGATCAGGGTGTTGCCGTGGTCGCGCAGGCGGTGGAGCACCCGCAGCAGCTGGGCCACATCGTGGAAATGCAGGCCGGTGGTGGGCTCGTCCAGGATGTACAGGGTGCGCCCGGTGTCGCGCCGCGACAGTTCCTTGGCCAGCTTGACCCGTTGCGCCTCGCCGCCGGACAGGGTGGTCGCGTTCTGGCCCAGGGTGATGTAGCTCAGGCCCACGTCCAGCAGGGTGTCCAGCTTGCGCTTGATCGCCGGCACGGCGGAGAAGAATTCGCAGGCTTCCTCCACCGTCATGTTCAGCACGTCGCTGATGGTCTTGCCCTTGTAGCGGATGTCCAGGGTTTCGCGGTTGTAGCGACTGGCCTGGCAGACCTCGCAGGTGACGTAGATGTCGGGCAGGAAATGCATCTCCACCTTGATCACCCCGTCACCCTGGCAGGCCTCGCAGCGGCCGCCCTTGACGTTGAAGCTGAAGCGGCCGGCCTTGTAGCCGCGGGCGCGCGATTCCGGGGTGCCGGCAAACAGCTCGCGGATCGCGGTGAACACCCCGATGTAGGTGGCCGGATTGGAGCGCGGGGTGCGGCCGATCGGGCTCTGGTCGATACCGATGACCTTGTCCAGCTGGCCGAAGCCGTCGATGCCGGCGCAGGGCGCGGGCCGGCTGCTGGCCCGGTTCAGCTCGCGGGCGGCGGCCGGGTAGAGGGTGTCGTTGACCAGGGTGGATTTGCCCGAGCCGGAAACCCCCGTGACGCAGATGAACAGGCCCAGCGGAAATTCCGCGGTGACCCCGTGCAGGTTGTTGCCGGCCGCCTCGCGCACCCGCAGCACCCGCTCCGGATCCGCCGCCACCCGCTCGCGCGGGATGCTGATCTCCAGATCCCCGGACAGGTAACGGCCGGTGAGGGAGGCGCGGCTGTCGGTGATCGCCTGCAGCGGGCCCTGGGCCACCACCTCGCCCCCGTGCACGCCGGCGCCCGGGCCGATGTCCAGGATGTGGTCGGCCGCGCGGATCGCCTCCTCGTCATGCTCGACCACCAGCACCGTGTTGCCCAGGTCGCGCAGATGCACCAGGGTGTCGAGCAGGCGCTGGTTGTCGCGCTGATGCAGGCCGATGGAAGGCTCGTCCAGCACGTAGAGCACACCGACCAGACCGGCGCCGATCTGGCTGGCCAGGCGGATGCGCTGGGCCTCGCCGCCGGACAGGGTCTCGGCGGCCCGGTCCAGACTGAGGTATTCCAGGCCGACATTGTTGAGGAACTCCAGCCGGGCAATGATCTCCTTGAGGATGCGCGCCGCGATTTCCTTTTCCTGCCCGGCCAGCTGCAGTTCCGAGAACCAGCCGATGGCCTGGCGGATCGACTGCCGGGTGATCGCCGCGATATTGGTGTGCTGGACCCGCACATTGCGCGCCGCGCGATTCAGGCGCGAGCCGCCGCAGGACTGGCAGGGGCGGTCCGAGCGGTACTTGGCCAGCTCCTCGCGCACCATCTGCGATTCCGTCTCGTGATAGCGCCGCCGCATGTTGTTGAGGATGCCCTCGAAGGGGTGGCGCTTCTCGCGGAAACCGCCGCGGGCCCGCGGATAGCTGAAAGTGATCTTCTCCTTGCCGCTGCCATACAGCAGCACCTTGCGCACCTTCTCCGGCAGGTCGACAAAGGCCGTGCCGGGGTCGAAGCCGTAATGCGCGGCCAGGCCCAGGATGATCTGGAAGTAGTAGATGTTGTTGCGGTCCCAGCCGCGGATCGCGCCATCGGCCAGGCTGAGTTCCGGGCGG
The DNA here is from genome assembly GCA_041625325.1 of Oceanococcus sp. GTDB lineage: Bacteria > Pseudomonadota > Gammaproteobacteria > Nevskiales > Oceanococcaceae > Oceanococcus. Next base: position 1,159 of record JBFJTN010000269.1, on the reverse strand, counting down.
GTCACCACCCGGTCCTCGTCGAACACCGCCTGGCTGCCCAGGCCGTCGCAGTCCGGGCAGGCCCCGTGCGGGCTGTTGAAGGAGAACAGGCGCGGCTCCAGCTCCTTGATCGCGAAACCGCAGTGCGGGCAGGCGAAGCGGGCGGAGAACAGCAGTTCCTCGGCTTCGTGGCGGAAGGGGGCGACCTGGACCAGGCCCTCGCTCAGGCGCAGGGCGGTCTCGAAGGACTCGGCCAGGCGCTGGCTGAGGTCGTGGCGGATCTTGAAGCGGTCCACCACCACGTCGATGTCGTGCTTGGTCTTGGGATTCAGCGCCGGGGTGTCGTCCAGCTCCACCACCTCGCCGTCGATGCGCGCGCGGATGAAGCCTTCGCCGCGCAGCTTCTCCAGCAGCTGCAGGTGTTCACCCTTGCGGCCGCGCACCACCGGGGCCAGCAGCAGCCAGGCCGAATCCTCCGGCAGCTGCAGCACCTGGTCGACCATCTCGGCGATGGTCTGGGCGTTCAGCGAAACATCGTGATCCGGGCAGTAGGGGATGCCGATGCGGGCATACAGCAGGCGCAGATAGTCGTAGACCTCGGTCACCGTGCCGACGGTGGAACGCGGATTGTGCGAGGTGGATTTCTGCTCGATGGAGATCGCCGGCGACAGGCCGTCGATGCGGTCCACGTCCGGCTTGTCCATCATCGACAGGAACTGGCGGGCGTAGGCGGACAGCGATTCCACGTAGCGCCGCTGGCCCTCCGCGTAGATGGTGTCGAAGGCCAGCGAGGACTTGCCCGAGCCGGACAGGCCGGTGATCACCACCAGCGCATCGCGGGGGATGTCGATATCCAGGTTTTTCAGGTTATGGGTCCGCGCGCCGCGGATTTCTATGGTCTGCATGCAGGCTGGATGGTTGTGAACAGTCGGCGGGCTGCCGGCCGGAAGCCGGCCATGATACCCAAGCCTTGGCTTCGCCAGCGGCTGCGCCGATGCCAACAGCCAGTCCCGAAGCGACACCGAGCCCGGAGCCCTTGCCCTCGAATCAGCCGGATACGCAGCAGGGTTCGGGCGCCATCGGCTTCGGGATCTTGCTGATGGGCCTGCTGCTCCCCGCTTGACAACTCAGCCGTAGGCGCGGGAGAACAGTTCGTCCAGCGCGTCGATGATCTGCTGGG
>JBFJTN010000268.1:0-4628 GCA_041625325.1 Oceanococcus sp. | reverse complement strand
CTTTCCTGTTCCTGGTCAACATGTTCGGTGCCATCTGCCTGTTGCCGGCGCTGGGGTCCTGGTTCTTCCGTCGGCGTGACGCCGCGCTGGCGGCGCAGGCCTCGGGGCAGGCCGCCTGAGCTGAGCATGCCGGGACGGCCGGGCCCATGGCCCGCGCCGTCGCGCAAGGGCCGGTGGCCCGGCCAGGCCTGCACGGCCGGGAACGGCGCGGCCTGCGGCGCTCTGTCGGCCCGGTCGCATCGGGGGCGGCGCGGGCTGAGCCTTAAGGCATGGGCCGCGGTCCTCACATCGCCTTCACCAGGGCCGCTCTAGCCTCAGGCTGAACCTGCCATCAGGACCGTTCCGGATTCCATGCAAAGCCTGCGCGTTGCTCGAAACTGCCGCCGGGCGGTCGATCCGACCCCCGAATTGCGCGATTTCGACGCGCTGACCGGGCTCGCGGTGCGCGACTTTTTCCGTCACCGGCTGGAACAGCAATGGGATCTTTGCCGTGACGGTCATCGTCACCTCGGGCTGATCCTGGTGGATTTCGACAAGCTGCGCAGCTTTCGCGCGGCCAACCACAAGCACAAGGTTGGCGCGGCCCTGTCCGATGCGGCGGAGGTCCTGCGGCAGGCCTGTCGGCGTCGCGCCGATCTGGCCGGCCGGGTGCGCTCCGGCGAGTTCGCGGTCCTGCTGTCCGATGTGGACTGCGATGGCACCCGCATGATGGCTGAGCGCATCCGCCGCAGCGTGGCGGCGCTGAATATTCCGCGCGGGACCACGGATCCGGATGGCGTCCTCACCGTGACGGTCGGCGCTGTGTGCATCGTTCCTCCGGCCAGCCATTTCCCGCATACCCTGATGATCGCCTGCGACCAGGTGCTCAAGGACGCCAAGGACGAAGGGGGCAACTGCGTCGGCGTGCGCTGCCGTCTCTGAGGTCGCAGGGCCACTAATCCAAATGTGTCAGGAGCGTCTGCCCGCTCCCCTCTACATTGCTGACATGGGCGTTTGCAGCCGCGCGTCCCAATCCATAGCAAACGAGAGATGAGCAATGGCAGGAGTACTGGAGGACATCAAGGTCCTGGATTTGTCCTGGGGCATCGCCGGCCCGATGACCACCATGCAGATGGCGGATCACGGTGCCCAGGTGACCAAGATCGAACCGCCCGGTGGCGACCCCTACCGCGGACAACTCGGCTACAAGGTCTGGCAGCGGGGCAAGCGCAGCGCCATCCTCGACCTCAAGAATGATGCGGACAAGGACGATTTCCTGGCCCTGGTCAAGAGCGCCGATGTGCTGGTGGAGAGCTTCACCCCCGGTGTGACCACGCGACTGGGCATCGATTACGACAGCCTGAAGGCGATCAACCCGCGTCTGATCTACTGCTCGATCACCGGCTATGGCCGCGGCACGCCGCTGGAGCAGCGACCGGCCTACGACGCCCTGGTGGCGGCCCGCACCGGCCTGCACTGGGAGCAGCGCGGCTGGCCGGAAGGCGCCCTGAACCACATGGCGGGCCGCCCGGATCCCTTCGAGGACCTGGAAGTGCCGGCCGACTGGCTGCAGGGCGCGGAGCGTGACGGTCCGCTGTTCCCGGCCTCCTACTGGCCCAGCCTGGGCGCTTTCTACTGCGCCTCGGTGGGGATCAATGCAGCGCTGCTCGCGCGCCAGACCACCGGCCGCGGCCAGTGGGTGGAGACCTCCCTGCTGCAGGGCGCGATGCAGGGCGGCGGCTGGGCCTGGATGCGGGCGGAGAAGATCGATTTCCCCGGCTTCGACTCCTGGATTCTGGGCAGCAAGTCGCCGAAGGGTCATTACCAGTGCTCGGACGGCCACTGGATCCATAACTGGGTGCCGAATCCGCGTTTCATCATCCAGGCGTCGGAGTCCGATGAGCTCAACGCCAATCCGGATCTGAAGGCCAAGGACGATCCGGACCGCTTCGGCACCGGCCCGGAAGAGATCTTCGTGCTCACCGAATACCAGCCGCAGCTGATGGAGCGGGTGAAAAAATTCCCGGCTACCCAGTGGGTGGACGCGGCCGCCCGGGCGCAGATGACCATGCAGGCGGTGCGTTCCACCGAGGAATCCCTGGCGGACCCGCTGTTCCTCAAGGACGGCTGCGTGGCGGAGGTGAATGACCCGGAACTGGGCACCATCCGCCAGCTCGGCCTCAGCTACAAGATGAGCGCCAATCCGACCCAGGTCGGGGCGCCGCCGGAAGCGCCCGGCGCCAGCACCGAGGCGGTCAAGGCCGAGGCGGCTGCGGCGCGCAGTGCGCCGGCGCCGCAGGCCGGTGACGGAAAGATCGACAAGCCGCTGCAGGGCGTGAAGGTCCTGGATCTGGGCCTGGCCATCGCCGGTCCCTTCGGCTGCCAGATGCTGTCCGATCTGGGCGCCGAGGTGATCAAGATCAACGGCCTGTACGACCTGTTCTGGCACCGGGTGCATATCGCCTACATGTCGAACCGGGGCAAGCAGTCGATCACTCTGAACCTGAAGGACCCGCGCTCGATGAAGGTCTTCCTGGACCTGGTCAAGGACGCCGATGTGGTGCATCACAACATGCGCTACGACGCGGCCGAGCGCCTCAAGATCGATTATGAAAGCCTGAAGCAGCTGAATCCGCGTTTGATCTACTGCCACACCCGCGGCTTCGAGACCGGCGAGCGCGCCGCTCTGCCGGGCAACGACCAGACCGGGGCCTGCCTCACCGGCGTGCAGTACGAGGACGGCGGCATGTATCGCGGCGGCAAGCCGATGTGGAGCCTGACCTCGATGGGTGACACCGGCAACGGCTTTTTGTCCGCCATCGCGGTGATCCAGGCGCTCTATCATCGGGACAAGACCGGCGAGGGGCAGTTCGTCGACACCTCGATCGTCAATGCTGGCCTGCTCAACACCTCCTATGCGGTGGCCCGCCCGGATGGCACGGGCTTCGACCGGCCCAAGCTGGACGGCGAGCAGCTGGGCTTCTCCGCTGGCCACCGTCTGTATCGCACCGCCGAAGGCTGGCTGTGCCTGGTCTGCGCCGGTCAGGAGCACTGGGACGAGCTGTTCGCCGTGCTGGGCCTGGCCGAATTGGTCAGCGATGAACGTTTCGCCAGCGCGCAGGCCCGCAAGGACAACGACGCGGCGCTGTGCCAGATCCTGGCGGACAAGTTGGCCAGCGACACGGCCGCCAACTGGTTCTCCGCCCTGGATGCGGCTGGGGTGCCGGTCGAAGTGGTGGCGCAGGACTTCGGCCGCAAGCTGCATGATGAGCCCTGGATTCAGGAGCGCGGCTGGACCGTCTCCTACGACCATCCGCATGTCGGCAAGCTGGATCAGATCGGCATGTGCGTGGACCTGTCCGAAACGCCGGGTGCACCCGGCTCGCGGCCCCTGCTGGTCGGCGAGCACACCAAGAGCATCCTCGGCGCCATGGGGTACTCCGAAGAGGAGATCAACACCATGGAAGAGCAGTTCGCGATCGGTTTCGAAGGCATGCCACGCATGCCCCCCGGCTTCGGGGGGTGAGCGCCGGGAGCGATGCGAGCACAGCTCGCATCCGGCGCGAACGCCGGCCAGGATGGCCGGCCGGCATTGGCTTCCCCCTTTTTTATTTGGCACGAGGCCGGCGAGGATCGTCGTGCCCAGCAGACTGAGACCTCATGACAGACACTGAACAGAACAAGCCGGCGCCACGCCTGGATCCGGTCATCACCCTGGATGCCAAGTTCTTCTGGGATCACGCGGCCAAGGGCGAATTCGTCGCCCAGCGTTGCAGCGCCTGCGGCAGCTACCGCTTCCCGCCGCGGCCCATGTGCCCGGAGTGTCACGCCCTGGAACCGGAGATCGTGCCCCTGTCCGGCCGCGGCCGGGTCTACAGCTTCATCCGGCCCCAGCATCCCAAGGCGGTCGGTTTCGCCGAGCCGCCGGTGGTGGCGGTGATCGAGCTGGAGGAGGGGGTGCGCATCGTCTCCAATGTGGACGGCGTGCCGTTTGAACAGATGCAGGCCGGCATGGCGGTGGAAGTCAGCTTCGCGCCGACCATGAAAGGCAAGCAGGTGCCGGTGTTCAAGCCGGCGGAGCTGCGCTGATGGGACGCACATTCCGCGAGGCGGCGATCGCCGGCATCGGCCAGACCGAATTCTCCAAGGCTTCCAAGCGCTCGGAGCTGCAGCTGGCGGCCGAGTGCGCCATGGCGGCGCTGAACGATGCGGGGGTGGCGCCATCGGAGGTCGATGGCATGATCACCTTCACCCTGGACAACAGCGACGAGATTCATCTGGCGCGCTGTCTGGGGGTGAAGGATCTGGCCTACACCACCCGGATTCCCGGCGGCGGTGCGGCGGCCGTGGCGACGATCTACCAGGCCATGGCCATGGTCAATGCGGGGCTGTGCGAGAACGTACTGATCTGGCGGGCCATGAACGAGCGCTCGCAGTACCGCTTCGGCCAGCCCATCACCATGGAATCGGCCTTCCAGCCGGGCAATGGCACCGGCTCGCTGCTCTGGTGCATGCCCTATGGCGCCCAGACTCCGGCCACCTGGGAGGGGCTGACCGCCCAGCGCTACATGCAGAAGTACGGCGTGACCAATGAGGACTTCGGCCGGGTGTCGGTGGTTCAGCGCAAGCACGCGGCCAGCAACCCCAAT
>JBFJTN010000267.1:0-4657 GCA_041625325.1 Oceanococcus sp. | reverse complement strand
CTCGGCCCGCGCATCCGCAGCGCCTGTCCGGTCGAGGCCGTGCGCCGGCACGCGGATCACGTCGAGGTCCGCAGCCACGGCGAGTGGGAACGCTTCGATCAGGTGATTTTCGCCTGTCACAGCGACCAGGCCCTGGCCCTGCTGGCCGACCCCGACGAGCGCGAGCAGGACATCCTCGGCGCCCTGCCCTATCAGGCCAACGAGGTGGTGCTGCACACCGACCGGCGCCTGCTGCCCAGCACCCGCCGGGCCTGGGCCTCATGGAACTACAATCTGGCGCCCGACCGCAGGCGGCCGGCCACCCTCACCTATCACATGAACCGCCTGCAGGGCCTTCAGGCCCCGGTGGAGTTCTGCGTCACCCTGAACCGGCGCGAAGACATTGCCCCGGACAAGGTGCTGGCGGAATTCGTCTACGACCACCCGGTCTACACCCTGCGTGCCAATGCCGCCCGCCAGCGCCGCGCGGAGATCTGCGGCCAGCGCCGCACCCACTACTGCGGCGCTTACTGGTACAACGGTTTTCACGAGGACGGGGTGCGCAGCGCGCTGGATGTCAGCGCCCGGCTGGGGGCTGCTGCATGAGCCTGGCGGTCCTGCGCGGCAGCCTCAGCCATGCGCGGCTGAGCCCGCCCCTGCATCGCTTTCGCTACCCCATCAGCCTGCTGGAGCTGGATCTGGAACAGGCCGCGGACCAGCTGCGCCCCTACTGGCTGTGGTCCATGAACCGGCCCAATCTGGGCTGCATCCTGCGCAAGGACCACCTGCGCGGTGGCGATGCCGACCTCGCCACCGCGGTCCGCGATCGGGTGGAGGGCGAGACCGGCCGGCGGCCGCAGGGCCGGGTGATCCTGATCACCCAGCCGCGCTGCTGGGGCCTGGGCTTCAATCCGATCAGCCTGTATCTCTGCCATGACGCGGCGGAGCGCCTGCAGGCGGTGATCGCCGAGGTGCACAACACCCCCTGGGGCGAGCAGATCGCCTATGTCCTGCCCGTGTCGGAGCCTGAGCAGCAGCCGCTGCGCCTGGACTTCGCCAAGGCCATGCACGTGTCGCCCTTCCAGCCCATGGACCTGAGCTACAGCCTGGAGCTGGACCGCGGCGAGGACCGGATGCACATCGCCCTGGACTGCAGTCGCGCCGGCGAGCGTGTGTTCGCCGCCCGTCTGCGCCTGGACCGCAACCCCGCCAGCAGCCGCAATCTGGCCCGGATGCTGCTCGGCCGGGCGCTGAAACCCGCCGCGGTCCTGGCCGCCATCCACTTCGAAGCGCTGCGCCTGTGGTTCAAGCGGGCGCGCTATTACCCGCACCCGGGCACGCCGCCCGCCAGGGCCTCCGCCCCTCCCACTTCTTCCTGAGCCCGCCATGACGACCAAGATCACGCATTACGCCGACGCTCTGTCCGCCACCCCACGCGCCAGCCTGCTCCAGGGCCTGTTGCGCCAGGCCCTGCTGCGCCAGCTGGCACAGCTGCAGGGCGGCAGCATCGACCTGCAGGAAGACGGCGAGCCAGCCCGGCTGCTCGGCCAGGGCCTGCCCGGCGAGCAGCCCCTGCGGGTGCGGGTGCACGATGCCGCCTTCTGGGAATATGCCGGCCTGGGCGGATCGGTCGGTCTGGGCGAGGCCTGGGTGCTGGGCCACTGGAGCTGCGATGATCTGGTCGGGGTGAGCCGGCTGATGCTGCGCAATCTGGATCAGCTGGATGCGATGGACACCGGCCTGGCACGTCTGCGCCAGCCCCTGCTGAAGCTGTTCCAGTGGCGCCGCCGCAATGCCCGCGACAACAGCCGGCTGAACATCGCCGCCCACTACGACCTGGGCAATGATTTCTTCCGTCTGTTCCTGGACGAGGGCATGAACTACTCCGCGGCCATGTACCGCGACGGGGCCGACAGCCTGGAACAGGCGCAGACCCAGAAGCTGGACACCATCTGCCGCAAGCTGCAGCTGGCGCCCGGTGAACATCTGGTCGAGATCGGCAGCGGCTGGGGCGCCCTGGCGATCCACGCCGCGCGGCACTATGGCGTGCGGGTCACCACCACCACGATCTCGCAGGAACAGCACCGGCTGGCCACGGAGAAGGTCGCCGCGGCCGGCCTGAGCGATCGCATCACGGTGCTGCTGTCCGATTACCGTGACCTGGACGGCGAGTACGACAAGCTGGTCTCCATCGAGATGATCGAAGCGGTGGGCGAGGCCTACTACCCCACCTACCTGAAGACCCTCAGCCGGCTGCTCAAGCCGCAGGGCCAGGCGCTGATCCAGGCCATCACCTGCCGCGATCAGTACTACACCCGGTATCGGGAAGGCAGTGACTTCATCCGCCGCTACATCTTCCCCGGCGGGCATCTGCCCTCGATCAGCTGCCTGCTCGAAGTCGCCACCGCGCACACCGACCTGCGTCTGTTCCACCTGGAGGATTTCTCGCAGGACTATGCGCGCACCCTGGCCGACTGGCGCGAACGCTTCGTCGCCCGCGAGGCCGCGATCCGCGCGCAGGGTTACAGCGGGCGCTTCCTGCGCCTGTGGGACTACTACCTGGCCACCTGCGAGGCGGCCTTTGCCGAGCATCACACCGGGGTCGTGCAGCTGCTGCTGACCCGGCCGGGCTGCCGGCGCCACGCAGTTTGCGCATGATGTCAGGGCTGACCACCCACCGCGTCCCCGTCGACGGGTCGCCCCAGGAGCCCCACCCCATGCGCCGACATCTCATGACCACCGCACTGCTGCTGAATCTCGCCGTCCCCGCCGCGCAGGCGGCCACCGAACTGACCGGCCTGGCCTACGCTGCGCGCAGCGGCGAACTGCTCTACACCGAGCATCACCGGATGACATTCGAGCAGGACCAGCTGCTGCGCCATCAGGTGCAGTATCGCCATCCGGACGGCGAGGCCTTCGTCGACAAGTCGCTGGACTACAGCCGGCACCCTTACGCCCCGGACTTCGACCTGCGCGACCTGCGCGATGGCTATCGCGAGGGCGGCGCCGTCACCGATCAGGGCTACCAGCTGTACCGCCAGGACAGGCAGGGCGAGCGCCGGCGCGAGAAGACCGTGACGCTCGACCCGGAACTGGTGGTGGACGCCGGCTTCGATCGCTACGTGAAGGCCCATCTGGACCGCCTGCTGGAACAGGAACGCGGCAGCTTCCGCATGGCGGTGGCCGGCCATCTGACCTCGCTGCGCTTCCGCATTCGCCTGATGGACACCGAGCCCCTGTTCGGCCTGCCGGCGGTGCGCTTTCGGGTGGAGCCGGATTCCCTGCTGCGCCTGTTCACCGACCACATCGACATCACTTACGACCGCTCGACCGGGCGCCTGCTGCGCTATGTCGGGATCAGCAATATTCGCGATTCACAAGGAGATCGCCATGACGTCCGCATCGACTTTCCCCCCGAAAGCCCAGACAACACCGCCGCAGGGCAGTAACGACGGGCTGCTGATCCGGGCGGCCGAGGCCGGCTGGATCCCGGACCGCGCGCTGCGCTGGGGGATTCGCCGGATCTGCGCCGAGCGCCTGCGCGAGGAACAGCGCGGCGGCGCGGCCGCGATCCGCCGCCGGACCCGCGACTGGCTGGAGCAGTGGCAGGACGGACCGATCGCGGTGCTGCCCGAGGCGGCCAATGCGCAGCATTACGAAGTGCCTGCCGAATTCTTCGATCTGGCCCTGGGGCCGCAACTGAAGTACAGCTGCGCGCTGTGGCCCGAAGGCGTCGACACGCTGGCCGATGCCGAAACCGCCATGCTGGCGCTGACCTGCGAGAGGGCCGGCCTGGAGGATGGCATGCAGATTCTTGAGCTGGGCTGCGGCTGGGGCAGCCTGAGCCTGTGGATGGCGCAGCGCTATCCGAACGCGCGCATCGTGGCGGTCTCGAACTCGACCGACCAGTATCGCTGGATCACCACCCGCGCACGCGAACGCGGCCTGGACAACCTGCTGGTGGTCACCGCCGACATCAACCGCTTCCAGACCGGCGCCCGCTTCGACCGCGTGGTCTCGGTGGAGATGTTCGAGCACTGCCGCAACCACGCCCGCCTGTTCCAGCATATCCGGCAGTGGCTGAAGCCCGGCGGCAAGCTGTTCACCCACGTGTTCTGCCACCGCGCCCTGGCTTACCCCTACGAGTCCCGCGGCGATTCCGACTGGATGGCCCGGCACTTCTTCTCCGGCGGCATCATGCCCAGCTACGATCTGTTCATCGACGCCCAGCACAGCCTGGCACTGGAGCAGCGCTGGTGGCTGGATGGCCAGCACTATCAGCGCACCAGCGAAGCCTGGCTGCAGCGGCTGGACGCCCGCAGCGCCGAAGCCATCGCCCTGTTCGAGGCCCAGGGCACTGACGGCCGGCGCGCGGTGCAGCGCTGGCGCATGTTCTTCATGGCAGTGGCGGAGCTGTTCGGCTACGAGCAGGGCCGGCAATGGGGCGTCGGCCACTATCTGTTCGCGGCACCCGACGAAGCCACTTCAGCCGGATAACGGCATCCGTCTGCCGCCCGCCCGGGCGGCGCAGCAGGAACCAGGTCGCGGGCTCGACCACGCGCCCGTTCGCGACTACAGTGCCGGCCCATGACACTGGATCAGATACTCGCGCTGCGCCCGCTGGGCGACGGGCGCTACGAAGGCCTTGGCCCGGCTTACCCCTGGGGCGGCCTGTATG
>JBFJTN010000266.1:0-4723 GCA_041625325.1 Oceanococcus sp. | reverse complement strand
CCGAGGTCTTCTTCCCTTGCCACAGCATTCCCCCACTTGTCGAGCGCCGAAACTCGGGCAAACATGAAAAGCGCCCGGCCGCTTGTCAACGCGAAGGACCGCAACGAGTGAACAACTGGCTTGAGATTGCCCACGAGTGGCTGCTTCCCCGTCACTGCCTTCTGTGCCTCGGCGCGGCAAAACGCACCGACCTGGGTGCCGGATGTCGCCGCGCCCTGCCGTGCATCGACAATGCCTGCCAGGGCTGCGGCATCCCGCTGGCGTCCTCGAGCCGCTGCGCGCACTGCCTCAAGTCGCCGCCGCCCTTCGACAGCGTGTGCATTCCCTACCTCTACGCGGAACCGGTGACGACGCTGATCCACGGGCTCAAGTACCGCCGCCGGCTTGCCGCCGCGCCGGTGCTGGGAAATCTGCTGGCGGAGCGCCTGGAGCCCTCAAACCTGTCCCGGCCGCAGTGCATCCTGCCGGTGCCGCTGCATCCGCGGCGCCAGCGCGAGAGGGGGTTCAATCAGTCGATGGAGATCGCGCGCCCGCTGTCGGCCCGGCTCGGCGTGCCGTTGATGCCCCACCTGGCAAGCAGGGTCCGGGCGACCGCGGCTCAAACCAGCATTCGAGGCGCCGAGTCGAGGCAGCGCAACGTGCGTCAAGCCTTCGCCGCGACGATCCCGGCGGGCGAAACGGCGCGTCACGTGGCCATCGTTGACGACGTGGTGACCACCTGCGCCACGGCGATCGAGCTGGCGCTGACGCTCAGACGCGCCGGGGTGATTCGGATCGATCTCTGGAGCATCGCCCGGGCGGGGAATCCCTGATCCGCTATCGCCGCTGACCGGCTTCAGGCGTCGAGGTTGGCCACGGAGAGCGCGTTGCTCTCGATGAAATCCCGCCTCGGCTCCACCTGGTCGCCCATCAGGGTGGTGAAAAGCTCGTCCGCCGCCACCGCATCCTCCACCCGCACCTGCAGCAGGCGCCGGGTCTCGGGATTCATGGTGGTCTCCCACAGCTGGTCCGGATTCATTTCTCCCAGGCCTTTGTACCGCTGTATGGTCAAACCGCGCTTGGCCTCGGACAACAACCATTCCAGCGCCGCGCCCAGAGTCGCCACCGCCTCGCTTCGCTCGCCGCGATGAATCGCGGCCCCTTTTTCCAGCGGCTGATGAAGGTGAGCGCTGAGCTCGACCAGCTTCCGGTACTCCACCGAGCGAAAAAATTCGCTGCCCAGGGTGCGCTCGGACTCGACTCCATGCACCACCGCCCGCAGCCGGGCGCGGAAGCCGTGCTCGTGAATGGCTTCCACGCGGGCCTCGCTGGCGTGGCCGGGCCAGACCTCGCGCATGCGCTGCTGAAACTTCTCGAACCATGCCAGGACATCGTCCTTCGCCACTTCCCGCTGCACCTCCAGCATCGGCATGGCGATCAACAGCTCGAGGATCTCGGCCGGGATCCGCCGGGCCAGGCGCTTGAAGATCGCGCTCAACGTCAGGTAGTCCCGCGCCACCGCTTCCAGCGCCGGGCCGCTGAGCGACTCCTCGGCGGCTCCCAGCTCCATGCGGGCGTCGTCCAAGGCCATTTCCATCAAGAACGCGTCCAGCTCCGCGTCGTCCTTGACATAGCGCTCGCGCTTGCCTCGCTTGACCTTGTACAAGGGCGGCTGGGCAATGTAGACGTGACCGCGCTCGATGATCTCCGCCATCTGCCGATAAAGAAAGGTCATCAACAGGGTGCGGATGTGGGAGCCGTCCACGTCGGCGTCGGTCATGATGATGATGCGGTGATAGCGCAGCTTGTCGGGGGTAAATTCCTCCCGACCGATACCGCAGCCCAGGGCCGTGATCAGCGTGCCGACCTCATCCGACTTCAGCATCTTGTCGAAGCGCGCCTTCTCCACGTTCAGGATCTTGCCCTTCAGCGGCAGGATTGCCTGGAAGTGCCGGTCACGCCCCTGCTTGGCCGACCCGCCTGCGGAGTCGCCCTCGACCAGGAACAGCTCGGATTTCGCCGGATCACGTTCACGGCAATCCGCCAGCTTTCCGGGCAGACCGGCGATATCCAGGGCTCCTTTGCGGCGCGTCATCTCTCTCGCCTTGCGGGCCGCTTCCCTGGCCCGTGCGGCGTCGATGATCTTGCTCGCAACCGCGTGGGCTTCCTTGGGGTTTTCGTCCAGGAACTCCTGCAGCTTGCCGAAAAGCACCGATTCCACAAGCGCCTTGACCTGCTGCGAGACCAGCTTGTCCTTGGTCTGCGAGGAGAACTGCGGGTCGGGCACCTTGACCGACACGATGGCGGTCAGGCCCTCACGGGCATCATCACCCGCCGGACTGACCTTCTCACGTTTGGCCAGACCCTCGTTCTCGATATAGGCGTTCAGGCAGCGGGTGAGGGCGGCGCGAAAGCCGGCCAGGTGGGTGCCGCCATCACGCTGCGGAATATTGTTGGTGAAGCAGAAGACATTTTCCTGATAACTGTCATTCCACTGCATGGCCAGTTCGACGGTGGATCCTTCGCGCTCCTCGGTGAAGTGAAACACCGTGGGATGCAGCGCCGTCTTGCCTTGATTCAGATGTTCCACGAAAGCACGAATGCCGCCTTCGTACTGGAAGACGTCTTCCCGCTCACCCGCCTCCTCGCGCAATGCGATGCGGATGCCAGAGTTCAGGAAGGACAGCTCCCGCAGACGTCGCGCCAGCAGATCGTAGTGGAACTCCACCGTTCCGAAGATCCTGGCGCTGGGCAGAAAGGTGATCTCCGTGCCGCGGCGGGTGGAAGCACCCACCACTTCCAGCGGCCCGACCGGCACACCATCACGGTATTCCTGGCGGTGATGCTGGCCATCACGATGGATGTCCAGCCGCAGGGTATCGGACAGGGCATTGACCACCGACACCCCTACGCCGTGCAGGCCACCCGAGACCTTGTAGGAATTGTCGTCGAACTTCCCGCCGGCATGCAGGGTTGTCATGATCACTTCGGCGGCAGACACACCAGCCTTTTCGTGGATATCCACCGGAATCCCGCGGCCATCATCCTTGACCGTGATGCTCTGATCAGCATGGATGATGATTTCGACGGTACTGCAATGACCGGCCAACGCTTCGTCGATGGAATTGTCGACGACTTCGAAAACCATGTGGTGAAGACCCGTACCATCGCCGGTATCCCCGATGTACATACCGGGGCGCTTGCGCACGGCTTCGAGGCCTTCAAGAATCTGGATGTTGGTCGCGTCGTAGGTCGCGTTATTCGCTTTAGGGGCGGTCATGCGCCAGAAAACCCTTGCAAAAACAAATTATAGCATTTGCTCCCTTCAGCCGCCCGGGCTCAGCGCCCCATGTTTCACGTGGAACATGCGACTCCGGTCGAGCAGGCTCCGGGGCAGCATTTCGGGATCCAGTGCCGTGAGGAAGCACTGGCCAGGGTAGCTCTGCAGCCAGCCGAACAGGCTTTGTCGGGCCAGCTGGCCAAGCTCCGACGCCAGGTCGTCCACCAACAGTATGGGATGGCTGTCTCGCCGGCTGGCGAAATGCTGCGCCTGACCCAGCAACATGGCGGTGATCAGCAACTTCTGTTGCCCGCGTGACAGACTTTCGCGCGCCATGTGCCCATGGCTTCTCACCCGAATCTCCGCGCGTTGCGGACCGCTCTGGGTGAAGCCGCGCTCGAGATCCTGCACCTCCTGCAGGGCCAGCACTTCACGCAAGCGCGTCTGCGCCGGCCAGCCGCGGCGATAGTCCACGCTCAGGCTGTGGTCTTCGCCAAAGAAGGTGATCAGCAAGTCCTGAATGAAGGCTTGCATCTCCTCATGGACCTTGCTGCGGTAGCGATCCAGTTCCTCCGCAGCCGAGGCGAACTCCTCGTTCCAGCTGCCCAGGGCCGCGCGCTGGCGTTGCCGTAGCAGTGCATTGCGCTGCTTGAGGGCACGGGAATAGCGCTGCCAGCATTGATGGTACTGATGTTCCACGTGAAACACCGACCAGTCCAGGTAACGGCGACGCAGTACTGGACCGTCCTCCAGCAGCCGATGCTGTCCCGGTTCCAGGACCAGGACCGGGCAGTAACGCGCCAGGTCACTGAGCCGTACCTGGGTTTCCTGGGCGATTCGAATCCGGGTGACTTCGCCGCCTTTCTGTATGGCGATCGGGAATGGCGCCTGCGGGGCGCCGGGATCGAGTCGTGCGCGGACCAGACAGCTTTCCGCGCCATCGCGAATCAGGCGCCGTCCGCTACCGTGACGGAAGCTTTGTCCGCGGCCAAGGAGGTAAATGGCTTCCAGCAGGCTGGTCTTGCCGCTGCCATTGTCCCCGGTAAACAGATTGTGCTGAGCCGCGGGTTCAAAGGCTGCGCGCTCGATGCAACGCAGCTGCTCGACCTGCAGATGCTGGAGCTGCACTCCCGTGCTGCTACAACCTCATCGGCATGATGACGTACTTGCAGTCGTCGTTGCCGGGTTCCAGCAGCAGCCCGCTGTGATCGGGGCTGGTCAGACCAAGGCTGAATTGTTCGGTATGAATGGCGGAGAGGGCATCGAGCAGATAGGTCACATTGAAACCGATGCTGAGCTTTTCACCCACGTATTCGACTTCCAGTTCCTCTTCCGCTTCCTCATGCTCCGGGTTGTGCGTTTGTAGCTTCAGCGAACGATCTTCCAGCAGCAGGCGCACGCCACGGAATTTCTCGTTCGACAGGATCACCGCGCGCTGGAGTGCCGCGCGCAATTCTTCGCGAT
>JBFJTN010000265.1:0-4737 GCA_041625325.1 Oceanococcus sp. | reverse complement strand
GGGCGCGCTGAAGAAGATCGGCAAGGTCTTTCTCAAGGACTACGTGCTGTTTCCCCTGCTGGCCGGCCCGCTGTTCTTCGTGGTGCTGATCGCCAACCTGATCGCCAACGTGATCCGCAATATCTGGGCTTTCACCATCATCTTCTGCGGCCATTTTCCGGACGGGGTGGAGGTCTTCGACGAATCCATCTGCGAGGACGAAAGCCGTGGCCACTGGTACTACCGCCAACTGCTGGGCTCGGCCAACCTGGATGGCGGCAGGCTGTTCCATCTGATGTCCGGCAATCTGTCGCACCAGATCGAACACCACCTGTTCCCGGACCTGCCGGCCCACCGCTACGCCGAGATCTCCCGGCAGGTGCGCGCCATCTGCGCCCGCTACGGCCTGCCCTACAACAGCGGCCCGCTGCATCGTCAGTTCGGCAGCGTGGTACGCAGCATCTGCCGGCTGGCCCTGCCGGGCGGCCAGCGGCCGCTGGACATGAGTCACGGCCATGCCGGCTGAACCCATGGCCCTGCAGCCGGCCGACGTGGAGCAGGCCCGCCGCCAGATTGCCCGGGGCCTGGGAATCAGCCAGTTCGCCATGGGCCTGGGCGGCGAGATCGTCGATGTGGTCGAACGCATGCACGGCACGATCAGCCGCGCGCCGCTGCCCTGGCAGCGCGAGGTGGGCGACCGCGCCTTCGGCATCGCCGGCCTGGTCTACCGCCTGATCCGCAGCAGCTTCGGCCACCTGGAAACCGGTTTCGGCGAAGCCAGCCGGGCCCTGCATGCCGAACCGCACGGCGAGGACGATGCCTGGCTGGCCTTCGCCGCGGCGGTGAACGGGGTCTGCGGCGACGCCCTGACCGGGAAGCGCAGCCCGCTGGCCCTGTCCATGCGCCTGCACGGGCCGGTCAGCGGCCGTCCGCACCGGGTCATTTTCCTGCATGGCCTGTGCATGAGCGAGCGCGGCTGGCAGCAGGGCGCCCACCCGGGCTTCTCGCTGTGGTTGCGCAATGAGCGGGGTGCCGACGTGCAGTACCTGCGTTACAACAGCGGCCTGCACATCTCGGACAACGGCGCCCGGCTCGCCGAACTGCTGGAAGAGGAAGCCGATGGCTTTGCGCAGCTCAGCCTGATCGGCCACAGCATGGGCGGCCTGCTGATCCGCGCCGCCCTGCTCGTCGCGGCGCAGCGCGGCCATCGCTGGCCTGAGCGGCTGGTCCAGGCCGCGATGCTGGGCAGCCCCCATCACGGCTCGCCGCTGGAGCGCCTGGGCAACCGCGCCAACAGCCTGCTGACGATTTCCCCCTACCTCAAGCCGCTGGCCCGCCTGGGCGGCTTGCGTTCGGCCGGCATCCGCGACCTGCGCTTCGGCAATATTGCGGCGGAGGACTGGCAGCTGGCGCCGGACCCGGATCACCCCGACGACTGGCGCCAGCCTCTGCCCCTGCCCGAGGGGCCGCGCTATCTGCTGCTGGCGGCCAGCCTGTCCGAGCAGGCGCCGCCCGAAGCCTGGCGGGCCCGGCATGACTATCTGGTCCCGGTGGCCAGTGCCCTGGGTCTGTCCCGGGACCCGGACCGACAGCTGCACGCCGCATCGCTGGCGCGCGAACTGCTGCCGGCCATGAACCACATGGAGCTGCTGCATAATCCGCGGGTTTACGAACTGCTCAGGAGCTGGCTCAGGTGCCCATGACCTTCACTGACGAACATATTTACGACGCGCCGCTCGAGGCCGTCCGCCGCATGTATTTCGACACCGGCTTCTGCCCGCGCAAGTACGCCGCGCTGGGCCTGGAGGAGCTGCAGGTCATCGCCAGCAGCGACAAGCCGGAGGATTTCTTCGTCGACTGCCGCTTTGTCATGGAGCCCACCCTGCCGCTGCCCGGCTTCATCCGCAAGCTGCTGCCCGGCGGCGAGAAGATCACGGTGCGCCAGATCGACCGCTGGAACACGACCACTGGCGAGGGCGAGCTGGACATCCGGCTGATGGGCCTGGAGCGGGTGACCATCCACAGCGCCATGCGCCTGTCCGAGCACCCTCGCGGCGCGGTGAACCGGATGGACTGGCGGATCAGCTGCGATGTGCCCCTGATCGGCGGCAAGCTGGCGGATTTTCTCGGCCGCGACATCCAGCGCAAATCACAGCGGGATCTGGAGGTCAGCAGCGCGATCCTGGCCGACTACCTCTGAGGGTTTGGCCGGTCCGTGGCCGGCCGCTTCAGTGGCGCACCACGGCGTCGGGCGCCTCGGCGGGCGCCGGCAGGCCCGGCCTGGCCCGCGTGGCCGCCTCGATGAACAGATCCTGGGTCAGGGGGCGGCCGAAATAATAGCCCTGGGCGATGTCGCAACCGCGCTCCGCCAGATAGCTGTACTGGGCCTGGTTCTCCACTCCCTCGGCCACCACCTTGAGTGACAGGGTATGGGCCATCACGATGATGGCGCTGGTCACCGCCGCATCGTTGGGGTCCTCGGTGATGTCGCGCACGAAGCTCTTGTCGATCTTCAGCTTGTCGATGGGGAAGCAGGTCAGGTAGGACAGGCTGGAATAGCCGGTGCCGAAATCGTCGATCGAGACCTGCACCCCCAGCCGGCGGATCCGGCGCAGCATCTCGATGGTCTCCTCGGCGTTCTTGACCAGCACGCCCTCGGTGATCTCGATCTCCAGACAGTGCGCCGGCAGACCGGACTCGCGCAGCGCCGCCTGAATGATGTCGGTGAGATCGGTCTGGAAGAACTGACGCGGCGAGATGTTGACCGCCAGCTGCAGCGGCAGATCGAGCGCGAGCTGCATCTGGCGCGCCTGCCGGCAGGCCGTGCGCAGCACCCATTCGCCGATCGGCTGGATCAGGCCCATCTCCTCGGCCATGGGCACGAAGCTGCCCGGGGGCACCTCGCCCAGGCGCGGATTGCGCCAGCGCAACAGCGCCTCGCAGCCGATGATCCGGCCGCTGTCGAATTCCACCTGGGGCTGGAAGGCCAGGGAGAACTCGTCCTTTTCCAGCGCCTTGCGCAGGGCATTTTCGGTTTCCAGGCGGCGCCGGTTGTGCTTGAGCATGTCGGCTTCGAAGAAGCGATAGGTTCTGCGGCCGGCCTCCTTGGCCTGGTACATGGCGGTGTCGGCATGCTTGAGCAGCAGGCGGGCGTCCTCGCCATGCTCGGGGAACAGGGCGATGCCGATGCTCGGGGTGACGGTCATCTCGTGGCCCTGCACCCGGAACGGGGCGGACAGGGTGTCCAGCAGGGGGCCGACGATGCGGCGCACGGCGGCACGATCGCTCACCCCGGGCAGGATCAGCACGAACTCGTCGCCGCCCAGGCGCGAGACCGTGTCGATCTGCCGCACGGCGCGGCTCAGGCGGTCCGCCACGCCCAGCAGCAGATCGTCGCCCACGTGGTGCCCCAGGGTGTCGTTGATGCGCTTGAAGTGGTCCAGATCGACCAGCAGCACGGCGACCTTCTCGCGCTTGCGCCGGGCCTGCACGACGGCCTGGTCCAGCCGGTCCAGCAGCAGGGCCCGGTTCGGCAGGTTGGTGAGAGGGTCATGGTGGGCGAGATGTTCCACGTAGGACTGGGCGTTGCGGCGCTCGGTGATGTCGAAGGCGATGATGAGAAAGCCTTCCAGCTCGCCATCCGCGCCCACCAGCGCAGTGGTTGAGGCCTGCACCGGAATGCGTTCGCCATCCTTGCGCAGCCAAGTCCATTCGCGCTCATCCGTCTGGCCCAGCCGGGCCCGGGCGGTCAGGCTCGCGAAACCCGGCTCCAGCGGCCGCCCCAGCCGCCGTGACAGCTCGGCAGCGTACGCCTGCAATTCCTCCGGATCGAGCAGCAGAACCGGTGTTTCGCGCCCGGCCAGCTCGGCGAACTGATACTGGATCAGCCTCTCTGCCGCGGGATTCAGGGACTGGATCAGCCCATGCTCGTCGGTGGAGAGGATCGCGAAGGGGGCGCTCTCCAGGATATTGCGGCGCAGGCTGTGCGCCTGGGCCAGCAGCCGCTCGGACCGCTTGCGCTGGCTGATGTCGCTGGCCAGGCCGACGAATTCCGGCTGGCCACCCGGGGTCGGCATGCGATTGACCGCCAGCCAGACCGGAAACTCGTCCCCGTTGCTGCGCAGGCCGATCACCTCGCGCCGCAGCAGGTTGCTCCGCTCGGGGGCCGCCTGGGCCCAGGCGGCCAGCCGATCCTCGTGCAGGTGGCGGAAGCGCCGCGGCATCAGCATGCCCACATTGCGACCGATCACCTCGTCCGCATCCAGGCCGAACATCGTCTCCGCGGCGCTGTTGAAGCTTTGCACCACCCCGCGCTGATCGAAACTGAGGATGGCGTCCGCGGTGCCGTCCATGATCGCGCGCTGCCGCTCCTCGCTGTTGCGCAGGGCGGCGGTCATGCCCAGGGCCAGCTCGGTCGCCCGGTACTCGTTGCTGCCCATGCTGGCGACCAGCGCACCCAGCAGCAGGGTCAGCAGGCTGCCGCCCAGCAGCACCAGAACCGAGAGCGTGTCCGGCTCCGGATCCTCCAGCGCCACATGCAGCAGCCAGGGGCGTCCACCGACCTCCAGGCTGACACTGCGCTCGAACTGCGGCAGGAAACCCGGCGAGGGCCGCGGCGTGCGGAACAGCAGGGCCTGCGGGTCGATGGCATCGCCGTCGTAGACGTCCAGCTGCATGTCGACCAGGCGGTCACCGAGGATGCCCTGCATCAGGTCCTTCATGCGGAAAGGGCTGTAGACCCAGCCCAGCAGCGCTTCG
>JBFJTN010000264.1:0-4765 GCA_041625325.1 Oceanococcus sp. | reverse complement strand
CTTCCAGCCGCGGGGGATCCAAGCCTTCATCCGCGCGGCTCAAGCTGCGCGGGCCGTTCAGGCCTTGCTCGGAACGGCCCTGAAGAAATCTTGTAGCAGTGCACGATATTCATGTCGGCGGACCCTCGGAATCTGTTGGCGCGCGGCGCCTAAGGGGATGCTAGCTGTCGCGTCGAAGAGTAGTGCCCTGGGCGGACACGAGCGACATGGTGGTAGGACCACCAAGCCGACAATCCGGGCGCCGGGATCGGGCGCCTTCAAGTCATCGCGACAAACACCCCGGGGCGACAGCGGGAACGGCGGCCCCACGATCATCCGGCTGCTGACTCAAGCTCCGCTGCCCCCGCCAGAACGCTAGCTCATGCGAACCGGGTTTCAGGAACCGCGTGGCCGCAGATGATTCAACCTGACCCGGACAAAGTCGAGATGGTCCTCGGCCGCGCGTCCTGCCGCATCCAGGTCGCGAGAGAGGATGGCAGCCACCAGGGTCTGATGCTGATCCCGGACGGCTGCATTCACCTGGGGATCGCGGACGTGCCCGGCTACCGACAACTGCATGTGTTCCAGCAGCAACCGATGCAAGGATGACATCAGAGAGCTGATGACCGGATTGTGAGTCGCCTGGGCAATGCACTGATGCAGCGCGAGATCGGTACGCAGCTGTTCCCTGGCGCCACCCTCACGCCAGGCCTGATCGACCGCCTCCCCGGCCTCCTTGAGGCGACGCCGGTCCTCCGCGCTGTGGCGCGCCGCGGCAAGTTGCGCAGCCCGGCCCTCCAGCAGCTGCCGAAACTCAAGCATGTGATCCTGCAGCCCCGGCAGGTCCGTGGCGATGTCCGCCCACACCTGCGAATCCATCTGCTCTTCGACCGCATTCACGAATGTGCCGCGACCCTGAACGCGCGTCAGCAACCCCCGGGCCACCAGCATCGCAATGCCCTCACGAATGATGGAACGTGAGATGCCCCATTGCTGCGACAAGACACGCTCCGAAGGCAGCGGCTGGCCCGGCGAAAACTCTCCACCCTGTATCGCAAGTTGAAGGCGCTTGGCCACGGCATCGGGTTGCTTGGACATGCAGGGGCTCTCTTCACCAGTGGTCCTACCACCCTACTGAAAGGGCCCCATCAGGACAATACTGCAGACCCAAGCCGCACCACTTGAGGAAAGGAACCGCAGATGAATGGCGGCCATGCCAGCTCTGATTGTCCCCATGTTCACCGCCGCAGGGCGCGCTCCGCCTGGCGCGGCCTGTCTCCCCTTGTCCTTGCCACGGAAATGCAGCGGTTTATCCGCCGCAGGCGCTTGCCAGGCCGGGGCGGCCGCTGCCAAAGCCATCAAGCATGAGTCTCGACAGCTGTTACAGCATTGCTGATCTGCGAAAGCGCGCGAAGCGCCGCCTGCCCTCGCCCATGTTTCACTACATTGACGGTGGCGCTGACGATGAGTGGACCCTGCGACGCAACAGCATGGCTTTCGACGAGTACCAGCTCGTACCGCGTTGCCTGGTCGATGTGAGCAGCATTCATATGTCCCGCCGGGTCCTGGGTTGCGACTTGCAGCTGCCTTTCTTTCTTGCACCGACCGGAATGAATCGGCTGTTTCATCACGACAAGGAACTGGCGGCAGTCCGGGCCGCGGAAAAATTCGGAGCCCTCTACAGCCTGTCGACCCTGGCGACCACCTCGCTGGAAGATGTCGCCACGGCCGCTCCGGCTTGCAATCGGATGTTTCAGATCTACATCCACAAAGATCGGGAGCTGACGCGCGAGTTCGTCCAGCGCTGCAAGAGCGCTGGTTACAACGCCCTGTGCCTGACCGTTGACACGCCCGTGCTGGGCAACCGCGAGCGGGAGAAGCTCTACGGCCTGTCGATGCCGCCCAGAGTGAACCGCCACAACATCTTCAGCTATGCCACCAGCTTTCACTACATGTGGAATCTGCTGCGGCAACCGGATTTTCGTCTGGCCAATGTCGTACACCGCGTGGATGCACTCAACGGCGGTCATATGGCGCTGTTCGAGTACGTCAACAAACAGTTTGATCGCAGCGTGACCTGGGCTGATGTGGCCTGGTTGATTGAAGAGTGGGACGGGCCATTTGCCATCAAGGGCCTGAGTTCTGTGGCCGATGCGAAGCGGGCGGTCGAAGTCGGCGCTTCGGCCGTGATGCTGTCCAACCACGGCGGGCGGCAACTGGACTTCTCCCCTGCACCGCTGGACACCCTTCCGGCGATTCGTGACGCCGTGGGTGATGCATTGGAGTTGATCGTCGATGGCGGCATTCGACGCGGCACGGACATTCTGAAGGCCCTGGCACTGGGCGCGGACGCCTGTTCTTTGGGCCGGCCCTATCTGTATGGCCTGGCAGCGGCTGGTCAGGCCGGGGTCGAAAAGGCCCTGAGCCTGTTACGCGACGAACTGGAAAGGGATATGAGCATTCTGGGCTGTCCCTCTCTTGAAGCGCTCGAGCGCGAGCATGTCTGCAGGATCGTGCCGCCGGCCAATCAGTCCATACATGCGCGCTGAAATGTCGCGACAGATCATGGCAGCGGTCCAGTACGAGCTTGCACTCGGGCGCATCCGCTGAAGCGCTTGCTGCGCAGCTTGGCGATGCGCTGCAGACATGGGCGATGCGTTCCGGGCAAGGCAGCAAGATGATGATCAACAAAGCTCCAGGGGCGGACAATGAAAACTGACGACAACAAGCCAGTCCACGGGTTGCTGGCCGGGCATCCAGGCACCACCCTCTCCGAGCTGCCGCATTCGCGGGCGTACATCTGCTATGTGCTGGGCCTGCTGGCGCTGGTCAATGTGTTCAATTACATGGACCGATTTGTCTTCTCGGTGCTGATGGAGCTGCTGAAGAAGGACTTCGACGTCCTCGACACACAACTCGGCGCGCTCACCGGCTTCGCCTTCGCGCTGACCTACGCGATCTTCGGCTTCCTTTTCGCTCGCTGGGCGGATCGCGGCAGCCGCGTGAACATATTGAGCATGGCCATGGGCATCTGGTCACTGGCTACGGTGCTATGTGGCCTGGCCTGGAATTTTGTCTCCCTGTTTTTTGCGCGTGTCGCCGTGGGCTTCGGTGAAGCCGGCGGCATACCTTCGACGCACTCGCTGATCAGCGACTACTTCCGACCGGAACGCCGCGCCACCGCGATGGCCATCGTGACCGCGGGCACCTTCGTGGGAATTGCGCTGGGCAACACGCTGGGTGGTTATATCGGCGAGAACTTCGGCTGGCGCATGGCCTTTGTGTTGGCGGGCGCTCCTGGCCTGTTATTTGCCGTGGTGCTGAAACTGACACTCAGGGAACCGCCACGGCAGACGGCCAAATCACAGCACATTGGGGAGGGTGATGTCCCCTTTGTCACAGTGCTGAAAACGCTGTTTTCCCGGCCAGCCTATGCTCACCTGGTCCTGGCCGTCACCATTGCCGTATTTGCCTCCATCGCTTCGATACAGTGGGCGCCAGCCTTCTTCATGCGGAGCCACGGACTGACACTCACCCAGGTTGGCGCGGTGACCGGCTTCGTCAACGGTGTCGGTCAGGTCGTCGCCTTGATCATCGGCGGCGTGCTCGCTGACCGGCTGGCCCGGCGGGATCTGCGCTGGCAGTTGTGGGCCCCTGGCATCGGCATGATCCTGTCTCTTCCGTTTTTCGCGGCCGCCTATCTGGCGGAAAGCTGGATCCTGGCAGCCTTCATGTTCCTGCTGGCCGGATTGGCCGCCGGCGCCGTGACCGGCCCCCTTTACGCTGCCATTCAATCCTTGGCCAATGCCGATATGAGGGCCATGGCTGTGGCAGTCATCATGTTTGCCGCATCCATACTTGGCTACGGAATGGGCCCGCTGGTGATCGGCGTGCTGTCGGACTATTTCTCCACCGAGTATGGCCAGGACGGCTTGCGCTACGCCCTGCTCAGCAGCTTGGCGTTTTCCATCTGGGGCGCAATTCATATCCATTATGCCGCGCGGCATTTCCTGGCCGATGCCGCGGACGCGGCGACGGGCCGCGTCGTGCAGTAAGACACGGGGAATCTGCCTACCGCCCGCCGCAATGCGGTGCGCGCATCGGAAGCGACTCGCTGCCACTCAGCTGCGAGGAGGCCAGCGGCGTGCCGACATCTATCCCCGACGGCTCAAACCCCGCCCGTCGCCGGTGCCCAAGCGCTCGATCTCAGCATTCCCGAAGAGAGGATCCGCCCCGCAAGACCCACCACGCACAACCCCAGCGCAAGACCGCATGCGAGTAGCAACGGCGCCACATCATGGTCCAGCCAGTCCACCAGCAGCCCGGCCGGCGCCATGGCCAAGGGCGCCGCCGCGCCGAGCAGCGTCATTAGCAGGCCCATCGCACGGCCCAATACGGCCGGCGGCAGGTGAATCTGCAGGCTGCTCATGACGATGGCGCCCGCCAGCGCCTGGGCCAGGCCGACCAGGAACAGCAGGGCCATCGCCGCGAAGGCATGGTGGGTCAGGGCCAGGCCGATCAGGCAGGCCGGCAGGATCAGGACCAGCATGAGCAGCAGGCGGCTGCGCGCGAAGGCCAGGCGGAACAGCCAGATGGCGGACAGGCCACCGAAGCTCAGGCCGGCGGCTTCGGCCCCCATCAGGAATCCGAACCAGGCCGGCCCCTTGCCGAGCTGCTCGCTGACATAGACCGGCAGGGCCACGATCAGGGGTGCGCTGAACACGGTCATCGCGATGAACAGCAGCGCCAGGGCCAGCCCGCCGGGCAGGGCGCGCAGCGCGTCATG
>JBFJTN010000263.1:0-4788 GCA_041625325.1 Oceanococcus sp. | reverse complement strand
CGAATGAGGGCGTGACCGGGCTTTCGCGCTTGCATGGTCCGGCTTTCCGGGCGGAGCGACAGCGCGCAGTGGGCGCAAAGCGGAAGTCGACCCTAAGCTATCTGACAGGAACCTCCGACACATCTCCTAAGTTCGCTGGACTTTTCCGATCAGCAAAGCATTGCCTGAAAGCAGGCATTCGGACTCATCGGGCGAAACAGGATTCCCTTTCCAGGCGCGTCAGCACGAGACGATGTCCTCAAGCAAATTCAGGAACCGGTCGGTTTCCTCGATATGCGGATAATGGGCCGATCCTGCGAACTCGACCGCTTCGACCTGCTCGAAAGAACGGCGCAGCAAGGGCACGGCATCGACCGCGGGCACCAGGGGATCGCGCGCGCCGTGGATGGCGGTGACCGGGACCTGGCATCCGGCCGGCATGGTCCAGTTCAGGCTGCTGCGCACGGCCATGAAGGCCTCGGCGTCCAGCTCGTAACGTGGCGCCGTGTAGTGCTGCAAATACGCCTGGCCGAGGGCCGGATCACACCAGTAACTTTGCATGAAGCCCGTATCCTCGGTGGCCAGCATCAGGCCCTGCTGGGCGTTCTCATCGAACTGCGTTTGCAGGTTCTCGGCGTGGGCGTTCAGGCTTTGCGCCCTGGCCGGCTCGGCACAATGGCTGGCGGCCAGCCGGAGCAGCCGACGGGTCGCGGTGGCCTGGTCCAGCGCGGCGCCCAGGGTGACCAGCGCCTTGACCAGGCCTGGCATCTCCGCGCTCAGCAGCACGGCGGCAATCGCGCCAAAACTGTGCCCGACCACGACGACCGGCCCGGCGCCTGCCTGGCTGCGCAGAAAGTCGCGAGCGGCCTGCATGTAAGCGGCAAAGGCATCCGCGGGATCCACCGCCGGGCCGTCCGGGCGCTGTGCCGAGGGCTCCTCGAACAGGGCCAGCTCCAGGCCGCGTGCTTCAAAGCGCGGCAAGAGCAGGTGGCGTTCCGGGTTCGCGTTGAGACCCGGTCCGCCGTGAATGTGAAGGATCCTGGGCCGGGGCGGATCACTCATCGAACGTTTCCTGCTCCGAGTTGCGCAGTGCCCCGAGCACCTGTGTTACCAGCTGGATCAGGGCGGAATGCCGTTGCAGGCCGGCCTTGCGCATGGCCAGCCGCAACTGCGTGCGCACCGTGTTGATCGACAGATTCCGCTGCTGCGCGTAACTCGTCGGTGTCTCCCCGTTGGCCAGTGCGATCGCCAGTCGCGTTTCCGCCGGCGTCCAGTTGAACAGTGCCGCGAGCAGCCTGTCGCCATCACTCTCGGAGACGCCAAGCGGGCAGATGAACACCAGCGCCAGGCGGCGCGGATCGGCCCCCAGCGCGGCGGTGAAATCGGCGGATTCGATATCCCCGAGCCACGGGATGACCACGACAAGGTGGCGCGGGCTGCCGTCCGCATCGCGCAGCAGGAAACTGTTCTTAGGAGGTGCGGCGGCGGGCACGCCGGCTGACAGATAGGCGGCCAGGCAGGATCGCAGCTGGCGAGCTCTCTCAGGCTCGCGGAAGTCCAGTTGCCCGTGGGGCGTTTGACGCACGCAACCGTCGGCCTGCAGCAATGCCTCGCCGCTGTGGTTGTGATACTGGATGCGGGCGTCCGGGCTGAGGACGAATACGCCCTGGCGCAGAGCATCCAGCGCCGCCTCGGTCGAGCGCGCCCGCAGCTGGGCGCCGAGGGTCAGGCGATTGACCTCGGCGGCGCGTTGCAGGTGCGGGGCAAGCAGTTGCATGAGCTCGAGCCACCTGTCTCCGTGCGCCTCGAAAACCGGGCGCGGACATTGCGCGCAGAAGGTCGTCCTGATGCGACGGTCCGAGCGCAAGGTGGCCGTCACGCTGGCTTCAAGGCCCCAGGGCCGCATGAAGTCCTCGAAATATTCGGTGCCCCGCAAATCGGCAAAGGGCTTCAGCGCATCCTGCGTATAGGTCCGCCCCGCGCCATAGCGATGGTCAGCCAGGCCCGGGAACGGATTCAAGGCGGCGTAATACTCGCCGTACTGCATCTGGCCCTCGGGCGAGAGATCCAGCGTGAGCAGGCTGAGGCTTTGATCCCGCGCCACGTCATGGCTGTGCAAGGTCAGCTTCGATCCGGGGAAATGCGGCCGGCAGGCTGACAGAACCTCGGGCCAGAGTCCGGTGTCAGTGGCGGCCGCATAGATGGCGCTAACCAGTTCGCTGAATTGCTGGGCGCTGATTGGCATGGATTCAACCTTACTCGATGCCCATGGCCGTCACCAGTCGCGTTCGCCGTTTGCACGCTTTCGGTTGAAGCGGGCGGCTGTCGATCACCACATTTGGTGATGCCGCGACCCTGATTGCGGGACTATTCTGCGGCCAAGCACGCATTCGAGGGCGGGCCGAAAAAGGAATGGCCTTGAAGCCGCAACTGAAGTCCCATTCGCGACGCAAGGCCTGCTGGGCAAGGAAAAGGGATGGAGAAGGGAGTCGCAATCGTCACTTGACGAAGCGGCACGGCCGGATTGCCAGCTGCATCGTGCCGAATCTGCAACGTGAATGCCGGGGGTGACCCTTAGTTGCAGCCGAGTTCAGTGCTTTACGTCGCCGCTGACGCTGGCGACCTAATAGCGATGGTTCCGGAGACGACCGGGCTGAATAAAACAAGAGAGATTCACGGGGGATGTCTGTCGTGCTCATGAGACAGGTTTTGATTGCTGGATTCGGTGTGCTGCTACAGCTGACAGCGGCAAGCGTCGCCAGCGCCAGCTACACGGTACTGCATGAATTTGACGCCGCACGTGGACGAGAGCCCGGTGGCCGGTTACTGCAACTGAGCGATGGCAAGCTCTACGGAACGTCAAGGACCGGCGGTGTAAATAACTTTGGGACGATATTTCGGGCTGATCCCGACGGCCGCAATTTTCAGTCCTTGGTAGACCTGAGCTCTACGGCGGGCGAGTATCCGGGGGCTAATCCGTACGGTGGGCTGATCCAGGCCAGTGACGGAAAGTTATACGGGACGACCCTTCACGGTGGAAGTTCCAATGCGGGCACGGTGTTCCGGCTTGATCCCGATGGCAGCAACTTCGAAACGCTTGTCAATTTCGATGGCACGACAGGCAGTTCTCCTCTTGGCCGGCTTATCCAGGCCAGTGACGGGAAGCTTTACGGGATAACAGAATCCGGTGGCAGTTCCGGTTACGGTACGGTGTTTCGCGTAGATCTTGATGGTGGCAATTTCGAGACTCTGGTGAGTTTCGACGATAGCGTCGCGGGTGTGCCCGGGCGGCACCCCGCTGCGGGCCTGGTTCAGGTGGGGAGTGGCGGCTCGCTGTACGGGACGACGCGTAGAGGGGGCGATTCGGGAAACGGCACGGTATTCCGGCTGGATCCTGACGGCAGCAATTTCCAGAGCCTGGTGACTTTCACAGGTAACACGGGAATTTTTCCAGGCGCTTGGCCTTCCGCCAGTTTGGTGCTTGCCGATAATGGTCTTTTGTACGGAACAACCTCGTCAGGGGGAGCGACGGGAGGCGGGACGGTTTTCCGGATGGACCCGGATGGTGGCAATTTCCGGAGCCTGATGAGCTTCACTGGATCCACGGGTGGCTTTCTCGGAGGCAATCCACGCGCCGAATTGACCCAGGCGAGCGACGGAAGGCTTTACGGAACCACCTATGCCTCTGGTGATGGCAGTGGCGGGAACGCTTACGGGAGCGTATTTCGAGTTGATCTTGACGGCAATAATTTTGCAAGTCTGGTGACTTTCCGCGGTGAGTCAGAAGACCACCCTGGCCATTATCCGGATGCCGCACTGATTCAGGCCAGCGATGGAAGACTGTACGGAACGACACGAGGAGATGGCAATGATCGGCCCGGAAGCCGGGGCAGGCTGTTTCGCCTCAACCTTGACGGGTCCGGGTTCGAAAGTTCCTATGCGGCGTTTCTGCCTGCACCACGTCCGAGTCTTTCGACGCAGGGGAGTGACGCCAAGCTCTATGGGACAACCTCCTTTGGTGGAGAATTTGGGCTGGGTTCGGTTTACCGAACGGACCCAACGGGAAGCAATCTTGAAACGATCATCAGTTTTGCCGGTAGCAGCAGTGGGCAAGTTGGTGCCCTGCCCGTGGAGGTTATTCAAGGCACTGACGGGTTGATTTACGGTGTAACGTCAGAGGGTGGAAGTGACGACGCAGGGACTGTGTTCCGCGCGAACCCCGATGGCACAAATTTCGAGAGCCTGATGAGCTTTACGGGCACCAGCGGCGCATTCCTGGGTCTGGCGCCGATCGGAATTCTTCAGGCAGCTGATGGAAAGCTGTATGGCGCAACCCGGTCGGGTGGCGGTTCGGGCTTCGGAACCGTTTTTCGCGTGGATCTCAACGGCGGTAATTTCCAGACCTTGTACGAGTTTGCATCGGGTGTTGTTCATCCGAATACAGGGCTGATTCAGGCCGATGATGGATTGCTGTACGGTACGACCTCAAGGCAGGCCTTTCGACTGAAAACTGATGGTACTGGGTTCGAGGCGTTGGCCGAGTTGCTGTACACGACCAGCCGACTGATGCAGGCGAGCGATGGCAAGTTGTATGGGACCACCAACTATTCCTACAACCGAACTTGCGGCTCCTACCCCTATTACTATTCCTGTCCAGGAGGTAACGGGACGGTCTTTCAGATGGATCTGGATGGATCCAACTACCGGACGGTGTTTTCAGTGGGATCGAACTATGGCGGCTATGTTTCGGATTGCCGGCCGCGTGGAGTCGTCGAGGCCAATGACGGCTATCTGTATCTCACCTCATTG
>JBFJTN010000262.1:0-4800 GCA_041625325.1 Oceanococcus sp. | reverse complement strand
GTGGACGAGCGCGTGGAACTGGACGATGCCGATGTGCTCGCCATCGTCGAGAAGCTGATCAAGCAGCGCCGCGAGGCCGCCAGGCAATTCGTGGATGGCGGCCGGCCCGAACTGGCGCAGGCCGAAGAGGCCGAAGCCGCGCTGCTGGAGGTCTACCTGCCGCCCCAGCTCGACGAGGCCGCGATCGCCGCCGCCATCGACGAGGCCGTGGCCGCCACTGGCGCCAACGGCATGGCCGACATGGGCAAGCTGATGGGCCAGCTCAAGCCGCGTCTGCAGGGCCAGGCCGACATGGCGCTGGTCAGCAAGCTGGTCAAGGCCCGCCTGTCCGCCTAAGCTCTGGAGCCTGCCTCCCGCCCGGCTTCACTTGATCCCCCAGGACTTCATCGACGACCTGCTGGCCCGGGTCGACATCGTCGACGTGGTGCGCACCCGCGTCGACCTCAAGCGCGCCGGGCGTGAATGGAAGGCCTGCTGCCCCTTCCACAACGAGAAAACCCCCTCCTTCAACGTCGTCCCGCACAAGCAGTTCTACCACTGCTTCGGCTGCGGCGCGCACGGCCACGCCCTGCGCTTCGTGATGGACCATGACCGCCTGGACTTCCCCGCCGCGGTCGAGGTGCTGGCCGATCTGGCCGGGGTGGAGGTGCCACGCGAGGCGGCCGACCCCGCCGCCGCGCAGAACAAACAGATCTACGAGATGCTGGACCGCGCCCACCAGCGCTTCCGCCAGGCCCTGAGCAAAGACAGCGCCGCCCGCGCCTACCTGGACCGGCGCGGGGTCAACGAGGAGATGATCCGCCGCTACGAGCTGGGCTTTGCCCCGCCCGGCTGGGACTTCCTGGCCAGCCAGCTGCAACCCCCGAAGCTGACCGAGCTGGCCGGCCTGACCCTGGCCAAGGACAACGGCCAGCACTACGACCGCTTCCGCAACCGCCTGATGTTCCCCATCCGCGACACCCGCGGGCGGGTGGTGGCCTTCGGCGGGCGCACCCTGGAGGACGACCCGGCCAAGTATTTGAACTCGCCGGAGACCTCCGTCTTCCACAAGGGCCGCATGGCCTACGGCCTGTTCGAGGCCAAGCAGGTCAAGCGCGAGCTGACCCAGCTGATCGTGGTCGAGGGCTACATGGATGTCATCGCCCTGGCCCAGTTCGGCTTCGACAACGCGGTGGCCACCCTGGGCACGGCCACCACCCCGGAGCATGTGCGCCTGTTCAGCCGCCAGTGCGCGCAGATCGTGTTCTGCTTCGATGGCGATGCCGCCGGCCTGCGCGCCGCGGACAAGGCCCTGGACGTCTGCCTGGCCAGCCTCAGCGACGGCCTGGATATCCGCTTCCTGTTCCTGCCGGACAAGGAAGACCCGGACAGCCTGCTGCGCAGCGAAGGCGCGGAGGGCTTCGCCCGGCGCCTGGCCGCTGCCATGCCGCTGTCCGAACGCCTGCTGCAGCGCCTGCAGGACAAGCTGGACATGGGCAGCGCCGAAGGCCGCGCCGCGCTGCTGGACGCTGCGAAGAAGACCCTGGCGCCGGTACAGGCCCCGGCCTTCCGCGCCCTGATGCTGGAGCGCCTGGAAGCGCTGGCCGGGCTCAGCGCCCCGGCGGTGGAATCGCTGATCGGCCACGCCGCGCCGCGGGAGGTGCAGCGCCGGGCGGTCAAGGCGCCGACACGCATGACCCCGGTGCGTCGCGCCATCGTGCTGCTGCTGAATTACCCGCGCTGCGCCGAGGCCGTGCCCGACATTGAAAGCCTGGCCGCCACCGAAATCCCCGGCGTGGCCCTGCTCTGCGAACTGATGGACCGTCTGCACGAGCAGCCCGGCCTGCACTGCGCGGCCCTGATCAACGGCTATGCCGGCCGGCCGGAGGAAGAGATCCTGCACCGCCTGTCCCTGTTCGAGCTGGAAACCCTGATGGACGAGGACAAGGCCATCACGGAATTTCGCCAGGCCTGCGAAAAATTGCGCAAATCCACCGAGAAAACGGAACTTCAGGAGCTCACCGAACGTCTTCGTGCAGGCACCCTCGATGAAGCCGGCAAGAAACGGTTCAAGGAACTGAACGCCCGGACCGCGCAACGGTCCCACTCAGGCTGACAAAAAGAGACTTGACAGGCCTGATTTTGCTATCATTGAAGTTTTATTTTGCCTCAGTGCGCCCAGCCGCCAGCGGACGGCGCCCACCCAGCGGGAACACCACATTTCATGAGTGTTGAAAAACAATCAAAGCTCAAGCTTCTGATCGCGCAGGGTAAGGAACGCGGATACCTTACCTATGCCGAGGTCAACGACCATCTGCCGGATGATTTCGTCGACCCCGATCAGATCGAAGAGATCATTACCCAACTCAACAACCTCGGCATCAAGGTGCACGAGGAAGCGCCGGACGAAGAAGAGCTGCTGCTCTCCGATTCGGCCGCCGTCGATGTTGACGACGACGACGAGGAAACCGAAGAGGCGGTCGCCACCCTGGCCGCGCTGGATGCCGAGTTCGGCCGCACCACCGACCCCGTGCGCATGTACATGCGCGAGATGGGCAGCGTGGAACTGCTGGACCGCCATGGCGAGATCCGCATCGCCAAGCGCATCGAGGAAGGCCTGGCCGAAGCCATGCACGCCCTCACCGCGCACCCCGAGACCACCGCCATCCTGCTCGAGCTCTACGCCGACGTGCAGGAAGGCCAGCGCCGTCTGAGCGATGTCATCCTCGGCTTTGTCGACCCGGAAACCGGCGACCCGCTGACCGGCCCCGGCTCCGCCGCCGCGCTGGAAGCCCAGGCCCGCGCCGAAGCCTCCGACAACGACGATTCGGACGACGATGACGACGACGACAAGTCCGCCGAGGAACCGGTAGACACCGGCCCGGACCCGGAAGAGGTCGCCGCCGCCTTCACCGAGCTGCAGCAGCGCTTCGACCGCATGATGGACCTGCTGGAATCCAAGGGCTACGCGCACAAGGACACCAAGGCCGCCCAGCTCAAGCTGGCGACCAAGTTCATGAGCCTGAAGCTGCCGCCCAAGGTCACCGACGAGATCACCCAGAACATCCGCAATCAGGTCGCCGGCATCCGCGAGATCGAACGCGACATGATGCGCATCATCGTGCGCGACGCCGGCATGGCGCGAGCGGACTTCATCAAGCAGTTCCCGAAGAACGCCACCAACCCGGCCTGGATCGAAAAGCTGATCCGCGCCAAGCGCAAGTACTCCTCGCGCATCGGCCAGCACCATGAAGAGCTGATCGAACTGCAGAACCGCATGCTGCAGATCGAGGCCGACACCCTGCTGCCGACCGCCGAGATCAAGGAAATCCACCGCCGCATGTCCATCGGCGAGGCCAAGGCCCGCCGCGCCAAGAAGGAAATGGTGGAGG
Organism: Oceanococcus sp.; assembly: GCA_041625325.1. GTDB lineage: Bacteria > Pseudomonadota > Gammaproteobacteria > Nevskiales > Oceanococcaceae > Oceanococcus. The sequence continues at coordinate 1,429 of JBFJTN010000262.1, read as the reverse complement.
CCAACCTGCGCCTGGTGATCTCCATCGCCAAGAAGTACACCAATCGCGGCCTGCAGTTCCTGGACCTGATCCAGGAGGGCAACATCGGCCTGATGAAGGCGGTGGACAAGTTCGAATACCGCCGCGGCTACAAGTTCTCCACCTACGCCACCTGGTGGATTCGCCAGGCCATCACCCGCTCGATCGCCGACCAGGCGCGGACCATCCGTATCCCGGTGCACATGATCGAGACCATCAACAAGCTGAACCGCATCAGCCGCCAGATGCTGCAGGAGATGGGCCGCGAGCCCACCCCGGAAGAGCTGGCCGAGCGAATGGAAATGCCCGAGGACAAGGTGCGCCGGGTGCTGAAGATCGCCAAGGAGCCGATCTCCATGGAAACGCCCATCGGTGACGACGAAGACTCCCATCTCGGCGACTTCATCGAGGACATCACCATCGGCTCGCCCGTGGACCTTGCGACCGGGGAAGGCCTGCGGGAAGCGACCCGCGAGGTGCTCGGCGGGCTCACAGCCCGGGAAGCCAAGGTGCTGCGGATGCGTTTCGGCATCGACATGAACACCGACCACACCCTCGAGGAGGTCGGCAAGCAGTTCGACGTCACCCGGGAGCGGATCCGCCAGATCGAGGCGAAGGCGCTGCGCAAGCTCCGGCATCCGAGCCGGTCCGAGCACCTGCGCAGCTTCCTGGACGAGTGGCTGGACAACACCGGCGGCCGTTGAGCGGGCCAGGCGCCGCACGGTGACCTCGGCTGCGGAAGCGTTGCCGGCAACGGTAGCGCTTGGCTGGCCCGAGAGGGCGTTTGCCTCCCTGTTCGCGCTGCTGGTGCTGAGTTTTTTTTTGTTCCCGACCAGGCCGGACGCAATCTCCTTCTCTACCTGACGGCGCTCAGCGCCCACGGCCTGGCGTTCCGCGCCGGGCAGTGGCGCACGGCGTTCGCCGGTCCTGGCGGCTGGGCGGTGCTGCTGCTGGTCCTGGCTCCTGCCCTGTCCCTGCTGTGGAGCTCCGGCGCCGGCGGCGATGCCCGCCAGGACCTGCTGATCGCCGCCTATTGTCTGCTCTGGTGCTACTTCGGCGTTGCCCGGGTGCTCGCGCGGCGCAACGACCTGAGCGGGTACCTGGTGGTGCTGATTCTGCTTGCAGGAAACGTGGCGGCAGCGGTGTCGCTGCTGGCCTGGGGCCTCGCCGACGACACGGGACCGGCCCGTCTGGTCGGCGTCTGGGGAATCGACAACCCCGTGCACGCTTCGGTGCTGCTGCTCGGCAGCACCCTGCCCGTGCTCGTGGCGGTTGCTGCCGGCCGCGCCCGCTGGTGGCTGTTGGCGCTGCCGCTGCCGTTGGCATTTGCGCTGCTCGCCGGCGCGCGCACCGCGGCTGCCGCCTATCTGCTCACCGTGTTAGCGCTGGTCGGGATGCACAGGCCGCGGGC
>JBFJTN010000261.1:0-4805 GCA_041625325.1 Oceanococcus sp. | reverse complement strand
GGCCGGTAGTATACCGGCCCCCGGCCTGCAGACCGCTCAGAAGCTGTAGTTCAGGTCCAGCGTGAGCTTGCGGGTGTCGACGCCGAAGTCCTGCGCCGCATAGTCCGCGTACTTGAAGCCCAGGGACTGGGACTTCGAGTGCTTGTAGACCGCCACGAAGTCCACTTCATCGCCATAGTCCCGGCTGCCGGCATCGGCGGCGAACTGGTGGTAGAAGGCGAGCAGCTTCCATTTCCCGAGCTGGTAGCCCAGCCGCGCGTAGACATCCTGCAGGCCGTCGGCCGGGGTGGCCAGGAACAGGTCGGCAAAGCCGTTGAACTTGTGCAGGGTGGCCAGCGGGGTGGAGAAGCCCCGGTTGCCGTCCGAGCCCAGCAGCTCCAGACCCAGCGCGGCGGACAGCGGGCCGCGGGCCAGGCCGATTTCGCCGGCCAGATAGTCGGCTTCCAGGTTCTCCGAGTCGGCGTAGTCGCCCTGCCGGGCGAATTCGGCGCTGTAGCTCAGCGTCATGCCGGACAGCGGGCGGCTGCCGGCCAGCCGCAGGCCCAGCGTCTGGCTGTCCTCTCCACTCATGAAGTCCAGGAAGTAGCCGTAAAGCGTGGCCGAAAGGGACGGTGCGACGCTGGCTTTCAGATTCACAAGATGGCCGTCCAGGTCGACATTGTCGAAGAAGATGCGGTTGACGTTGCCCAGATAGGCGTATTGCAGCGTGAGATTGTCGGCCGCTGCGGTTTTCAGCAGGACGGCGTCATAGGTCTGCTCGTTCTGTCGCCAGCCGACATTGCCGACGAAGCGGGCGTTGTCGAAGATGATCCGCTGGCGACCCACCCGCAGCAGGGTGCCGGCACCCGCCGCGTAGCTCAGATAGCCCTGGTTGAGTTCGTTGCCGGTGGGATCGGCGATCACCGAGTACTCGCTGTGGCCATTGCCGCCGGGGCCGCTGTTGTAGCGCTCCTCGCCCAGGGCGATGGTGCCCTCGGATTCCAGGGTGGCGCTGAAGCCATGCCAGTCGCCGGTGGTCAGACCCAGCCGGTGGCGCAGGCCATTGGCCTGGGCCCGGCGCAGGCCGTTGTCCTGCTCGGCGCTTTCATGGCGCAGGCGCAGGGACAGGCTGGCGGTGCCCTGGGAGAAGGCTTCGCTCAGCGGCGTGGCGAAGACGGAAGTGGTCAGGCAGGCGCAGGCCAGCCCGACCAGGACCGGGGCGCGGCCCCGGACTGGACGTGCAGTCGACATGTGATGTTCCCGATAAAGGCGCAGCGCGGATTTCCGGGGACATCCCGGACGGTGAAACCCGCACGGCGAGAGAGAGAGTCAGGGTGCTGCGGGCCCGGCCTGGGGCCGGGCCCGCAGCGGGAGTGAGGTCTGCGACGGGAGCGGCCGCCGCAGTCCTCAGGGACGGCGATGCGCTATCAGGCCGCCGCGGCGGCGTTGCGCAGGGCCAGGGCTTCCTGGAAGCGCTGGTCCTCGGCCTTGACGGTTTCGTCCGAGAAGCGAACCAGCAGGGCGCAGAAGGAGGCCGCGACCACGGCCAGGCCTAGGAACAGCAGGCCCTGCTGGTAGCTCAGCGATTCCGACTTGAACAGGAAGCCGGCGGCCACCGCACCGGCATTGCCGCCGGCGCCGACGATGCCGGCCACGGCGCCCAGCGCCTTGCGGTTCATGAAGGGCACCAGGCCGAAGGTGGCGCCCTCGGACATCTGCACGAACAGGCTGAACACCACCATGCTCGCCACCGCCATCGCCAGCACGCCCATCTGCGAGAACAGGATCAGGGCCAGGCCTTCACAGAACAGGGCGATGAACAGGAAGCGGACGCGTCCCTTGAGGCCGCTCTTGAGCGCGAAGCGGTCCGAGAAGTAGCCGCCCAGGGTGCGGGCGAAGATGTTCATCAGGCCGAACAGGCCGGCGATGATGCCGGCAGTCTTCAGGTCCAGTTCGAACTGGTCGAAGTAGTAGATCGCGGCAATGTTGTTGATGGTCAGCTCGACACCGAAGCAGGCGGCATAGACCACGAACAGGGCCCAGACCCGGTGGTCCTTGGCGGCGGCCTTGAAGGAGCTGGTCGCGCTGTGGTCCTGCTTGGCTTCGGGGATCAGGCCCTTGGCGCGCAGTTCGTCGTAGTTGCCGTCCGGCGCATCCTGGGTGAAGAAGTAGTAGACAAAGGCCATCAGGAACAGGACCACGCCGGGCACGATCATGGCGATGCGCCAGCCGGCGGCCTCGCTCACCCCGAACATCATCACCGCGGCGAAGACCAGCGGCATCACCATCTGGGTCACGCCGCCGCCGAGGTTGCCCCAGCCGGCGGTGGTCGCGTTCGCGGTGCCGACCACGTTGGGGCCGAACATCACCGAGGTGTGGTACTGGGTGATGACGAAGGAAGCGCCGATCGCGCCGATGCCCAGGCGGAACAGCAGGAAGGATTCGTAGCTGTCCGCCAGGCCGATGGCCATGACCGGCAGCGAGCCGAGCAGCAGCAGGGCGGAATAGACCTTGCGCGGCCCGTACTTGTCGCACAGCGGCCCGATGATGAGACGGACCAGGATGGTGATGGCCACCGAGGCGATGATCGTGTTGCCGATCTGGGCCTTGGTCAGCATCAGGTCCTCGCGGACCACGGCCATCAGTGGCGCGATGCCGAACCAGCCGAAGAAACAGAGGAAAAACGACATCCACGTGAGGTGGAAAGTCCGCATCTGCACGGACTTGAAATCGAAAAGGTTGATGCGCGTTGCTTTGTTCGCGACTTCCATGATGAGCTCCCGATGAAATAACCGAAACCGCCCCAGTACATCCCTGGCGGTCATTCATCGACGCACTCGTGCCTGCAGTCGCGGCCTGGTCCACGTCGTCGCCTGAGCCCAAACAAATTGCGTGCCAGTCTCGTAAGCTGTTGATCGAATGCTGTTTTGCCGTTCGCTGACGGCCCGCCCGCGGGTCCTGCGCACCGGCAGGTTCATGCTGCAATGCGTCAAAATGGTGCGTCGCAGGCGAATCTGGTGCAGCCGGGCTCAGGTGGTGGCGGTGCGCATCGCCAGATCGTGGATATCCGCCCGGAAGGCGCGCCGGCAGATGGCTTCTGGGTCGCTGAAAGCCGGCATGCTCAGGTTGTGCTCCATCTGTCCGAGCAGCCAGCGGGCGTGCCAGTCGTCCGGGCAGTTGATGCCGGAGAAGGTCATCAGGCTGCCGCCTTCTGTCTCGAGCAAGCCGGCGGGCGAGCCCAGCAGCCCCGGACGCAGATGTTCCGGCTCCAGGTCCAGGGTCTCGGCCAGCCAGTCCAGCGCGGTCAGCCGGTGGTCCTGCTGGTCCAGCCACTGACAGGCCTCGCACAGGGCCCGGATCAGGGCCAGATGGTCCGGGTGCTCCAGCCAGCCACTGCGGGTGGCCAGCACCTTTTCGGTGCCGGGCAGGCCCAGGGTCCGGCTGCTGGCCACCACCTGACCGATGCCCTGGTGCACCGCCAGCGAGTTCCAGGGCTCGCCGACGCAGAAGCCATCGATCTGGCGCTCCTGCAGGGCTCGCGCCACCAGTGGCGGCGGGATGACCAGCAGCTTCACGTCGTGATCCGGGTCGACATCCAGATTGCGCAGCCAGTGACGCAGCTCGAACTCATGCTTGGACACCGGAAACACCGAGGCAAAGGTGAGCGGGCGTGGCCCGTCGCGCTCGGCCAGAGCCTTGCGGCGCAGCGAGGCCAGCATGCCGGCGCCACCCGACAGCCGCTCGGCCAGCGGGCGGTACAGGGTGATGGCATTGCCGAAATGGTTCAGGGTCAGGGCGCAGGCCAGATCCGCCCCGGGACCGTAGAGGCCGGCCTGGGCGGCCAGCGGAATCCCGGCCAGGCAGTGCGCGGCGTCCACCTCGCCGATCAGCAGGGCATCACGCAGGCGGGCCCAGGATGGCATCGCCTTCAGCTGCACGCGCAGGCCGTATTCGGCAAACAGTTGCAGGCGCTGCGCCGCGAACAGCGGCAGGGCGTCGGTGAGCGGCAGGTAGCCGAGTGTGACGGTCCCGGTCATTCAGGTTCCTTCCTGGGCAAGCAGATTGCGGGCGGCATCCGACAGGCTGATGCGCGCATTCATGGCGAGACTCTTGAGGTGGCGGAAGGCATCCGCCTCGCAGACGCCCTGGCGCTCCATCAGCACGCACTTGGCGGCGTCGATCAGCTTGCGCTCGGCCAGGGAGCGCTGGCTGCGGGTCAGTTCGCGGCGCAGGGATTCGAGCTGTTCACGATGGCTGATCGAGACCTCGACCAGGGCCCGCACCGCGCCGGCCGACATGCCATCGGCCACGTAGGCGCTGATCCCCAGTTTCAGGGCGCGACGGGTCAGCTCGGCATCCTGGCCATCGTGCAGCAGCAGAGTGGGCTGCGGGTAGCGCCGGCTGAGCGAAGCCAGGTGTTCCAGGGTATCGCGGGTGGGCGAATCCGCCTGCACCAGGACCGCCTGCGGCTGCAGCCGGGCCACGGCCGCGTACAGGTCCTCGTGTTCGTCCACCCAGGTCACGCGGAAACCCCCGTCCTGCAAGGCCAGGACCAGGGTTTCGTCGCTGCCGATGAGCAGGATGTCAGTGCCGGCATGAGTCTTCATCTCGACATCCGCTTAGCAAAGGGCGTGCCGGGCCGCGCTTTGCCCTAAACTGCCGGGATGAGCCTCGCGATTATCGAGACATTGCGGCGTCAGCGCCTGTTCCAGGACATGGAGCCGGAGTTGCTGGGCGAGCTGGCCGCCGGCGCCAGCTTTGTCGATCTGCGTGGTGGTTCCACCCTGTTCGAGGCGGGCACCCGGCCGGATGCCATGTATCTGGTG
>JBFJTN010000260.1:0-4816 GCA_041625325.1 Oceanococcus sp. | reverse complement strand
GGAAATTGAAATGGGCCTCATCGCCCTCCCCCACCTTCTCGCTCTCGGCGAAACCCAGGAAGGTGAAATGATCATCGTCCAGCCAGTTCAGCAGCGCCGCGACCTCGGCCAGATCGTCCGGATCCAGCCCCGCCGGCGCACGACTGAGCTCTTCGCTCAGGCCGCGCAGGTGACCGCGCATGGCGTCGTAGTCTTCGACCACCTGACGGATGTCGTCCAGCACTTCGCGCACCCGACGCTCCAGCTCCGCGAGCGTCTGGGGGTCGCTGATGCCGTCAAACTGCATGTGGATCAGGGATTCGTGGCTGGGGCCGGACTCCGGCGCCGAGCTCACCGCCTGCAACTGGCCGTTCTGGTCGCGCCGGATCGACAGCACCGGGTGCACCAGCCAGCGCAGCACGCCGCCGCAGGACCGCACGGCGATGGCCAGCGAATCGACCAGGAAGGGCCGGTCGAGCGCCACCGTCTCCAGCACCTGGGCGTCGCTGCTCCAGCCGTGCTCGGTCTGGTTCGGGCCATAGGTGCGCACCAGATCGCGACCGCCTTCGCGCTGCTGCGCAAACTGAAAATGGCCGTGTGCGATGGCGAACAGCTCCGGCGGGTGCAGGCTGGCCAGCACCTCGTCCGGTACGGTTTCGTAATAGCTGCGTATGAAGCTGATCAGACGGTCGCGCTCGGCGCCGCTGGCTGTGCTGGCGGCGATGGCCTCGACCTGCGCCAGCTGCAATCCGTGTTCCTGCTCTCGTGTGTTACCCACGCTGCCTCCCCGGTGCACCCAGGGGACCGATTATGGAGCGCGGGTCAGGCCTGTGTCACTTGGGCGCTGCTGACCGCCTTGCGCAAACGGTCCCCCTGGGCGTCCGGCGCCGCTGCCTGGAAGGCGGACTGGGCCATGCAGGTCTGGTAAATGCGCCGTACGGTGGGATAGTCGCTCAGGTCCAGATCATTCTGTCGCGCATTGGCCACCTGCGGCACCAGGCAGACATCGGCCAGGGTCGGCTTGTCGCCGAGGCAGTAGGCTCCCGGATTCATGTGACTCTGCAGCAGCGCCTCGAGGGCGGCGAAGCCCTTGTGCATCCAGTGCTCGTACCAGCCCCGCCGGGTCGGCTTGTCGATCCCCATCACATCGCGCTGGTAATAATAGGTGCGCAGGATGTTGAACGGCTGCATGTCGGCGATCATGACCTGCGCGAAAGAGCGCACCCGGGCGCGATCGGCGGTATCCGCGGGCAGCAATGGCCGTTCCGGATAGCGCTCTTCCAGATACTCCAGGATCGCCGCCGACTGGGTGATGGTCAGCTTGTCATCGACCACCAGCGCCGGAACCAGACCCTGCGGATTGCGGAACATGTAGGCGATGCCGAGCTGCTCGCCACTGTCCTCGTCGATGTAGATGGCCTCATAGGGCAAGGCCTTGTAGTTCAACGCGATGCGCACGCGGTGCGCCGAAACGCTGCGGTAGTAGGTGTACAGCTGCAACATGATGGTTCCTGCTATTCCAGTCGCGCGGCGCCGAACACGCCGCTGGCATCCCCATGCCGGGCGGACACCAGGCGGGTGTCGACCGCATCGGCGAATACCCAGCGCAACCAGCGCCGGGGCACCTCATCATACAGCGCGCCCAGCCGGGACATGCCACCGGCCAGCACGATCAGCTCCGGGTCCAGCAGGTTGATCACCGAGGCCAGCGCCCGGGCCAGGCGATCGCAATAGCCGGCCAGGCTGGCGCGAGCCTGGGCATCGCCCTCGCCAGCCCGCAGCGCGATCTGCTCGGGCGACAGCGCCTGACCCGTGGCCAGGGTATGCGAGCGGCTGAATCCCGGGCCGGACAGCCAGGTCTCCAGGCAGCCGGTCTGACCGCACCAGCAGGCGACCCCGGGAAATTCCTCCGCCGCGGGCCAGGGCAAGGGATTGTGCCCCCACTCGCCGGCCAGACCGTTGCAACCGCTCTGCAACTGCCCGTTCTGGACCACGGCGCCGCCCACCCCCGTGCCCAGGATGACGCAGAAGGCGCTGTCCACCCCCCTGGCCGCGCCATCATGGATTTCCGACAGGGCCAGGCAGTTCGCGTCGTTGGCAAGCTGCACCGGGCGGGCCAGCCGCGCCTCGATGTCGCGGCCGAATGGCTGACCGTTCAGGCAGGTGGAGTTGGCATTGCGCAACAGCCCGCTGCGGGGCGACAGCGAGCCGGGGTGGCCGATACCGACCGGCAGGGGGCTCATGCCGGCATCGCTCTCCAGCGCCGCGACCAGATCCACGATGGCGGCCAGGGTGCCCTGGTAATCGCCGGCGGGTGTCGGCACCCGGTGCCGGGCCAGCACGGCCCGGCCTTCCAGCACCACGCCATCGATCTTGGTGCCGCCGAGGTCGATCCCGATCCGCATCGGCCGCTCAGCGGTGCACGGTGCTGCCGAAACGCTTCAGGGCGGAGGTGGTGAAATGGCTGTCCGGCGCCTGGAAGTCATATTCCACCGGATCCTTCTCCTCGTTCTGCATGTTGATCACCACATAGCGCCGCGACTGCAGGTCGTAATGCGCCTGCATCGCGTTCACCAGCAGCGGCACATTCGGATACTGCATGGCGAAGGATTCCGCGGTCCGCCAGAACTGGTCGCGCTGGTCATAGATGTCCTGCAGCAGGATCAGCCAGCTGTCCTCATCGAGGTAGAAGGTCCGCCGCTTGTAGATGTGCGCCGCCTTGTCCTTGACCGTCGCTTCCAGCACCCAGCAGCGGTGCAGTTCATAGCGCACCAGATCGGGATTGATGTGCCCTTTCTGGATGATGTCGGTGTACTTCACGCTCTTGGCGTGCAAGGCGTAGGTGTTGTAGGGCACCAGCACCGCCTTCTTGCCGATCAGCTTGAAGTCATAGCGGTCCAGCGGACCATTGAACATGTCGATCTGATCGTGGGTCATCAGGCCGTCATTGGCCGGATTGTCATAGCCGACTTCGGCGATGCGGCGCACCTTGCGGGTGCCGGGGTTGTACGACCAGATGCGGATTTCGTCCTTGATGCGGTCCAGCGGCGCGTGGATCAGCACGGTATCCCCCGCCTTGTTCGGCGGTGCCACGATCTTGCGCAGCAGCCGGATGAAGACGTTGTCCCAGTCCTCGTAGCGGATGTCAGGATCGCCGTACTCGATGACCGCCTCGATGTAGGAGCGCTCGACCACGTAGTCGCCACTGGCCGTGGTCACCGCGCTGTTGGCGAAGCCGCGGAAACCGGTGGTGCGGTAGCGCGCCATGTGGTTCCAGATCAGCTCCTGACCGGTCTTGGGGATCGGGAACGGAAAGCCATGGGCGGTGCCGGTGAAGCCATTGCCGGAATCGTTCAGTTCCACCGTGGTGGCGTTCTTCTGGGTCGCCTCCAGCACATGCTCGGGCAGCGCCGAACTGCGGTGGCTGGGGAAGACCCGCATCTTGTAGGTCTTGCCGTAGAGTTTCAGCAGCTCCTGCTGACCGACCGTCAGGATGTCCTGGTACTGCGCCATGTTGTCGGCGGTAATGACGAACAGCGGCTTCTCGTCCGCGTAGGGGTCGGCCGGCGCATGGATGCGCTTCTCGCCGCCCGGCTCCGACCAGCCGCCCTCGAAGGCCGGTATGACCAGACCATGCGGCCCGTCCTCCCCTGCCTTCTGCGCGCCGATCCGGGTCAGCTCCTGACCCAGCCGCGCGGCCTCCTCCGGGCTGACCTTGGCGGCCAGCGGTACACAGGCCAGCAGGCCCAGCATCATCCCCAGGATTCTCAACATGTCTGCCTCGATGTCGTTATCCGGTCGATTATAGCGACGGGCCGTGTCGTCACCTCATCCACTTGTGACAGGCCGGCGCCGGCGATGATCCCCGTATAATGCGCGGATGAGCGAATTCAAAGGCATTCCGGTCGTGACCAGCGGCCAGAAATACACCGCCCCGCAGGGATTTTCCGCGATCAAGGACGGCATCAAGGCCAGCGCCCAGGCGGCCGAATTGCCGCGCGGCGGCAAGCCGCGCTGGCTGCGCGCCCAGCTGCCTTCCGACCCGCGCTATTTCGACACCCTGAAAAACGTGCGCGAACACCGGCTGGCCACGGTCTGCGAAGAGTCCAAGTGTCCCAACATCGGGGAATGCTGGTCACACGGCACCGCCACCATCATGTTGATGGGCGCGGTCTGCACCCGGGCCTGCCGCTTCTGCTCGGTGGACACCGGCAATCCGGGCGGCTGGCTCGACCCGGAAGAGCCGCAGAATGCGGCCGATTCGGTGCGGCTGATGAACCTGCGTTACGTGGTCCTGACTTCGGTGGATCGCGACGATCTGCCGGATGGCGGCGCGGCCCATTACGCCCGCTGCATCCGCGCGATTCGCGAGATGAATCCGGACACCGCGGTGGAAGCGCTGACTCCCGACTTCCAGGGGCGCACATCCGCTGTCGAAGTCGTGGTCGACTCCGGCCTGCAGGTCTTCGCCCAGAACCTGGAAACGGTGCGGCGTCTGACCCATCCGGTACGTGACCCGCGCGCCGGCTACGAGCAGACGCTCGAGGTGCTGCGCCATGCCAAGACGCATAATCCGCAGGTGCTGACCAAGACCAGTCTGATGCTGGGCCTGGGCGAGAGCGAAGAGGAAATCCGTCAGGCGCTGGACGACATGCGCGCGGCGCAGATCGACATCGTGACCTTCGGCCAGTACCTGCGCCCCACCGTCAATCATCTGCCGGTGGCGCGCTATGTGAGCCCGGAGGAGTTCGCCCGCTATCGTCAGTGGGGCCTGGACCTGGGCTTTCTTGAGGTCGTGTCAGGCCCGCTGGTCCGCTCCAGCTATCGCGCCGACCAG
>JBFJTN010000259.1:0-4831 GCA_041625325.1 Oceanococcus sp. | reverse complement strand
CCTGAGCAGAGAATCCGGGTACCGGGCGATAAGCCATGTCCGGAGAACTGCCGGCGGCTGCCTCGCCCGACAACAGAGCGGCCAGCGTCATCGCGCTGGCCGCCCGCATCAGGTGGATCATTTAATCATCGTCGTCCTTGTCATCCTTCTTGGAAGGCGGCCGCTTCTTGCCATGCGGGTTGCCGCTGGCAAAGGGCAGGATGCCCATGAGAACGGGGGTCTCACTGCCATCCTGCTCATCCATGGACTTTGCGGCTTCGTTGATCAGACGGATTTCTTCAGCGGACAGCTGGATATCCAACTCGCGCGCCGCAGTTTCGGGGTTCTTGAGCAGTCGCAGACGAAATTCGTCGTCCTGTGCCACCTTGTCATTGAGTCTCTGCTGTTCTTCTGGTGTCATGAAAATCAAGCTCCTGGTCCTGGGTTTGTTGCTGGGTGTTGTCTGGCGCCTTGCTGGCCGCCAGGATTCGTTGCAATTGATCTCGCTGAAAGCTCTTGACGCAGTCTCGGGCTACTGATGACAGCGCCGGGTCTCCGGCGATCTGGGTGCAGAGGTCACAGACACCGGCATAGCCTGGTCGCAGCCGCTCGCCAAGCCCGGCGGCGCGGATGGCTGGCACGAAGTGTGCCGGGCCGCGCTCGCGCAGGAATTGATGAGTGCCACCCAAGCGAAAGCGCTCGTGAATGCTGGTCAGTGAATCGCGGTGCACGTCGCCCAGCCGGAAGAAGGGAATAAAGGCTCCGGGAGTACAGCAGCCATACACCTGGCCGTCTTCGCGCACGCTCAGCAGCGGTGCTGGGCAGGTCCCTTGCGGCAGCGCTTCTGCCTGGTTGTAGGCGCTGTCATCCAGTCGCGCACCGTCGCGCAGGGTAGGTAACAGCGGAATTCGTTGCAGATGATCGATGGGTTGGTTTCGTACCCAGCGTTCCCGTTCCGATCCCGGGGACAGGTCTCCTGCCCCATGCACGAGCTTCACGTGGCATTCCAGCCCGATTTCTCGCGCTGTACGTAGTGCCCGTTCGACCCGACTGCGCGGAATGAACTCTTCATGAAATCGGCTGCTGCTGATCGCAAGAAAATCCAGGCCTGCTTCCTGTACCGCCCGGAGCATGCGTAACGCTCGTGCCGGGGCGCTGGCCCAGGCCGCGTTGGTCACGCAGGAGACTTCCGCACCTCTGGATTTTCCGTGTCTTATCAATTTGAGCAGGCGCGGCAGGTCCAGAAATGGTTCGCCGCCGCTGAGACCGAAATGCAGCCAGCGCCCGTCCGCCAGTTGGGCGGCCTCATCCATCACAGCCTGGATGCGGTCGGCGGCCAGCTCCGTGCGACGGTAGGGTCCGCAGCTGGTACTGCAGTGCAGGCAGGCAGCATTACAGCGGTCAGTCAGGATGATCGCGATGTACATGGATTTAGCCTGAGGCCAACTCCCTTTCCAGCCTGCGGCTGAAGTCGTGATCATTCCCGTAGGTTTTGCGTGATGCTGCCAGTGCTTCCTCCAGCATGCGTTGCGCGTCTGCGTGAAGGCCCAGGTCGCGATGAGCAAGTGCCGAGGTGCGCAGGTAGCTGATGAGATAAGGATGTGCATGCCCCAGTGCCAGCAATGTCGGAAGCGCCACTGCCTTCAGCGCTTGCAGTGCCTCTTCAGGTCGTTTCAGGGCCACCAGCGTTTCCGCCAGCAGGATGCGCAGAGCCAGCACGAAGGGATGGTCCGGGCCGGACATCGCCTCCTGCTGTTGCATGGCCAGCCTGGCCTGCTGTTCCGCTTCTTCAGGACGGTTCATGACCAGCAGGGCCTCGGCGAGCCAGCCTCGATACCGCGCCAGGACGCCAGGTAGGGCGCGCACATACTCGTGCTGTTCCATCGTCGCGAGGCTGCTGTTGAGCAAGTCCAATGCCGTGCTTGCGTCGCCCTGGCGCAGGTGCAAAAGACCCTGGTTCAGGCGCACGTTGTACAGCAGCAGACTGGCAGGCCCCACTGTCCATCGATCTGCGATCTCCGCTGCTTCACCAAGATGACGAGTCGCAGCGTCGAATTCCTCCAGAGCGATTTCTGCCAGCGCGAGATAAAGCAGGGCACCGAGCCGGGCCTGTGGCTCTGGCTGTCCGGCAAGTACACGTCGCTGCTGAGCCGCGGATTCCTCGAAGTGACCGAGTTCAAGCAGGACTTCGCCCAGGCGGGTCCGCGTGCTGGCGAAGCTGGTGCCGGAAGAGCTTTCCTCGACAGAATCGGTGATTGTACGAAGCGCTTCAAGGGCCAACTGCCAGTCGCCTTGATCGTAGTGGGCGAGGGCCAGTTGGGCGCGTAATGCCAGGACCGCGGGGTGGTCCTGGCCCAGATCGTCCTGCCCCTTGATCAGATTTTCGCTGGCCCGACGCAATAGCGGTTCAAGCCGTTCATGGTCGCCGCGGTTCAGCGCGATCAGCTGCGCGGCAGCAGCCAACGCATCCGCGCTGCCGGCATGGCCGGCCTTGTCGAATGCGTTGAGAGCAAGCTTGAATTGATCGCTGGCGCGCGCCACATCCTCCATTGCGAAAAAAGCGTTGCCCAGGGCGCGGTGCAACTGGGCAGAAATGGCCGGAAGCTGGGTGGCGCCGGTGCCAATCTTTTGCGCGGCCTGATCAAGCATCTGCATGACAGTCAGTTCGCGTAGCGGCGTGTCGGATACCACGTTGAACAGATCTTCCCCCAGGAATTGGGCGACGGCCCTGCTTTCAGCCGCTGCCGCGCGTGCGAGTTGTTGGGAATACAAGGTCTGAAACAGTGCAAGGCTGAGAACGACTGTGGCACCAAGCCAAATCTGGCGACGCACGCGCAGACGACGAACTTCCTGTTCTGCGATCCGCGCCGTGCGCGCGTCTCGGCGGGCCGTACGTTCGGCAGCTTCGCGTTCTGCCCGTTCCTGCTTGCGCTGTTGCAGCGAGCGCAGCCGCCGAGCCAGGCTGCCGGCATCCGCCAGACGGCGATGCGGATCACCTTCGGTTGCGATCTGGATGTCACTGCGCAGCAAGGGGTCCGGTACGTCACGCTCCCAGCCCGTACTCAGAGGCTTGCGCAAATCGCCGGCGACAAACTGGTACAGCATGACTCCCAAAGCGTAAACGTCTGCCTGCACGGTGGCCGGTTGGCCTGAAAGCACCTCCGGAGCCACGTAGAGCGGTGTGCTGAGGGTGCTGCCAAAGTCCAGGTCCATGGCGCGGCTGAAGCCTAGTTGCGTGATCCCCGCACTGCCCAGACTGTCGGGGTCCATGACCTCGCCGCTGCCAAAATCCGCCAGTTTGATCTGCGGGGGGCCTTCGCCTTCCCCATTGACGAGAATGTTGGCCGGTTTTAGGTCCTTGTGCAGTACGCCGATCGAGTGGGCGGCTGCGAGAGCATCCGCAATCTGGGCCAGGACTTCCAGGCGACTTTCCAGCGTCATCCCGTTGAAGTCGTCGCCCGCCTCCGACCATTGCAGCAGGTCCGCCTTGCCGCCGTACTCGCACTCCAGAAAAAACGGCGCCCGGTCCAGGTTCCAGTCCAGAACCCGGATGAAGCACTCGCGCTGGGTGGACTGCTGTAACAGACGGGACAGCGTAATTTCGCGCTTCAGGAAGCCAAGCTGAGTATCTTCGATAGCGAACTTGTAGACCCGCTTCTCCCCGGTCTTGTCATGGCTGGCCAACCAGACCTCGCCTTGACCACCTTGACCCAATAGCTTTTCCAGGCTCCACAGCGGACGTAGAGGGGGGTGGTCGCCCGGCCTGAAGTCGAACTGGGTCTTCTGCGCCGTGCTGACCGTTTCCACGTGAATCGGCGCAACAAGCCGATACCCCTGCCCGGGTTGGGTGCGAATGCAGCGGTGGTCTTCATCGCCCAGAGCTTTGCGTAGCTGATCGATCGCGCGGCCGAGCGTCGAGTCGGCGATGCCTCCTGCAGCATCACGCAGCTCATCGCGACTGACGCATTCACCGGCATAGTGCAGCAGGCATAGTAGAACTTGTTCGCTGCTGAAACCGAGGTCTACTGGCAGTCCGTTTACGCTCAGTTTTTGAAGGGACTCGTCGAAGCAGGCGTCGCCGAAATGCCAACGTTTCAGGCCCGCATTGCCCTGCGTGCCTGCCCGGGCCATGTCTTCCGGGCGGCAGTCCGGCCCCGGCAGGCAGAACAGCTCCACGGCTTCCTTGATGTTCTTGAGCCGTTTGTGTCCGATGCTCTGTATCGGATGTTCCAGCGTGTTGGCCAGTTGATCCCGGACGAAGCGACTAACAACGAGGCCACCAGGTGGGGCGGCCCCAACGAAGCGGGAAGCCAGATTGACCCCGTCGCCGAAAATTTCGCTGCCTCGCTGCCCGATTTCACCAGAATGCATGCCAGCGCGCATCTGAATCGGCGCACGATCACGATGACTGCGATTATGAGCGCACAATTCCTTCAGGATGCTGAGGCAGCATTGAGCTGCCGCCAGTGTTCCTGAGAACACGATGAGCATGCCATCACCGAAAAGGCGAATTTCCTCCCCCCGATGGGAGGCAATCAAGGGGCGAGCTATGCCCCAGAGCGTTTCCACTGCGGCTTGCGCTCGTGCTTCGCTCTCCTGCATCAGCGCCGAGTAGCCGACGAGGTCGAGGAACACCACCGCAGCCAGTCTGCGCTCATGGTTGATCCCCCGCTCAGCTTCTGGCTGCATCAGACCCCCTTGCGGCGCATCCAGCGTACTCACCCCAGCCGTCATTCTAGTCCCTCCCGGAAGGGTCCGGGGCGAGCCACCGGTGGCGGCGCGCTGGTTGCTGAAAGTGATTTCCGGCACACACTGCTTCGGACCCGGTCCCATTCCCCTGCTTGCCTCAGAT
>JBFJTN010000258.1:0-4853 GCA_041625325.1 Oceanococcus sp. | reverse complement strand
TCGTTGTACAGCGGCTCGCGGGCCGGGAAGCCCGGGTAGATTTCGACCCCCAGCTCCTCGGCGGCCTCGGCCAGCTTCTGGGTCAGCGCGCCCAGTGAGATGATGTAGTTGCCGTGATTGTTCATCTGCGGCGGCACGATGGGGAACTTGATGCTGCCGGTGGCCGACATCATGTGCACCTCGTCCTTCGCCACCGGCACGCAGACTTCCGGCGGATTGTCCTTCCAGTTCGGCAGCAGGGCGTCCAGGGCCTGCGGCTCGATCACCGCGCCGGCCAGGATGTGGGCGCCGACGATGGGACCTTTTTCCAGCACGCAGACGTTGCGCTCGGGGTCCAGCTGCTTGAGTCGGATCGCCGTGGCCAGGCCCGCAGGGCCGGCGCCAACGATGACGACATCAAATTCCATGACATCGCGTTCCACAGTCATCACTTGCTCCCAATCGGACCGGCCGGCGGCCGGTCTGGCGTTCTGAAGAGTTCGGCAGAGCCGCGCATTATAGTGGCCTGCAGCAGCGCGGACCCGGGCAGGGCCGCCGAGTGTACCACATACGCCTGCGTATGTTGCAATGCACTATCGCGGATCGGCGGGAGGGCGCTGCGGTGGCAGCTTCGGCCAAAGGCTGCGGCCTGGCGGTCTGCCCGGCCGCTCAATCCCGTATGCTTCGTCCGGTGACGACCGACCATGACCCCCGCCGCTCGCGCGTGGCCTTGCTGCTGCGCCATGGCCTGATGCCGCTGTCGCTGGGCCTGCTGTTCACCGCCATCTATCTGCTCAGCGGCGCGCTGGAGCCCACCCACTTCAACGCCCATGTCTATCTGGCCGATGCGATGCTGCACGGTCGTTTCAGCGTGGATGCGGCGCCGCCGTTCATGGAGCTGGTGCAGCGCGACGGCCATCAGTACCTGTCCTACGGCATCGGGCCGGCCATCCTGATGCTGCCCTTCTCCCTGATCTGGGGCATGTCCCTGCATCAGGGGATCTTCAGTGCCGCCTTCGGCGGCGCCGCCGTGGCCCTGTGGTGGCTGATCCTGGGCCGGCTCGGCGTCGAGGCGGTCGCCCGTCGCTGGCTGACCGTGGCCTTCGGGCTCGGCTCCCTGTTCTGGTTCTATGCCGGACAGAGCGGTTCGACCTGGTGGATGCTGCATGTGACCACGGTGTTCTGCCTGCTGCTGGCCATCCATGAAACCCTTGGGCAGCAGCGCGGATGGTTGATCGGCCTGGCTGTGGGCATGGCGATTCTGACCCGGACCACCCTGCTGTTTTCCCTGCCCTTCTTCCTCGGCATGCTCTGGCTGGCACCGCGTGCGGGCTCGCCTGGGCGGGTCCGGGTGCTGGCCGGTTTCTTCCTGCCCCTGGGCGCCCTGATGGCCTTCAGCCTCTGGTACAACTGGATCTGTTTCGGCCATCCGCTGGTGTCCGGCTATGCCCTGCAGATCAGCGGCGAGCCGGCGGCGCATCACGGCCCGTTCAGCCCGGTGTATCTCTGGCAGAACCTGCAGGGCTACTTTTTCAATTGGCCCGAGCGCCTGAACGCATTTCCCTGGTTTGATCCGACCCGCGACGGCTTCAGCATCCTGATTTCCCTGCCCACCCTGCTGCTGGCCCTGCGGGCGGATTACCGGGAGCGCCTGAATCAGATGGCTCTGCTGGCCTGTGTGTCCGTGCTGGCCATCTACCTCTGCTACTACTGGTCGGGCTACGCCCAGTTCGGGCGTCGCTACAGTGTCGACTTTCTGCCCTTCGCGATGCTGCTGATCGCGGCCGGCGCCCGTCATGGCAGCCGTTTCTGGCTGCCGGCCCTGACCCTGGCCGGCGTGGTGGTGGAGATCTGGGGCATCACCTGGTGGCACTACCGGGACTGGTAGCCGATCCGCCCAGCCACCGGGGCACTAATCGCCGACGTTCAGCACCTTCATCGAATTGGTGCCGCCGGGACCGTTGAAGTCACCCTTGGTCACCAGCACCCGGTCGCCGCGGCCGAGCAGGCCGCGCTGGCGCAGGCACTCGGCCGCCTCGCGGCTGGCGGTGACGCCATCGAGATTGCTGGGCACGAACTCGATCGGGTAGACGCCGCGGACCAGGCTCATGCGCCGACGGGTCGATTCCGAGCGGGTCAGCGCGTAGATCGGGATTCGCGTGTCCATGCGAGACATCCAGATCGCGGTCATGCCCGACTCGGTCAGCGCGATGATGGCCGAAGCCCGGGTGTGCCTGGCGGTGTACACCGCACTCATGGCGATAGCCTCGTCGATGCGCTCGAAGTGCCGCGACAGGGCCTCCAGGGCCCGCAGCGGCGGATCGTAGCGCTCCGCCCCGACACAGATGCGGGCCATGGCCTCGACCGAGGCCACCGGGTGCTTGCCGGCGGCGGTTTCGGCCGACAGCATCACCGCGTCGGTGCCGTCCATCACCGCATTGGCCACGTCCAGCACCTCGGCGCGGGTCGGAATGGGATTGACGATCATCGACTCCATCATCTGGGTGGCGGTGATCACCAGGCGATTGTGCTCGCGGGCCTGGGCGATGATGGACTTCTGCACGCCCGGCAGGGCCGGCTCGCCGATCTCCACCCCGAGATCGCCGCGGGCCACCATCACCACATCGGTTTCGCGCATGATCTCGGCCAGATTCTCGACCGCTTCGGCGCGCTCGATCTTGGCGACCATCTGGGGTGAGCCGCCGGCCGCCTCGGCCAGCCAGCGGGCTTTCTTCATGTCATCGCCGGAGCGCGGGAAGGACACCGCGAGAAAGTCGACGCCCAGTTCCACGGCCGTCTTGATGTCTTCGCGATCCTTGCTGGTCAGGGCGGTGGCGGACAGGCCGCCGCCCAGCTTGTTCAGGCCCTTGCGATCGGACAGCCTGCCACCGTGCTCGACCACACAGTGCACCTCGCTGCCGGTAACCTTCTTCACGGCCAGCCGCAGCAGTCCGTCATCCAGCAGGATGATGTCGCCGCTGCGCACGTCCTTGGGCAGGCTGGTGTAGCTGCAGCCCACCCGCTGGGCGGTGCCGGCGTCGGCCGGGTGCGCGACATCCAGAATGAATTCCTGGCCAGATTCCAGGGTCACCGGGCCTTCCGCGAAACTCTCGATGCGGATCTTGGGGCCCTGCAGGTCGGCCAGGATGCCGACCGCCCGTTCCTCGGCCGCGGCAGCCTCGCGGACCCGGCGCACCCGCTCGGCGTGGTCCGCCGCCTTGCCATGGGAAAAGTTCAGGCGCACGACATCGACGCCAGCATGGATCAAGCGCTGGATCACGGCCGGATCGTCACTGGCCGGGCCCAGCGTGGCCACGATCTTGGTCTGACGGTTCATCGACGGCGCCTGCTGTGAAGGAGGGGTCCGATGGTAGCGCGCCACGCCGCCGGTGGGGACCGCAGCGCCGGATTTGTGTATCGGAGCCAACTCAGTCGCCGTCGTTGCGCAGCGCCTCGCGCACCTGGCTCACCTTGTCCGCCAGTGCCTGTGCGCGGTCGGTGCGGGTGCCCAGCTTCAGGCTGGTGTGGATGCGCGGCGCACCCATCGCATGGACCGCCTCGTGACAGGCGCGAATCGCCGGCATGACCGTGTCCCAGTCGCCTTCCACATTGGTGCCATAGGCGTGCAGTTCGGGGCGCAGGCCCGCGGCCTGCAGCACCCTTTGGCACTGCGCGATATAAGGGCTGAGCGAAAGCCCGGCGCCCAGTGGAATCAGGCAGATTTCGGCGTGCACATGCATGCGGGGTCTCCGCTCCTGCGGGCCCGCCAGCTTAACCCTCGCGCAGCCGCGGAACCAGCATGGCGAAATTGCAGGGCCGGGTCGCCTCGTCCAGCTGGCTGCGCAGGATCTGCTCCCAGGCCAGCTTCACCGCCCCGGTCGAGCCGGGCAGGCAGAACAGGAAGCAGCCGTTGGCCACCCCGGCCAGCGCGCGGGACTGCACGGTCGAGGCGCCGATCTCGGCGAATGACAGCTGGCGGAACAGCTCGCCAAAACCGTCAATCGCCTTGTCCAGCAGCGGGGCGACCGCCTCCGGAGTGCCGTCGCGGCCGGTCAGGCCGGTGCCGCCGGTGCTGATGATGACATCGACCTCGCTGTCGGCGATCCAGCGGGACACGATGGCGCGAATCGCGTAACGGTCATCCGCCACCAGGGCGCGTTCGGCCAGGGCGTGGCCGGCCGCGACCACGGCCTGCGCCAGCCAGGCGCCGGAGCTGTCGGTGTCCAGGCTGCGGCTGTCGGAAATGCACAGCACCGCGATGCGCAACGCGTTCACAGCGGGCTCACCTGGCGGGCGATATTGCCCTTGCGCTGCAGCTGCGGCAGAAACTGCACCGGCTGCCCTGGCTGCAGGCTGTCGGTCTGGCGCAGCTCGCGGTAGTGCACGAAGTACTCGCGCTGCTGTTCATCGACAATGCGCCCGAAACCGCGCGCCGGGTCGTAGTCGCGCACGGTCCCGCGGCAGAGGACCTCAGTCACCGGCGACCTCGCCGTGAAAGCGCTGCGCGTTGAGCCAGGCTTCGTAGCGATCGCCCGGCGCCAGCGGGCCGACCCCGACCGGGGTGCCGGTGAGCAGGATATCGCCCGGTTCCAGGATGAAGATGTCGGCGGCCTCGGACAGCAGGCGCGGGATCTTGAACACCATGTCGCGGCTGTTGCCGTTCTGGCGCGGCTCGCCGTTCACCGAGATGCCCAGATCCGCGCCGGCCGGGTCGGGCACCTGCGTGGCATCCAGCAGGGGCGATACCGGACAGGCGCCGGCAAAGCCCTTGCTCGCATCCCAGGGGTAGCCCTTTTCGCGCAGGCGGCCCTGCAGTTCGCGCAGGGTGAGGTCGATGGCCAGGACGTAAGCGGCCACGGCATCGTCGGGAATCC
>JBFJTN010000257.1:0-4864 GCA_041625325.1 Oceanococcus sp. | reverse complement strand
TCCGCCATCATGGGCGAGGTCGCCATGCAGGAACTGATGGCCAACCAGAAGGTCGAGGCGTCGATCTCCAACTATGGCAGGTACCTGGATGAGGAGAAGATCAAGGCGGCGCTGCAACAGCCCGGGCCGCCGGATTCCCGCTGCCATGGCGCCACCCGGCCTTGCGCGGCAGCGGGCACGGGACTTGCCGGGGCACCTGGCCAGGGTCCCGGCAGGCATCACCACGGGCGCGCCGCAAGACCGGCGCTCGATGCGGCACGGCTGGGGAAATGGAGGACGCCGGAATCTACCCTGCACGCAATGGGGCTGCTCGGGGGCTGGCCGGGCGGTCTGGCGGCACAGCGCTTTTTGAGGCATAAATCGAGCAAACGAGCGCTCTTGGCGACATTCTGGTTTACGGTCGTTCTGAACGTTTTGGCAGCCGGGTATCTCGTGTGGGTCGGTGATGCCGGATTGATCAATCGGCTGATCCATCAGGCTTTTCAGAATGCGCCCTCACTTCAACGTCGAAGTGCAGGGTTCAGGCGCATCCACGAGCACGTTTTCGCGGGATGAATGCGCGCACGCAGGGCCACGATTCCAGTCGTCAGATGGCCGGGC
This sequence comes from Oceanococcus sp., assembly GCA_041625325.1. Taxonomy (GTDB): domain Bacteria; phylum Pseudomonadota; class Gammaproteobacteria; order Nevskiales; family Oceanococcaceae; genus Oceanococcus. The sequence goes on along the minus strand of JBFJTN010000257.1, from coordinate 4,264 downwards.
TCCAGGCCCGGCCGCCTGACCGGGAAACGTCAGAAATCGAAACGCACCGCCCCGCGAATATCGGTGACGTCCAGATCTATGTCACCGAAGAAATCATCTTCGTTGGTGACCGACAACAGGCGGTAGTCGACAATCAGAGAAACGTTCTCGGCAATGGGCACGCCCAAGCCGGCAGCCAGCTCGAATCCGCTGCTATCAGCGATATCGACGTAAGCAATCTCAGCCGTTGCATAGACGGTCGGGCCCAGCGGCATGTTCACGCCACCACGGATTCCGTAACCGCTATCGGTTTCGTCATCACCATCAAACTCGGTAGTCCAGCGCTCAAGGTTGGCCCCCGCCCAGAAGACGGCGGCATCGTTGGCGGCCAGAACCACCCCAAGCCCCACACGCGTCGAGTTCAGGCCCAGGCTTTCGCCGCCTTCATCGAAAGTTCTGTTGTAGTGCTCGCCATAGACAAACAGCTGGTGATTGATGTCGACCGCGCCCTGCAGCGAGAATCCATCACCGTCAACACTGCCTGAGTCGCCACCCGCGCTGATCTCGATCTCGCTCGACGGCATGTAACCAAAAGTGACTGATCCGCCAGCCAGGGCGGGGACACTGAATGACATGGCCGTGATTGCGGCGAGGACAATGCTTTTCTTCTTGTTCATTGAGTTCTTCATCTCCAGATAATGGGATTAGCGACGGCGTGGAACGCGCGCCGTTGCGGAGTCATCGTAGGACTGCCCAGGGCGCACCCCGGGGGATTCGTCGTCCGGACGATAGGGTTGGCTCGAGGGGCCAGGCTTTGTCACCGGGAGAAGCGGCGCACCTTGCGACTGAAGCGTCTGAATCTCCTTCACGTTGTGCTCCAGGCCGATAAAGCGTTCCGGCGGGGACGGGTGCGAGGCGCGATACGAGCCATTGATGCTCTGCGGATGCTCCGCCGCCATGCGACGCCAGAAGTAAGGGACGTTCGACACATCGAGGCCCGCCCGGGCCATGGCGTAGATCCCCCAGGTATCAGCTTCAGCCTCAAAATCCTGGCTGTAGGCCTGTGCACCGATCTTGCCAAATTGACCATTGGTGTTGACACCGTAGGCCGCCGCGAGCAGGTCGAACATCGTCCCCAATGCGGCATTCGATCGTTGCGCGTCGAGATGGCGCTGCGCGTTGTGGCCCAATTCGTGCGCCAGAACCACCGCGAGTTCCTCGTCAGATTCCGTGAAGCGCAGCATGCCAGCCAGAATGTGCACGGCATCGCCATCCGCGAAGGCATTGATGGCCGAGCCCTCCTGGTAATGGATGTCGTAGGCGCAGATCAGCTCCGGGAACACCATGAGTTCCATCGGGGTTTCCATGACACCCTCTCGACGAGCCACACCGAGACTGAATGGTTTGCCCGCGGCCACGGCATCACGGAGCACCTGGCGCTTGTCTTCGATCAAAGGCCGGTAGCCATTGATGCTCACCACGCGATCACCTGACTTCGCGCCAGCGACATCCAGGGGCCCGCCAGGGGTGATGAGTGAGAAAGTCAGATCTTCGGTGACCTGATAGGTCTCGCCCATCAGCCGACGCACCAGCGGATCACTGAAGTCCTCCAGGCGTGCTGTCCGGCCCCAGATTGAATAGCGAACACGATGGCCACAATCGGCAGCATTCTCGACCCACAAAGGCCGCGCGACACGCTCAATATGCAGCTGCCGCTTATGCGCTGTCGTGATCGCGATTCTTTTCTGAATTTCCCGCTCAGCCTCCAGGGCTTGCGGGTCAATCGGCGCCCTGGCCAGTTTCGGAGCGGCGCACGCGGAGATGCCAGCTGCCATGACGATCGGCAACCAGGAAGCCAAGAAACGCAATGCCATTTTTCTCCCCCAGAGTCGATGGCGTGACGGGCTGAGTCCCATTCTTGTGAGTTGAAAAATTGTAGCGGGAACCGGTCCAGATCGAAACGGACAGCTTGTAGACTATCCGGCCATCTGGAAGCTTCGTGTTCATCGCTGAACCGGTCGGGCGCCCAGGAACCGGCGAACAGCGCATTCCTGGCTGTCGATCTGCCGCGTCTCATTCATCCGGGCTCGTTCCGGCAAGGTCGAGGTGTGCGACGACTTCGAGCGACTTCACAATCCTCGCATGCGGCGCGGCGTTGCCATGCACGTTTCGAAGTTTTCAGCCGTTTTCAAAGCGTCCGTGGCGCTTCTAGGCGCTGACCGTCCTCGGCAGCAAGGAGACTGCATTGATCCAGGGTGAATGTTTCTGCGGCACCGTGAAATACCAGATCGATGGTTCGCTGGTCCGCGCACGGTCCTGTCACTGTTCCCGTTGCCGCAAGGCATTCAGCGGCGCGGCATCGGCCTATGCCGAGCTGGCCGATCCCGCATCCTTCTCCTGGGTCAGCGGCTCGAACAACCTGCAGGACTATGCATCGCAGGAAGAATGGGGCCTGTCATTCTGCAGGACCTGTGGCACCACGATCTGCGGCACCCATGCAGGCAAGGTCCATGGCGTCACCCTCGGAACGGTCAACGGAGATCCCGGCGTGGAGATCGAGGCGCATATCTTCGTAGGGTCGAAGGCGCCCTGGGACCACATCGGCGGATCAGCCCCGCAATACGAGGCCGGACCGGAATGACGCCCCGCATCGCGGCGCAGGGGGGCATTGGCCGCGAGGGCGGCATGGCCACTCCCGCCCCTGGCGCGCACTGCGCCGGCCGCGCCCCGGCCGGCGGGTCCTGGGCCCGCACGGCTGCCGGTGCGCCCTGCGGGGACACTCGCCCCCGGGCCTCAGGCTTGAGTATGCTGTGACCCGGCAGCGCTGGCTGCATGGGCGTTCGCGCTGGCATGAACCCCGTTCACCCAGCCCCTGGGGCCGGCGGTTCCATCCCGGCCCCGGGATCGGTGTGGAATCCAGTCACCCAGCGGGGATGCACAGTGTCCGAGGAACAATCAGAACGCAGTGAGGGCCGGTCGCCGGAGGCACGATCGGAGCTCTCCGGCACCGAGAAGATTTTTGTCCGCCTATCGTTCTGGCAGACGATTCTCTCCGTCGTCGGCGTGTTCATCGCCGTGCTGGCGCTGTATGCGGCGCTGACCGAGTCGGAGGCGATACGCCGGCAGACAGCCGCCGCGGTCTGGCCCTTTGTCCAGGTCTCGGTGACTGATTTCGATTCCGGCCGGGATGCGGGATTCACCCTGTCCTTCACCAACGTGGGGGTCGGACCGGCGCTGATCCGGGCGGTCCGGGTGGTGGTGGATGGCCAGCCGATGCGGGACTGGCCTCAGGTTGTGACGCATCTTGACGGGACGGTGGATAGCCACGTGGGCCGCAGCAGCATCGGCAATCGCGTGCTCAGCCCGGGGCAAGGGGTGGATCTGGTCTCGGTGACGGAGCCGGCCCTGGCCCGCAAGTTCCAGGCCCTGGTGCGCAATCCCGCAAGCGCGATCACCTATTGCTACTGCTCCATATTCGATGACTGCTGGCTGGCGGACAGCCGGCGGCAGGCCCTGGACCCCGAGCCGGTCGACGCCTGCCCGGACTATGGCGACGAAAGCTTTCAGAATTGAGTGCCCGCCCGGCACCCCTTGGCAGGACTTCAGGAGACTGTTCATGCCCAAACTTGTTGTCGGACTTTGCCTCAGCCTCGCGCTCTGCGCCGTCCCCCAGGCCGCGGTCGCCGATGTGGCCGCTTTCACCACCTGTCTGACCGATTCGCTGAACGGAAAGGAGCGCAAGCTGCTGGCCAGGTGGGTGTACTTCGCGATGGCCGCGCATCCCGAGCTGCTGCCCTTCGCGACCGTTCCGGACAGCGCGCGGCAAACCTCCGACCAGGAGGTGGCCAGGCTGGTCACGCGCCTGCTCGCCGAGGACTGCGCGCAGCCCTTTCGCGTCGCCCAGAACCAGAATCCCCAGGCCCTGCAGCAGGCCTTCGCCATCATGGGCGAGGTCGCCATGCAGGAGCTGATGGCCAACCAGAAGGTCGAGGCGTCGATCTCCAACTATGGCAGGTACCTGGATGAGGAGAAGATCAAGGCGGCGCTGCAATAGCCCGGGCCGCCGGATTCCCGCTGCCATCGCAAGCCCCGGCCTGGCGCGGCAGCGGGCACGGGACCTGCCGCGGCACCTGGCCAGGGCCCTGGCAGGCATCACCACGGGCGCGCCGCAAGGCCGCCGCTCGATGCGGCAGGCCGGATGAAGCGCTGGCGGGCCACCGCGCTGGCGATGCTCCTGTGCGTGCTGCCGGGTCCGGCGTCCGCGCATGGCTATTCGGCGCAGCTC
>JBFJTN010000256.1:0-4875 GCA_041625325.1 Oceanococcus sp. | reverse complement strand
GAAGGGCTGCGTTTCGAACGTGGCGAGTTCGATCTGATCGATGTGCAGGCGCGCAGCAGCGTCGGCAATGAGCGCTGGCAGATCAGCCTGGGCGGCAGCACCCGCACGGCGGACAACTATCGCGACAACAATGCACTGGACCGGCAGACCGGCAGCCTGGAGCTGCGCCTGCAGGGCGCGCTGGCCCAGGCCTGGCTGCGCCTGGAAGGCAGCAACGAGTTCCTGCAGGTGCCGGGCGGCCTGTTTCCGGCCGAGGTGGCGGCGGACCGCCGCCAGTCGGCGCCCGACTTCGCCGGCGACTTCTCCTCGCTGCATACCTTCCGCGCCGCCGCCGGCCTGCGCGCCGACCTGGGCGAGGACTGGCAGTTCGACGGTCGCATCGCGCGGCATGACCAGAACGGCCGCTTCCGCCTCAGCTTCCGCGGCTTTGCCGCCGAGCCGGCGACCCAGGATCGCACCGTCAACAGCGTCAATCCGCAGTGGACCTGGCGCTATCGCGCCGGTGAACGTGACGGCCAGCTGGCCTTTGGCGGCGATCTGCAACGGGCCGACTACCGGCTGCTGTCCCAGTTCGGCGAGCAACGCAACGAGCAAAGCGTTAACGATGTCTACCTGACCGCCCTGCTGCCGCTGCCTGGCCGGCTGGACCTCAGTCTCAGCGCGCGTCACTCGCGCATCACCGACCGGATCAGCGACCCGGGTCCCTTCGCCGTGCTGCCGCAGGGCCGTGACTATCGCCACCAGGAAACCCTGGGCGCCGCCGGCTTGGTCTGGCAGGCGGCATCCGGACTGTGGCTCAGCGCCAACTGGGATCAGGTGCTGCGCTATCCCAAGGTCGACGAGTACTTCGGCTCGGGCTTCACCCCGGACAGCATCGCGCTGGCCCCGCAGACCGGCGACAACCTGGAGCTGGGCCTGCGTCTGGCGCGCGGCCCGCTGCAGGCCACCGCGCTGCTCTACCGGCTCAGCCTGGACAATGAGATCGTCTACGACCCCGCCAGCTTCGCCAACACCAACCTGGACCGCACCACCCGGGACGGCCTGAACCTGAACCTGCGCTGGGCGCTGGCCGAACGCCTGGATCTGGACCTGGCCTACAGCCGGGTGGATGCCAGCCTGCGCGACGGCGGGCGCATTCCGCTGGTGGCCGAGCAGCACGGTCAGCTCGCCCTGAACCTGGATGCCGGCGCCGGCTGGCGGCTGCAGGCCCAGTGGCAGGCCGCCTCGGACCGGCTGGCCGGAGGCGACACCGACGCCTCGGCCGCAACATTGCCGGGTTACGGCGTGCTGAATCTGGTCGCGCGCTGGCAGCGCGAGGGCCTGCAGCTGCATCTGAAGCTGAACAATGCCCTGGACCGCGAGTACGCGGCGGTGGGCTTCGAGGACGGCTTCACCGGCCAGGTGGCCAGCTACCCGCTGCCCGGCATGCACCTGCGCGCCGGCCTGTCCCTGCAGATGTGATCCCGGCATGAGCGATGGCGTGCCACCATCAGGTGGCGCGCCCCGGTCGGCGCCCGCGCCGCTACAATGCCGCCAGTTCCTGACAATTCCGGATCATGGCAAGCCTGCATCGCTGGACCCTGGCACACCCCTGGTGGGTGCTGCTGCTGACCCTGCTGTTCCTGCTCAGTGCCCTGTCCGGCACCCGCGCACTGCGTTCGACCACCGATTACCGCGCCTATTTCGGCCCGAACAATCCGGAGCTGCGCGCTTTCGAGCAGATCGAACACCAGTTCGAGCAGAAGGAAACCCTGATCATCGCGCTGCAGGCCCGCAGCGGCGACCTGTTCACCCCGCGCAAGCTCGAGGCCCTGCGCGCCTTCACCGAGGCGGGCTGGACCCTGCCCTACGCGCTGCGCTCGCAATCCCTGGCCAATCACCAGGACAGCCGCGCCGAAGGCGACGACATCATCGTCGAGGCCCTGGTGCCGGATGGCCCGATCAGCGAAGCGCAGGCCCGGCGGATCCGGGACAAGGCGCTGGACTCGGCCGAACTGGTCGACCGCTTTGTCTCCCGCGACGGCACGGTGGCCGCGGTGGTGGTCAACACCCCGCTGCCGCATCGCGATCTGGAAGCCGAGGTGCCGGAGGTGGCCAATGCGCTGCGCGCCCTGTTCCGCGACTTCGAGCAGCGCTATCCGGAGCTGGCCTTCCACGCCAGCGGGGTGGTGATGCTCAACGACGCGATGGCGCAGACCACCGCCTACGACATGCGCCATCTGTTCCCGCTGATCTATCTGCTGGTGCTGATCGGTCTCACTCTCTACTTCCGCGCCCTGCTGCCGGCCCTGCTCACCCTGGCGGTGATCTTCATCTCCTCGCTGTCGGCCTATGGCATTGCCGGGCATCTGGGCATCGTGCTCACCGCCGCCTCCCTGGCCAGCGGCCTGATCGTGACCACCCTGGCGGTGGCCGACTGCGTGCACCTGCTGGTGAGCTGGCAGAAGCGCATCAATGCCGGCGATGACAAGCGCTCCGCCCTGCTGGAGAGCCTGCGCATCAACACGGCCCCGGTGTTCCTGACCAGCATCACCACCGCGATCGGCTTCCTGTCGCTGGAATTCGCCGACTCGCCGCCGTTCCGGGATCTGGGCAACATCGTCGCCGCCGGGGTGCTGGTCGCCCTGTTCGCCTCCCTGTTCACCCTGCCCGCGCTGATCATGCTGCTGCCGGTCAAGCTGCGGGCCCGCCCGGCCTCGCACGTCTGGCCGCAGCGTTTCGCCGAGTTCACCATCCGCCGCCAGACTCCGCTGCTGTGGGGCGGCGGCGCGGTCATCCTGCTGCTGTCCGCCGGCATCGTGCACAACCGCTTCGGCGACAACTACGCGGAGTATTTCGCCGAACACCTGCCCTTCCGCCAGGCCACCGACTTCATCAACGAGCGCCTGACCGGCATGCAGAACCTGCAGTTCGTGCTGCACGCGCCGGAGCCGGGCGGGATCAACGAACCCGAATTCCTGCGCCGGGTGGAGGCTTTCGCCAACTGGTTCGAAAGCCAGCCGGAAACCCGCAAGGTGATCAGCATCGTCGACCTGCACCGGCGCCTGAACCGGACCATGCATGGCGACGACCCCGCCTACGAGCGCATCCCGGACGAGCGCCTGCTGGCCGCCCAGTACCTGTTCTTCTACGAGATGTCGCTGCCGCAGGGGCTGAGCCTGAACACCCTGTTCGACCCGGACAAGCAGCACACCCTGTTCGTGGTGCTGCTGGACACCATCGAGTCGGCCCAGCTGGCGGCCCTGAATCAGCGCGCCCTGGAGTGGCTGCAGGAGAATCAGCCCGCAGGCTTCTACGACGCCAGCGGCGGGGTCGGGGTCGGCCTGATGTTCGCGCGCATCTCCGAGCGCAACTTCAACAGCATGCTGGTCGGCCTGGCCGTGGCCATCGTGCTGATCATCGGCCTGATGGCCCTGATCATGCGCTCGCCGCGGATCGGCCTGATCAGCGTGGTGCCCAATCTGGTGCCCGGCCTGATGGCCTTCGGCGTGTGGGGCTACAGCGTGGGCAAGGTGGGCATTTCCCTGGCCGTGGTGGGCTCGATGACCCTGGGCATCGTGGTCGATGACACCATCCATTTCCTCAGCAAATACCTGCGCGCCCGCAAGGAACTGGGCGCCGACCCGGCCCGCGCCGTGCATTACGCCTTCGACACCGTCGGCACCGCCCTGCTGCTGACCTCGGCCATCCTGCTCGGCGGCTTTCTGGCGATCAGCCAGTCGGCCTATCAGCTGACCGCCTACATGGGCATCCTGACCGCCATCACCATTGCACTGGCCCTTCTGGCAGACTTCCTGTTCCTGCCCCCGCTGCTGCTGCGCCTGGACCGAGACAAGCCCCGAGCATGAGCCTGCAGATCACCGACAGCGCGGCCCTCTGCCGGCTGCTTGCCGACGCCAGCCGCCAGCGGCTGCTCCTGCTGCTGGCCAGCGAGGAACTGACCGTCGCCGAGCTGACCGAGATCACCGGCCTGGCCCAGAGCCGTGTCTCCACCCATCTCGCCCGCCTGCGTGACTTCGGCATGGTGACGGACCGGCGCCAGGGCACCACCGTGTTCTACCGCGCCAGCCCCGACACCGACAGCACGGTGCAGCGCCTGTGGACCACACTGGCCGGCGACATCACCGGCGAGCAGATCGACAGCGACCGGGAGCGCATGCGCCAGGTCCTGCGCCGGCGGGAACCGGAGCTGACCTGGGCCGAATCGGTGGCCGGCCACATGGAACTGCACTATTCGCCCGGCCGCACCTGGGAGGCCACCACCCACGCCCTGCTGCCCCTGATCGCGCTGGGCGACGTGCTCGACGTGGCCGCCGGCGACGGGGTGCTGGCGGCGATGCTGGCGCCGCGCTGCCGTGCGATCACCTGCGTGGACATCAGTCCCAAGCTGGTGGCGGCCGGCACCCGGCGCCTGGCGCCCTTCGCGCAGGCCCGCTACCTGCAGGGCGACATGCACGCGCTGCCCCTGCCCGATTCGGCCTTCGACACCGTGTTCCTGCTGCACGCCCTGACCTACAGCCCGCAGCCATCGCAGGCCCTGGGCGAACTGGCGCGACTGTTGCGCCCCGGCGGGCGCGCTATCATATCGACCCTGGCCCGCCACGAGCACAAGGCCACGGTGGCCGGTTTCGACCACGTGAACCTTGGCTTCGATCCGGAGACTCTGAAAGCGATGCTGACTGACGCCGGTCTGAACACGCTGCAATGCGAACTCAGTCTGCGAGAAGCCCAAGCCCCTTACTTCGGCGTGATCACCGCCGTCGCCGAGCGTCCGGAGGCCTGAGCGTGCGCGGCCCCAGTCTCTGGCAGCGCGTGTTCAGCCTGATGGACGGGCTCAGCGGCGCCAGCCTGGGCTTCCTGTTCTACGGTGGCTGG
>JBFJTN010000255.1:0-4979 GCA_041625325.1 Oceanococcus sp. | reverse complement strand
GCGACGGCCGGCTGGACCTGGTCGTCGCGCAAAACTTCTACGGCCCGCAGCCGGAAACCGGCCACTGGTCGGCCGGCCTGGGCCAGGTGCTGCTGGGCGACGGCAGCGGCGCCTTCACCCCGCTACGGCCGGATGCCAGCGGCTTTGGCCTGCGCATGGACGCCCGTGCGCTGGCCACCCCGGACCTGGATCAGGATGGCCGCCCGGACCTGGTGGTGGCCGGCTCCAATGCCCCGACTCAGGCCTTCATCAGCCGGTCGCGGCCCTGACCCAGGTTTGCATTGGGCGTCCTTAATCGCCATGCTTGGGCCTGGGGTAACAAAAACAACGATCGGAGTATGACCATGTCGCTCAGGGTTTCAACCTGTTCCGTGCTTTTCGGACTGTGCCTATCGGGCAGCAGCCTGGCCAATGTGACGGCGAGCTCATCGCCCGGTAGCCCGATCACGGATCTCAACACGACGACGGACGTCATCAATATCGGCGCATCGGAAACGATCACCGACGTTACGGTTGACGTGCAGATCACTCACACCTTCACCGGTGATCTCGATGTCAGTCTGCAAAGTCCTGCCGGCACAACCGTGATTCTGTTTCAGGACATCTGCGGCTCAACTGATGACCCGAGCATCACCCTGGACGACGCCGCCGCCAACCCCGCCGGGACGACCTGTCCGGCAGCCGGGACGACGGAACGGCCGGTCGATCCCCTGAGCGCCTTTGATGGCGAAAACACCATGGGCAATTGGACTCTGTCCGTGACTGACGATGCGATCGGCGATCAAGGCACCCTGGACTTCTGGCAGCTCAACATCATCTCCACCGCCGCCACCGCCGCGGTTCAGAACGTACCGGTGCTGGGCCCGCTGGGCCTGGTCCTGCTGGCCGGCCTGTTCTCGCTGTTCGGCCTGCGCGCCGAGCGCGGCCGCGCGGCAGCCTGAAGCCATCGGGCGGCGGCGCATCAACACGCCGCCGCCTGATCGTTCCTACGGCGCGGGGGTCGGCTGCGCCGCCACGAAGTCGTAGTTGCTGGTCTCGCCCGCCGAGATGGCCACCAGGCCCGGCTGCTGGAAGGCCACCACGTCGCTGTTGTCCTCGGTGCTCACGTCCGCGGCCGCATTGCAGGTCAGCGCCACCGTGTAGCTGCCGGTGAGCAGGAAGCCCACGTTGTAGCTGAATCCGGTCACTTCCTGGGTGTCAGGGTCGCGCACCGGCTCCAGCAGGGCCGAGACCAGCGGGTCCTCGTTGCTGTCGTCGCTGGTGTCCAGATCATCCGGGGTGACGTCGCCGCTGTAGACGTAAACGGCCGAGCCCTGCCCCGGTTCCATGGCCTGGGCGCAAGACTCGCCGGACAGCAGCTCCGGATCGACCGTGCCGGCCAGATGGCCCACTTCGGCGTTGTCCACCACGCGCAGCGCAGTGGGCCGGATGTTGTAACAGCCGGTGGCGCCGCGCTCGGCCAGCGACTTGCGCAGGTCGAAATCCACGGTGTAGGCGGCCTGGCCGCCCGCCGCGATGGTCAGCGGCGCATTGATGCGCAGGCCACCGGAGGGCACGGTGATCGGATAGCTCACCCCGTCGATCACGACATAGGAGGCTTCCTCACCGGTGGGGTTCTGGCAGCTCTGGTCCAGCGCATCGACCAGCAGCCGGATATGGGTGTACTGCCCCGGCGGAATCGCCTCGCCCTCGATGAGGAAGGCACTGCGATCGCCCTGCAGGCTGAGCAGGTCCAGTGACACGGGCTGATCCAGGGTGAAGCTCAGGTCCTCGCCAGCGCCCTGCAACTCCACCCCGGTGAAGGTGACGATCACCTCGTCGGCTTCGTCGACCGGCGCGTCGGTCACGGCCAGCGAAAAGCGGCTGTCGCCGTCGCCGGAACTGCCGCCACAGGCGCTCAGGGCCAGGCCCACGAGGCTCGCGCTCAGAATTCTGTACATCATGTTTTCTCCGCTGTTGGGTCTTGTATGGTCTTGTCGCGCCGCCCCGCCCCCGATTGTATAGGATCGCCATCCCGGCGCAGGGTTCCCCACCGGGGCCTGACCCAGCCCTTGCCAGTTTCAGGCCGCGGCGCCGTCCCAGCGCCGCAGGCAGTCGGCCAGATAGCCCGCCGCGGGCAGCATGCGGGCGCCGTACCAGCTGAACATCTCGCCATCCACCCGCTCGATGCGGGCGCCGGGCAGCAGCGCGCCCACCTCGCCAAAGTGTTTCCGGGCAAAGGGATAGGGCTCGGAACTGAGCAGGCAGAGGTCCACATCCAGCGTGGCAAAGGCCTCCGGTTCCAGCACCGGATAGCGCCCGGGCAGGCGCGTCGCGACGTTGTCCAGCCCGCAGTGCGACAGCACCGCGTCGATGTAGGTGCCGGCACCTGCCGCCATCCAGGGTCGCCGCCAGATCAGATAGAGCACGCGCAGGGGGGCGCTCAGCCGCGGCAGCGCCTGCCAGGCCGTATCGATCCCGTCCGCCAGCCTTCGCCCGGCAGCAGGCTCGCCCAGCAATTCAGCCAGCCGCAGGCAGCTGGCCAGGGCGTCCGGGACGCTTTCGATGGCGCTGACGTGGACCGGAATCCGGGCGCCCAGGGCCTCGACATCCTCCCGCCGGTTCTCCTCCTTCTCGGCGATCACCAGATCCGGTTCCAGCGCCAGGATTGCGGACAGATCCGGGTTCTTGGTGCCGCCGCAGGCGGGCACCTGGGCGATGGCCGGCTGGGGATGCACGCAGTAGCGGGTGCGTCCGACCAGGCGCTCCCCTGCCCCCAGGGCGCACAGGGTTTCGGTCAGCGAGGGGCACAGGCTGATGATGCGTTGCGGCCTGCGGGCCAGCCGCAGTGTCCGCCCGCAGTCATCCTGCCACTGCCGCATCAGTGCTCGCCCGCGGCCTGCCCCAGCTGGATCTCGGCCAGGAAGCGCCGCGCCCCGCGGCGGGCGATGGAGGCCAGCACCAGCAGGGCGAGCAGGACCAGCGCCGCGCCGGACAGCCACAGCGGGAAGGCATGCAGGCTGGCCGCCTGCAGGTCCAGCTCCGGCGCGGCCGCATTGAGCAGCCAGCCGCTGATGATGGCGAGCCCGGCCGTACCCACCCCGAAAGCCAGCGCGACCTTGGCACCGTGCAGGCGGGACAGCACGCCGAAGGTGGCCGGATTGGTGGCCGGCCCGGTGAGCAGGAAGGCCAGCGCCGCACCCGGTGAGATGCCAGCCAGCAGCATCACCGCGACGATGGGCGTGGAACCGGTGGCGCAGACGTAGATCGGCAGGCCCAGCAGGGCGAAAGCCACCACCTGCAGGCCGGGCGACATCTGCTGCAGCAGGCTGTGCTCCAGCAGGGGCTGGGCGGCGGCCGCCACCAGCAGGCCGAACAGCACCCAGGGCATGGTGGCGTCGAGCAGTTCGCCGAAGCCGTGCCGCAGCCCGGCCAGGACCCGCTCAGGCATGCCGGCGCCGCTGTCCGGCTGATGCTCGTGGCTGGCACAGCAGGAGGCCGGGGCTTCGCCCACATGCATCCAGCGTCCCAGCAGCCAGCCCACCAGCAGGGCCACGACCGCGGCCGCCAGCACCCGCGCCAGGGTCATGTCCAGCCCCAGCAGCGGCAGGGAGATCAGGATCGCATCCAGACCCAGCTCCGGCGTCGCAATCAGAAAGGCCATGGCCGCCGCCGGTGGTGCGCCCCGACGGATCAGGCTGTGATACAGCGGCACCACGCCACAGCTGCAGACCGGCAGCGGCAGGCCCACCACCACCCCGCGCAAGGCCTGCGAGAACTGCCCGCCCCGCGCCAGCCAGGCCACCGAGGACGGCGGCATGAACTGGGTCATCAGGCCGCCGGCAGCGTAGGCCAGCACCAGCGCCGGCGCCGCGGCCAGGGACAGCTCCAGCAGGCGCTGCAGGGCCGCGGTGGGGGCATGGCCCAGCAGCACCTGGCTGCCGAGCATGAGCAGGAACACGGCCAGGCCGAGCACGCTGCCCAGGCCGTCCGCGCGGTCCGGCCCGGCCGGGGCATCCGGCAGGGCCGGGTCCAGGTGTGGCCGGTTGAACACCACGTGCAGGATGGAACCGGCGACGAAGGCCTGCAGGGCGGCGAACTCGGCGGCGGCATCATGCAGATGCAGCTCACCGCCGAGCAGATAACCCGCCAGCGTGGCGCCGATCATGGCCGCGAGCATCAGCAGCGGCAGGGTGGCGCCCCAGACCGGCCGCAGCAGCCACCAGACGGCCAGGCTGACGGGCACGTTGTGGATCACGATGGCCAGACCCAGGGCCGGCGAGCTGCCCTCGGTCAGGGCGGCGCCATCGAACACCGAATGCACCATCAGGCCCACCGCGCTGAGCAGCACGGTGAGCATGTGGGTGCGGTGCGCGGCGCGCCGGAACATGCGCTCCAGCCAGGTCGGCCCCCACAGGCCGGCGGCCACCGCCAGCAGCACCCAGGGCCCGGCATGCTCCACCACCTCGGGCAGCACTTCCAGCAGGACCAGGCCGGCGATGGCGACGAAGACGAAGCCATCCAGCGCGCGGCCGAAAAAGGAGCGCGGCGTGGCCTGGCCATAGATCAGTGGCCCGCTGGCCAGGGCCAGGATGCTGGCGACGAGAATCAACACGGCATGCTATCCATGAATGCAAAGCCTGATTGTGAGTCTGGACCTGAGTCCAGGGTCAAACGCGCCCTCATGCCCGGTCCGCCGCAAAGGCCATGACCTCGGCCAGACTGTCGGCCCCTTCGATCAGGGCGAGCAACCGGTCCAGGCCCAGCGCCACCCCGGCACAGTCCGGCAGGCCATGGGCCAGTGCATCCAGCAGCGCCTCGTCCAGTGGCACGGCGGGCGAGCCGATCTGCTGGCGGCGGCGCAGATCCTGTTCGAAACGGCGACGCTGCTCGACCGCATCGCAGAGCTCATGAAAGCCATTGGCCAGTTCGACCCCGTGCCAGTACAGCTCGAAGCGGGCGGCACGGCCATCCGGCCCCAGCCGGGCCAGCGCGGCCTG
>JBFJTN010000254.1:0-5025 GCA_041625325.1 Oceanococcus sp. | reverse complement strand
TGGAGGGCTGCTCCAAGTACTGCAGCTTCTGCGTCGTGCCCTATACCCGGGGTGAGGAAGTCAGCCGGCCCTTCGAGGACGTGATGGCCGAGGTGCGCGCCCTGGCGGCCCAGGGCGTGCGCGAAGTCACCCTGCTGGGCCAGAACGTGAACGCCTATGCCGGCCCCATGGCCGACGGCACGGTGGCCGACCTGGCCCTGCTGATCCGCTACATCGCCGAGATCGAGGCGATCGGGCGGATCCGTTTCACCACCTCGCATCCGGCGGAGTTTTCCGACAGCCTGATCGCGGCCTATGCCGAGGTGCCCAAGCTGGCCAGCTACCTGCATCTGCCGGTGCAGTCGGGTTCCGACCGCATCCTGATGATGATGAAGCGCGGCCACAGCGCCCAGGAGTATCTGTCCAAGATCCAGCGCCTGCGCGCCGCCCGGCCGGGCCTGAGCCTGTCCACCGACATCATCGTGGGCTTTCCCTCGGAGACCGACGCGGATTTCGAGGCCACCATGGAACTGGCCGGCTTCGCCGATTTCGACCACGCCTTCAGTTTCATCTACAGCGCCCGCCCCGGCACCCCGGCGGCCAAGCTGGCCGATGGCGTGCCGCTGGCGGTGAAGAAGCAGCGCCTGGCCATCCTGCAGGACCGGGTCCGCGCGCGCGGCGACGAATACTCCCGGGCCATGGTCGGCAGCATCCAGCGGGTGCTGGTCGAGCGCCTGTCGCGCAAGGACGCCGGCCAGGTGGCCGGACGCACCGACAACAACCGCTGGGTGAATTTCACCGGCGAGCCGGAACTGATCGGCCAGTTCGCCGAAGTGCGGATCACCGAAGCCCTGCCCAATTCGCTGCGCGGCGAACTGGTCGAGTCGGCCATCGCCTCCGCCTGAACCCAGACCACAAGCCCAGCCCGTTCGGCCCGTGCCGCGGGTCGCCCGAAACCATGTTTTTTCCACAGATTGCACCGATATCACAGATTCCGGGGACGGCTGTCCCCCTGTGTTGCCGTCATCAGCGTCATCTGTGGATTTCCGATTTCCGGAGAGGAATGGCTGCCCCGTGAGCGTGAGCAAACATCTGCGGCTGCTGCCGGAGTCGCAGGATCGCCTGTCCCGCCTGTGCGGGCCGTTTGACGGTCATCTGCGCCAGCTGGAGAAGGACCTGTCGGTGGAGATCCGCAATCGCGGGCATGACTTCGAGCTGGAGGGCGCCAAAGCCGCGGTGGAGCTGGCTGCGATCACCCTGCAGCGCCTCTACGCCAGCACCGGCAATGGTGGCTCGGTGGAGCCCGAGGACGTGCACCTGGCCTCCCGCGAGCAGCCGCAGGATGATGCGGAGCCCGGCGCGCCCGTGGCGGGCATCCGCACCCGGCGCGGCGTGATCCGGCCGCGCAACCCCAGCCAGCGCCACTACCTGAACAGCATCCAGCACAAGGATCTGGTCTTCGGGGTCGGTCCGGCCGGCACCGGCAAGACCTATCTGGCGGTCGCCGCCGCCGTCGAGGCGCTGGAGCGCGACGAGGTGCGCCGCATCATGCTGGTGCGTCCCGCGGTCGAGGCCGGCGAGCGGCTGGGCTTTCTGCCCGGCGACCTGGCCCAGAAGATCGATCCCTATCTGCGCCCGCTGTACGACGCGCTGTACGAGATGCTGGGCTTCGAGCGGGTCGGGCGGCTGGTCGAGCGCAACGTGATCGAGGTCGCGCCGCTGGCCTACATGCGTGGCCGCACCCTGAACGAATCCTTCATCATCATGGACGAGGCGCAGAACGCGACCATCGCCCAGATGAAGATGTTCCTGACCCGGCTGGGCTTCGGTTCCACCGCCGTGGTCACCGGGGACATCACCCAGGTGGATCTGCCCAAGCCCAGCGAATCCGGCCTGCGCCATGCGGTGCGCGTGCTGGAGGGTGTGGAGGGCATCGGCTTCACCTGGTTCGGCGCCGCCGATGTGGTGCGCCATCCGCTGGTCCAGCGCATCGTCAACGCCTATGCCGGCCAGGATGGCGATCCCAGCGCCCTGGCAGGCAAGAGCCCGGGCAAGCCGTCATGAGCCGGGTGGTGGTGCAGCGGGCGACCGCGGAGCCGACCCCGGAGGATGCCGAGCTGAGCCGCTGGGCCCAGCTGGCCCTGCGGGATGCCCCGCGCGACGGCGAGGTGGTGCTGCGTCTGGTTGATGCGTCCGAATCGCAGGACCTGAACGCCCAGTACCGGGGGCGGGACAAGCCCACCAACGTGCTGAGCTTCGGCGCCGAGCCCATGCCCGAACTGATGCAGGCGCTGGAGTCCGATCTGCCGCTGGGCGATCTGGTGATCTGCGCCGCAGTGGTCAACGCCGAGGCGGCGGAGCAGGGCAAAAGCCCGGCCGCGCACTGGGCGCACATGGTGATCCATGGCTGCCTGCATCTGCAGGGTCACGATCAT
Source organism: Oceanococcus sp. (assembly GCA_041625325.1). Taxonomy (GTDB): domain Bacteria; phylum Pseudomonadota; class Gammaproteobacteria; order Nevskiales; family Oceanococcaceae; genus Oceanococcus. The sequence goes on along the minus strand of JBFJTN010000254.1, from coordinate 2,611 downwards.
CAGCAGCCGGAGGAGGCGCAGCGCATGGAAGCCATCGAGCGCGCCCTGCTGGCAGAATTGCAATATCCCGATCCTTACGAGCAAACGAACGATCATGTCTGACGACAACCCGTCGAGTACCGAGGGGCAAACCGGATCCTGGGTGCGGCGCTTGGGCCGCAGCCTGGCCGGCGCGCCCCGCAGCCGCGATGAACTGGCCGAAGTCCTGCGCGAGGCGCGCCAGTTCGAACTGATGGACGCCGACGCCCTGCTGATGATTCACGGGGTGCTGGGCGCCGCCGACACGCCGGTGGAGCACGTGATGGTGCCGCGCTCCCAGATGGTCGTGGTCGAGCACGACATGCCGATCCAGGATGTCCTGCGGGTGGTGGTGGAATCCGGCCACTCGCGTTTCCCCGTGATCGGCGAGAATCGGGACGAGGTGCTGGGCATCCTGCTGGCCAAGGACCTGCTCAAGTTCGCCAGCCAGGACATGGACGCCAGCGAATTCGACATCAAGCGGGACCTGCGCGCGCCGGTGTTCGTGCCCGAAACCAAGCGCCTGAACGTGCTGCTGAAGGAATTCCGCAGCAGCCGCAATCACATGGCCCTGGTGGTGGACGAGTACGGCGGCATCTCCGGCCTGGTCACCATCGAGGACGTGCTGGAGACCATCGTCGGCGACATCGACGACGAGTACGACGAGTCCGAGGGCGCCTCCATCCTGCGTCAGGACAACAAGCACTACCTGGTCAAGGGTCTGGCCTCGATCGAGGATTTCAATGCCTTCTTCGGCACCCGCTTCCCGGACGAGGAATTCGACACCGTGGGCGGACTGGTGACGCACCATTTCGGTCATCTGCCCAAGCGCGGCGAGACCATCGCCATCGACGAGTTCGAGTTCAAGGTCGAGCGGGCCGACAACCGTCGCCTGCATGCCCTGCGCGTCTCCGTGCCCGGGCCGAACCCGCCGGAGGGCGAACAGGCCAGCTGATGAGCCCAGGGCGCGCGGTGCCGGCCCTGCTCGCCGGCATCCTGACCACCGGCGCCTTCGCGCCGTTCCACTTCTGGCCCGCCGCCATGCTGGGGCCGGCCCTGCTGCTCTGGCTGATCCGTGACCTGTCGCCAGGTCGGGCCCTGGGCCTGGGCTGGCTGTTCGGACTGGCCCATTACCTCAGCGCGGCCTGGTGGGTGGTGGTCAGCACCCATGGATTCGGCGGGGCGCCGTTGTGGCTGTCCCTGCTGATGCTGCTGCTGCTGGCGGCCTACCTGGCCCTGTACCCGGCGCTGGCGGCGGGTCTGCTGCGCGGGATCGCGCTGCCCGGCTGGGGCGCTCCGCTGCTGCTGTGGCCGGCCCTGTGGCTGCTGAGCGGCTTTGCCGCGACCCTGTTCCTGGACGGCTTTCCCTGGTTCAGCCTGGGCTATGCGGGCGTGGACCTGGCCCTGCTGCGAAAGCTCGCGCCCTTGGTCGGGGTCGAGGGGCTGTCCGCGCTGTTCGCGCTGGGCGCCGGGGTGCTGGTCTGCCTGGCCCGGCCGGGTCAGCGGCGGGCCGCGGGCATCGCGGCCGCCGCCGCGCTGGCCGGGTTGCTGCTGTTGCCGCCGGTCCAGCACTGGACCACGGAACAGGGCGAGCCGCTGCAGGTCTCGCTGGTGCAGGGCAATGTGCCGCAGGATCAGAAGTGGCGGCCGGCCAATCGCCTGCCCATCATGGCGCTGTACCGCGATCTCAGCGCCCAGGCCTGGCCGGCGGATCTGGTGATCTGGCCCGAGGTGGCAATTCCGGCGCCGCTGAGCTTCGCGCAGGAACTGTTCCAGGAGCAGGACGAGGCGGCCCTGGCGGCTGGCGGCAGCCTGTTCTTCACCATTCTCACCTACGTCGATGGCCGGCCCTACAACACGGTCTATGCCCTGGGCACGGGGCAGGGGCGCTATGTGAAGCAGCATCTCGTGCCCTTTGGCGAGTACGTGCCGACTCCGGACTGGATGCGTCCCGCCTTCAGCCTGCTCAATCTGCCCCTGCCGGACATCGCCACCGGCCTGCCCGGCGATGAGCTGTTGCTGGTGGATGGTCACGCCGTGTCGATGTCGATCTGTTTCGAGGACGTGTTTCCGCTGGAGGTCAATGAAACCGCCCGGCACAGCGAGTTTCTGGTCAACGTGACCAACGACGCCTGGTTTGCCGGCAGCGCCGCACCGGTGCAGCATCTGCAGATCGCCCGGATGCGCGCGGCCGAGGCCGGGCGCGGCCTGCTGCGGGTGGCCAATACCGGCATCTCGGCCTTCATCGGACCCGACGGCGCCATCGAGCAGCACCTGGACTGGGGCGAGCGCGGCATCCTGCGCGGCACGGTGCAGCCGCGGGTGGGGGTGACCCCGTTCCAGCGCTGGGGTCACGGGCCGCATGCGCTGTTCATCGCCCTGGTCCTGCTCGGTGCGCTCTGGCGGCGTCGCAGGCTGCTAAGATAGCGGGCTTTTTTCGGGTCTGAATCAACGCGATGCAGGACAGCTACGAACCGTCGGCGATCGAGCCGCGCATCCAGCAGCGCTGGGAAGAGGCCGGCAGCTTTGCCGTCACCGAGGACGCCAGCCGGGAGAAGTTCTACTGCCTGAGCATGTTCCCGTACCCTTCCGG
>JBFJTN010000253.1:0-5038 GCA_041625325.1 Oceanococcus sp. | reverse complement strand
TGGCGCCTGGCAGGGGGCCTGGGCGGCGGCGCCGCATCAACCGGTCAGCCAGTCCGATGTCAGCTTCCGCATGATCGTGCGCCCCACCCTGGGCGGTGACCGCCTGCGCCTGCGCTTCAGCAACGCCTATGGCAGCCAGCCCACCCGCATCACCGCGGTGAGCGTCGCAATACGCAGCACCGGGCCGGCGGTCGATGGCAGCAGCTTGCAAGCGGTGCTGTTTGGCGGATTGCCCGGCGCGGAAGTGCCGCCCGGGACTGAACTGCTCAGTGACGCCCTGGACTTTTCCTGGAGCTTTGGCGAGGAACTGGCGGTGAGCTTCCATGTGGCCGAGTCCAGCGACATGGACCAGCACGGCAATGCGGTGGCCGTGGGCTACAGCGGCAGTGGCGATCTGACCCTGGACGCGGCAGGCAGCGGCTACGGCAATGTGGTCACCTCCTTCTTCGGCTTCATGGGCCTGGATGTGGATCGGCCGGACGCCAGCGGCACCATCGTGGCCCTGGGCGATTCGATCACCGATGGCGGCAATCCGCCGGAGATCAACAATCGCTGGCCGGACTATCTGGCCGACCGCCTGCACGAGGCCGGACTGGTCTTCAGCGTGCTGAACGAAGGCATCGGCGCCAATCAGGTGACCCGGGATACCGAATTCCTGGGCTTCAGCGAGGCTGCGGTGAGCCGCTTCGAGCGCGATGTGCTGCAGCGCCCGGGCCTGCGCACCGTGGTGCTGTTCGAAGGCACCAATGATCTGGCCGGCGAGGTCGGCGCCCAGGAGGTCTTCGACGGCCTGGTCGACATGGCCCGACGCGCCCGCGCAGCGGGCGTGCGCACGATCATCGGCACCGTCACTCCACGCGGCAGCAGCGCGCTGTGGACGGATGCGATGGAGCAGCAGCGGGTGCTGCTCAACCAGATGCTGCGCGATGCGGTAGGGCTGGAGTTCGATGCCCTGGCCGACTTCGATACGGCATTGGCCAATCCCCTGCTGCCGAACCTGATGGCAACCCAGTACGACTCCGGCGACGGTTTGCACCCGAATCCGCTGGGCTTGCAGGAAATTGCCGCCACCCTTCCCCTGGAGGCCCTGTGATGATGCTGACCGTTTCCGCCCGGGCGGGCCTGCTCGCCCTGCTGCTCTGGATCCCCGGCCCGTCGCTGGCCGATGCCTTCGATGTCACCATGACGGTGGTCGGTCAGGGCGAAAGCTTTGACGAGACCGTGGTCAATCGCATCGTGCTGCCCTTCGGGCAAGCCGCCGGCGGCGAGACCGACACCACGGCAGCGCAGAACGAGCCCGACACGCTGCGACGCCTGCCCCCGCTGTGGCAGGCAGAGCGCAACCCGAACGCCCGCGAACGCGCGCCGGCGCAGATCCCGCAACTGGATGCCGGCTTGCGTTGACAGCAGCTTGAGCCGCCGGGCGCTATGATGGGCGGACCACAAGCACACACCGACCTGCCGCGATGACCAACACCACCCGGGCTCTGCTCCTGCTGCTTCCTGCCCTCGGCCTGAACGCCTGTTTCCAGGGTGCCTCCCGCGCCCCACTGGCCAATGCCGGCGGCCCGTCCCTGGTCACCCCCAAGGCCGTCTGCGGCCCGGGCTCGAACCCGGAAACCGGGCGCCAGGGCCGGGTCACCCGTGAAGAGCAGGTCAGCGGGCGGGCCGCGGAAGGCTATACCTGCAATGCGGAGATGGTCGGCTCCTACACCGTCCCCAGTCCTGCTGGCAGCGTGGGCGGCTTCTGGGTGCATCGCTATGTCGACGCCCAGGGCCAGGAGTGCGCCTTCTATGACACCACCCTGATGTGGCCGACCAATGCCGCCGATTTCGAGTTCGGCGTCAACGTGCTGGACATGAGCGATCCGACCGCACCGGCCTTCTCCACCCAACTGGTGACCCCGGCCATGCTCTCGCCCCACGAGTCCCTGCGCCTGAACCAGGAGCGTGGCCTGCTGGCCGCCGTCACCGGCAACGCCGCCTTCTATCCGGGCGTGGTGGACCTCTACGACGTGTCCGAGGACTGCCTCAACCCGGTTTTGCTGTCCAGTTCCCCGACCGGCATCCTCGGTCATGAAAGCGGCATGGCGCCCGACGGCAACACCTTCTATGTCGGATCGGCCGGCGGCCAGAGCCTGATCGCGCTGGATATCTCCAACCCGCTGCTGCCGGTGCCGATCTGGGGCGGCAATTATTCCTCCCATGGCCTGTCGATCTCGGATGACGGCAATCGCGCCTATGTGGCGGCGGTCGGCGCCAACGGTTTCTCCACCGCCGAGCTGATCATCCTCGACGTGTCGGAAATCCAGGCCCGCGTGCCCAACCCGACGGTCACCGAGATCGCCCGTCTGGGCTGGGAGCCGATCAGCATTCCGCAGAATGCCCTGCCCTTCACCCAGAACGGTCACCCCTATCTGCTGGAAGTCGACGAATTCGGCGCCGGTTCCGAGGTGGGCGCCGCCCGCATCATCGATATCGGCGACGAAACCGCGCCGCGGGTGATCTCGAACTTGCGCCTGGAAGTGCATGATCCGCAGCACTTCGAAGAGCAATCCGGAGATCCGGGCACGGCCCTGCCCATCCAGGGCTATGCGGCCCACTACTGCAATGTGCCCAGCCGGGTGAATCCGACCATCGCGGCCTGCAGCATGATCCTGTCCGGCCTGCGCGTGTTCGATATCTCCGATCCGCACAATCCGCGCGAGGTGGCCTACTTCAACGCGCCCTTGCAGGAACGGAACACGCCGGTGTTCGAGGCCAGCAGCTGGGCCATGTCCGCCCCCGCCTTCGTGCCCGAGCGCAAGGAGATCTGGTACACCGACGGCTACAGCGGCTTCTACGTGGTGCGCGTCAGCAACGGCGTCTGGCCCGACTGATCCATGGCTGAGAACCTCACCGGCTGAGCCCATGCTCGCCGGCCTGCACATGCTGCTGCACCTGCTGGTGCCGGGCGCCGTCGCCTGGCTGTTCTTCCGTGCACGCTGGCGCCGGGTCTGGCTGATCATGCTGGCCACCATGCTGGTCGATCTGGATCACCTGCTGGCCGATCCCATCTATGCGCCGAACCGCTGCAGCATCGGCTTTCATCCCCTGCACACCTGGCCGGCGATGCTGATCTACGGCGCCCTGCTGCTGCACCCCGGCAGCCTGCCGGTGGGCCTGGGCCTGCTCCTGCACATGGCCCTGGATGCCCTGGATTGCTGGCGCATGTAGCCTCGCCCTACGACTAATGGCGGATTGCCCCACCCTCCGCCCGGGCGTACAAGGGTGACATCGTCCAGTGCTTACGGGAGGGGCCTGGTGATGGGAGAATCCGGGGGAATCACGCGCCTGCGTGTCGCGGCGTACTGCCTGGGCCTGCTGGCCCTGATGCTCACCGCCTGTGGCAGCGGGGGCCGCAGCCCCTCCGGGCTGGATGCCGCCCTGGGCGGGCGCTCCGACACCCTGGATGGACCGGTCCCGAAAGCCAGTTGCGGCCCCGGCTCGCAGCCGGAAACCGATATCCAGGGCCGCGTGTCCATCGAGGACCGCATGAGCGGCCGCTCCCTGGAGCCTTATACCTGCAACATGGAACTGGTCGGCGCCTATGACGGCCACGGGGCCAACTGGCAGCACGACTGGTACGAGGACTGCGCCTACTACGGCACCAGCCAGGGGGATGGCGAAGGGGTGCAGGTCATCGACGCATCGGATCCGACCCACCCGGTGCGGACCATGGCCCTGACCACCAATGCCATGCTCGACCCCTGGGAGTCGCTCAAGGTCAACGAAAAGCGCGGCCTGCTGGCCGGGGTCGGCCCCGGCGCCATCGGCCCGCTGTACTTCGACATCTACGATCTCACCGGCGACTGCTCGCGACCGCAGCTGCGCGCCAGCCTGCCGGTCAACGGCATCGGCCACGAGGGCAACTGGGCCCCGGACGGCAACACCTATTACGGCGCGGCCCTGTTCGCGGCCGACATCACCGTGATCGACACGATCAACCCGAGCACGCCCAAGCCCATCGAGCACCTGCCGCTGCTCACCCATGGCCTGGACGTGAGCGCCGATGGCAACCGGCTGTACCTGGCGAACTATCTGGCGCCGGGCAACGGCCTGGAGATCTGGGACGTGACCGGGGTACAGAACAATCGCCCCTACCCCGTGCGTGAGCCCTTCGCGCCGGTGCTGCTGGGCTCGGTCTACTGGACCGACGGCTCCGCTGGCCAGCACCCGATTCCGGTCAGCATCGGCGGCAAGTCCTATTCCATCTTTGTCGACGAGGGCGGCTTCGGCATGGCCCGGATCATCGACATCAGCGACGAAACCAATCCGGTGGTGATCTCCAAGATGAAGCTGGAGATCGACATGCCGGAAGCCGCCGAGCTGCGCGAGGCGGATATCGACGTGAACGAAAGCTTCCAGTACCAGGGCCACTACTGCGACGTCGATCGTCGGGTGGAACCCAGCGTGCTGGGCTGCAGCTATTTCTGGTCCGGGGTGCGCATCTTCGACATCCGGGATCCCTACAATCCGCGTGAAATCGCCTACTACAATCCGGGTGGGCGAGCCGATGAGGCGGTCGGACCCGGCTCTCAGGTCGGCCCCGGCGCCAAGGCCGGCTATACCACCGGCCAGGTGCGCTTCATACCCGAGCGATCCGAGGTCTGGTTCACCGACCAGCGCCACGGCTTCCTCGTCACGCGGATCACAAACGGCGTCTGGCCCTTCAACTGACCCCTCGAGTCGACGCCGTCCCCCCGGCCCGGCCAGCTCCCACTGGCCGGGCCATTTTTTTGCATCGAGCTATCCGCGCGGCGAACCCGGCTCGACGCTTCCAGAATCACGCGCCGCGCCGGGGCAGACGCAGTCGCCTCCTCTAGTGGGACGAATCGGCAGCAACTTCGGACTGGGTCACGCCCCGCACGCTGATGGCGGCGACCACATTGTCGAGCAACCTGTCCATCTCGCGTGGGTCACTGGCCAGCTGATCCATGGCGATGTCGTCAAACCAACGGTCATAGGCGACTCCCATGTCCAGCGACAGTGCGCGCTG
>JBFJTN010000252.1:0-5052 GCA_041625325.1 Oceanococcus sp. | reverse complement strand
GCGGATCGATGGCCAGCGCCTCGCCGGTTTCGGGGCAGGCGATCAGGTAGTTGAAATTGCGGTAGGCGTTGCCGGTCCAGATCTGCTCGACAATCATCGGCGGGCTCCTTGGCGTTCGCGGCCATGATAACGCGGCCCGAAGCGGGCCTGCGGGGGGGCCGTGCGTTGCGCGCGCGGCGGCGCTATGCTGGACCGTCCAGCCCGCGCAGACGGGCGTAGATGCACAGGGGAGACCAGCCATGTGGCGCATCCTGCCTTTTGTCCTGATCCTGGCGGCCTGCCAGGGCGGTGTCGATTCCATCACCGCCCAGGCCCGCTCCGACCACGCGGTGCCGCCGCAGCCGGCCACCGGCGAGGGCTGCGCCGGAATCCACGGCAATCCGCCCATGTCCACCGAACCCTCGCTGCAGGGCGAGCTGGCCGATGCCTGGCCGGTGGAGCAGTTCTGCCCGCTGCGCGGCGCCCGGCTGCTGGACTGGACCGATTCCGACGGCACGCCGCGGCGGGCCTGCCTGCATGTGCCGGAATCCATGCCGGACCCGGCGCCCCTGCTGGTCTTCCTCGGCGGCTCGCTGTTCCCGGGCGACATCCAGACGCCCTACAACCTCTACGAATTCGCCAACGGCACGGCGGTGCTGGGCGAGGACCCGCAGCAGCCGGGCTTCCTGCTGCTGATGATCGATGGCCGCGACAAGGCCCACCATTACCCCTTCCCCGACGACACCGCCTGGGGCTTCGATCACTGGTACCGCAACTTCGATCGTGCCGATCCGGCCCTGAACGTGGACGTGGCCACCATCGACCACTTCATCACCCGGGTCCGTGAGGATCATGCGGTCGATCCCCGGCGGATCTACCTGTCCGGCTGGTCCAATGGCGCATCGACCGCCATCCTGTACGGCCTGAACACGCCGGGCATCGCGGCGGTGGCGGCCTATTCCAGCCCGCACCCCTACTCCGACCTGCTCGATCCCTGCGCCCAGCCACCCTTCGGCAACAACCTCCTGCCGATCATGACGGTGCACAACCACTGCGACATCGCCGGTATCTGCCTGACCGGCGCCGAAGGCTTCGCCGCGGAGATGACCCAGCACATGCCGCAGGTCGAGTACCGCAGCGTGATCATCAACGAACTGCAGCAGCAGGTCGCGGCCTGCGACCGCAGCTGCAGCTACTCCGGCGATCCGATGGAACTGGCCACGCCGGGCGGTGCCCGCCACCTGCTGTGGCCCTATCAGTGGAGCGGGAGCATGTTCGCCTTCCTGCGCGAACGGCCGCTGCCGGAGCCTGCCGCCGCGCCCTGAGGGCTCGTCCGGGCGGATCAGGCGGGCCGGCCGGCGCTGGCCGATGATGTGGCAGGGTCCCGCCCGGGGGAACGCAGGCGGCACCCACATCATCAACACAAGACAGCGGTGGCAGGCGCCCCGGGCGCCGCAGCTGCCGCACCGGGAGATTCCGATGAACATCAGCCACGCCATGCGCGCCAGCGCCCTGGGCCTCGCCCTGCTGCTGACCGCCTGCCAGGGCGGCCGCGGCGACACGACGGCGGGTGCCGAGACCTTCCCCTTCCGCGACGACGCCCCCACCGCGCCCTGGGACAAGGGGGAGTACAGCCCGGCCAGCTTCCTGATGGCCGACTGTCTGGCCCTGGCCACCGCCTTCGACCCGGATCTGGGCGGGGCCTTCTGCGATGCGGTGTTCGGCCCGCTGGACCAGCCGCCGCCGGTGAGCTACGAGGACTGCATCGCGCAGGGCTCGGCCCTGGATCCGGCGCGGGCCGAGGGCTTCTGCGCCTTCATCTATCCCTTCGTCGGCTACTCCAGCCCCAGCCACGTGCAGGGCCCCAACCACTACCTGCAGATGCCCGACGGGGTGCTGATCGCGATCAACATCCGGCCACCGGAGAACTACGTGCCCGGCCGGCGCTATCCGGTGGTGGTCGAGATGTCCGGCTACGAGTCGGGCTCCTCCGATGGCCAGACCCCGGCCGGCGATCTGGCCGACATTTTCGGCGAGCCCTTCGCCGGGCCGATGCCGCTGCAGGGCGGCACCCGGGCGGCACACGGCAAGTACTACGAGCAGGACTACGTGTCCATCGTGGCCAATGTGCGCGGCAGCGGCTGCTCCGGCGGCGAATTCGATCTGTTCTCGAATGTCTCGGCCTGGGATGGCCACCACCTGATCGAATGGGCCGCGGCCCAGCCCTGGTCCAACGGCGAGGTCGGCCTGTTCGGACATTCCTATTCCGGCATCACCGCGACCATGATCGCGACCACCCAGCCGCCCTCGCTCAAGGTGCTGTCCATCTCCGGCCTGCTCGGCGACCTGTACCGCGACATCGTCTACCCGGGCGGGCTCACCAACTACGGCTTCCCCCTGCTGTGGACCGGCGGCGTGCGCCTGGCCTACGACGTGCTGGGCGGTTCGCTAGCCGGCGTGCTGGCCGACAACGGCGACCGCCAGTGCCTGCGCAACCAGGCCGCGCGCTCGCGCACCGTGCTGCAGGACCCCGTTCTCAACGGCATGCAGGACTGGGATGGCGAGTGGTATCGCAGCCGCTCGGTGATCGACCAGGTGCACAATATCGAGGTGCCGACCCAGGTGCTGCTGGCCTACCAGGACGAGCAGACCGGGCCGCGCGGCGCCACCAGCATCTACGACGCCCTGCGCGAGGACATCCCCAGGCGCCTGATCCTGCTCAACGGCAATCACGACTCCCATGCCCAGCTGGTGGAGACCATTGCCGAGCGCAAGGCCTGGCTGGATTACTGGCTGCTGGACGAGCCCAATCCCTTCGTCGACCCGCTGGCGCAGCGCGAATCGGTGCGCGTGCTGCTGGAGGTGAGCCGCCTGCACGCCGAGGGGCCGGAGCGCTCCAATGGCGAGATCCTGTCCGCGGACTTCCCGCTGCCCGAGACCGACTGGACCGACTTCTACCTGCAGGCCGACGGCAGCCTGGACACGCAGCCACCCGGCGAGGACGGCCACACCACCTACTTCCACGGCAGCCGGCGCCAGTTCTACAGCTACCAGGCCGGGGTGGACAGCTTCGGCGAGATCACCAGCGTGAGCGGGCCGGATGAGCTGATGTTCCGCAGCGCGCCCTTCGAGCAGCCCATGGTCATCGCCGGCCCGGCCACCGCCAGCCTGTTCCTGCAGGCCTCGCCGGCGGAGCTGCCCGCACCGGCCGCCGTGCCGGTCGATCTGGAGATCATGATCCAGCTGCTGGACGAAGACCCGGACGGCCATCTCAGCTACCTGCAGCGCGGCGTGCTCCGGGCCGCCCACCGCGCCATCGATGTGCAGCGCTCGCAGTACACCAACGAAGGCCGCATCTACCGGCCCTGGCGCCCGCATGCCGGGCCGGTGCCGGACCTGATCCTGGCCAGCGAGCTGCACGAGTACCTGGTGGAGATCTTCCCCGTCGGCCACGTGTTCCGGCCCGGCCACCGCCTGGTGGTGAAGATCCATTCACCGGCGCTGGACGACAACGACTGGATCTACATTCCCAAATCCGCCGCCACCCTGGCCTCGCTGTTCCACGACAGCGCCCACCCCTCGTCGCTGATGCTGCCGGTGATCCCGCTGGATCAGGTCGACCGGCTGGGGCCGGACATCGACGCGCCCTGCATCAGCGCCCGGGTGCGCTGCGTGCTGCCGGGCATGTAGGCCGGCACAAAAGAAAACGGCCCGCCAGAAGGCGGGCCGCATGATCGTTGAGGGCCGGGCCGCCGCGGGCCGTTACCGCGGCGGCCGCAGCGCGGGCTTGCGGCCTCAGGGGCGGCGGTGAGCGTTGCCGATCATCGGCACCTTGACCGTCGCCTCGACATTGACCACCGCCGCCGGCTGGGTGCCGGAGCCCGGGTACTGGCCGCTGTGCGAGGGGTAGATCAGCAGGGCCAGCTTGTCACCCTCGTTGAAGCGCTCGGTGACCCCGACCAGTTCGTCGGTAAAGCTCCCGTAGCCGCGATAGGGCGTGACCTGATTCATCACCGGCTGCCAGCTCGCGCCGCCATCCTGGCTGCGGCCGATCGCCACGAACAGGATGGGATCGAGCAGGCCGTCCACGCCCAGCGCGGGATCGGTGATCGCAATCTCGATGCGCGGGATGCCGACCAGCAGATCGCCACCCGGGCCAGCGGTCCAGCCCAGATCCAGGGCGACCGGCCCCAGCAGGGCGTCCTGGGCTTCCGCCAGCAGCAGGTTGCTGGTCGACACCGTGGCGACCACGTGCTCGTCACCGCCGACCGGAATCGCATCCAGGATCACCCCTTCCTCACCGTCCATGCCGATGTGCAGGCAGACCTGCGGCACGAAGCTGGCGGCGCCGCGGCGGCCGTAGAGCTTCTCGTCGAAGAAGGCCAGCCAGGCGTCGAACATGTTGATCGAGCCGCAATTGGTGTGGGCGCCGCCGGAATGCCCGGAAGGCTCGGCCATGATGCGCACGTCGCCACCCAGGGCCTTCACGCATTCGTAGTTGTCGCGCGCCTCGTTCAGATTGAACAGCGTGTCACCGGCGCTCTGCGCATACAGGGCATCGATGCGCCGCAGCGGCCGGCCGTGGCCGTCGCAGTTGTAGGCCAGCGAGTTGCGATACAGCAGGTCCTGCTGCTCGGCGGTGAGCTGGTTGGCGCCCAGGCCCAGCGCCAGACCCGCGTTCACATCGGGGTGCTGACCGTTGGCGAGGGCATTGCCACCGGCCGACAGCAGCGCCGCCCAGTAGGACTTGAACACCCGGTTCGGATACAGGCTGTAGTTCAGATCGTGCCAGGTGATCATCGGCGCAATGGCGTCCAGCCGGTCCTTGGGGTCGATGCGGTAGATCAGGTGCTGGAAGCCACCACCATAGCTGCCGCCGAAGGCGCCCATGACCGGGTCCATCTCGCCGGTTTCATCCCGACGCACCATGACCCAGCCGAGGTTCTCCTCCACCCAGTCCAGAACCTGCAGCCAGTCCTGGCCCTCGAAGTCCGGGTCCAGCACCCGGATCAGGCCGCCGGAGTCGCCGTGGCCGCGCTCGTCCAGGCTGAGAATGCCGTAACCGCCGGCCAG
>JBFJTN010000251.1:0-5055 GCA_041625325.1 Oceanococcus sp. | reverse complement strand
CGCCCCTGGCTGCGACTGAAGCTGGCGCAGAGCCTGGATGGCCGCAGCGTGCAGGCCAGCGGGCAGAGTCAGTGGATCACCGGGCCGGCGGCGCGCCGGGACGGCCACCGCTGGCGGGCCCGCTCCTGCGCGCTGGTCACCGGCATCGGCACGGTGCTGGCGGATGATCCCCGGATGACCCCGCGCCTGGAGGGAGAAACACCTGCCCGACCGCTGCGGGTGGTGCTCGACAGCCAGGCGCGAACCCCGCCGGATGCCCGGCTGCGCGAGGACGCGCATTATCTGATCCTGCACCGGCCGGAGGCTGGCGGGGTCGAACAGGGCGAAGCGGTGGCCGCCACGGCGCAAGGTCTGGACCTGGCTCAGGTGGTGGATGCGCTGGGCCGGCGCGGCTGCAACGAGATCCTGGTCGAGGCGGGGCCGGCGTTGAGCGGGGCCTTCCTGCGCAGCGGCCTGGTCGACGAGCTGATCCTGTATCAGGCGCCGGCGCTGATCGGCGACGGCCTGCCCGCGGCGGCACTGGGTGCGCTGGATTCCCTGGCGCAGCGCCTGGATTTCAGCGTGATCGAGAGCAGGCGCATCGGCGATGACTGGCGTATCATCGCGCGTCCGATTTCAGGGGCTTGAGAGATGTTTACCGGAATCATCGCCGGGCTGGGCCGGGTGCGGGAGCGGCAGGCGCGCGGCGGCGACGCCCGCTTCCTGATCGAAACCGGCAGTCTGGCCGTGCCGGATCCGCAACTGGGCGAGAGCATCGCGGTCAATGGCTGCTGCCTGACGGCCCAGGAATGGGAAGACGGCGCTTTCTGGGCGGATCTCTCGGCCGAAACCCTGCGCCTGACCAGCCTGGGCGAGCTGGCCGCGGGCAGCCCGGTCAATCTGGAGCGCGCGCTGGCGGCCGGCGAGCGACTGGGCGGACATATCGTCAGCGGCCATGTGGACGGCCTGGCCGAGGTTGTGGCTTGCCGGGACGAGGCGCGTAGCCGACAATTCGAACTGGACGTGCCGGCGCCGCTGGCACGCTACATCGCACGCAAGGGCTCGGTCACCCTGGACGGGGTCAGCCTCACGGTCAACGACGTGAGCGGCTGCCGCTTCAGCGTCAACATCGTGCCGCACACCCAGGAGATGACCACCATCTCCGGCTGGCAGCCGGGCAGTCGGGTCAATCTCGAAGTGGACGTGGTTGCCCGTTATCTGGAGCGCCTGCTCGAAGCCCGCAGCGACAATGGACAGCAATGAACAAGATTGAAGACATCATCGATGACCTGCGCCAGGGGCGCATGGTCATCATCATGGACGACGAAGACCGCGAGAACGAGGGCGACATCGTCATGGCGGCCGAATTCGTCCGCCCCGAGCACATCAATTTCATGGCCCGCTATGCCCGTGGCCTGATCTGCCTGACCCTGACCCGCGAGCGTTGCCGCCAGCTGCGCCTGCCGCTCATGGTCAACGACAACGCGGCCGCCCACGGGACCAATTTCACCGTCTCCATCGAGGCGGCCGAAGGGGTCACCACCGGCATCTCCGCCCACGACCGGGCGCATACCGTGAATGTCGCGGTGGCCCGTGATGCGCGCCCGGACGACGTGGTCCAGCCCGGCCACATCTTTCCGCTGATGGCCGAACCCGGCGGCGTGCTGGCCCGTGCCGGACATACCGAGGCCGGCTGCGATCTGGCCCGGCTGGCCGGTTGCCGCGAGCCCGCGGCGGTGATCGTCGAGGTGCTGAACGAAGATGGCAGCATGGCGCGACGCCCGGATCTGGAGACCTTCGCCGCCGAACACAATCTGAAGCTCGGCACCATCGCCGACCTGATCCGCTACCGCCTGCAGCGCGACCACTCCATCGAGCGGGTCTGCGAATCGATGGTCAACACCGCGCACGGCGAGTTCCGCCTGGTGGTCTACGAGGATTCGGTGGACAACACGGTGCACATGGCGCTGGTCAAGGGCGAGATCTCGCCGCAGCGGCCGACCATGGTCCGGGTGCATCTGCGCAATACCCTGTCGGATGTGCTCGGCGTGCAGCACGAAAGCTTTGGCTGGCCCCTGGACAACGCGCTGAAGATGGTTGCCGAGGCGGGCGAGGGCGTGGTCGTCGTGTTGCGCAAGTGGGAAACCCCGCAGGCCCTGGTCAAGCAGGTCATGGGCCTGGGCAAAACCGAGCAGGCCGGCGCCGAAGAGGATGTGCAGGATCTGCGCACCTACGGCATCGGCGCCCAGATCCTGACCGATCTCGGGGTGCAGAAGATGCGCGTGCTGTCGGCGCCCAAGCGCATGCACGCGATCTCCGGCTTCGATCTGGAAGTCGAGGAATACGTACAGATGGACAACCAATGAAGCGCATTCAAGCCGCGGCTGACGCCTTTTCCGAGGACTGCTTCGCCATCATCAGCACGCAGTGGAATCCCACCGTGGTGGATTCGCTGGTGGAAGGCGCCGAGCGCACCCTGCTGGCGCGTGGGGTCAGCGCGGACAACATCGAGCAGTACGTCGCGCCGGGGGCTTTCGAGATTCCGGTGGTCGCCGCCCGCCTGGCCACGACCGGGCGGTTCGCCGGCATCATCGCCCTGGGGGCGGTGATCAAGGGTGACACCGCGCACTTCGAGTATGTGGCGGGCGAATGCGCCCGTGGCATCGGCGACGTGGCGCTGGAATTCGGTCTGCCGGTGGGTTTTGGCGTGCTCGCCACCTACAATCTGGAGCAGGCCCTGGAGCGGGCCGGTCCGAACGACGAGAACAAGGGCGTGGAGGCCGCTTCAGCGGTGCTGGACATGGTCAATCTGCTGCGGGCGGTGAATGGATAAGGCACGCATGAGCGGGCGCCGCGGCTCGCGCTACGGCGCGGTGCAGGCGGTTTACCGTTGGCTGATGAACCATGTGGAGCTGGGCACCCTGTGGCGTGAGGTCAGCCAGTGGGAGCACATGGACAAGGCCAATCCGGAGATGCTGCAGGCCCTGGTCCACGGCACCATCAATGCGGCCGAGTCCCTGGATGAGCGGATCGCCGCCCATATCGACCGGCCGCTGGCGCAGCTGGACCCGATGGAACATGCGGTGCTGCTGGTGGGGGCCTATGAGCTGGCCGAGTCGCCCGAGCTGTCCAAACGCATCGTGATCAACGAGGCGGTGGAGCTGTCCAAGCTGTTCGGCGCCAGCCAGGCCCATCGCTACGTCAACGGCGTGCTGGACAAGCTGGCAGCCGAGTTGCGGCCGCACGAGGGCGCTTGAACGAGTTCGAGCTGATCGAGCGCTATTTCCGGCGCCCGCCCCAGGCCGACTGGTGTCGTCTTGGCGTGGGTGACGATGCGGCGGTGATCCGCCCGCCCGAGGGCGAGGAGCTGGTGATCTGCAGCGACACCCTGGTGGCGGGACGGCATTTTCCCGAGGACACCGCACCGGCCGACATCGGCTGGAAGTCCCTGGCGGTCAATCTCAGCGATCTGGCCGCCATGGGCGCCCGCCCGCTGGGCTGCCTGCTCAATCTCTGTCTGCCACAGGCCGAGGACAGCTTTCTGGAAGGCTTCGCCAGCGGATTCTTCTCCCTGGCGGCCCGGCACGGGGTCGAACTGATCGGTGGGGACACCACCCGCGGCCCGCTGTGCATCAGCGTCACCGCTTTCGGGGCGGCGAAATCCTCCCAGCTCATGCGCCGTGATGCGGCGCGACCGGGAGACATCATCGCGGTGGAAGGGCGCCTGGGCGGCGCGGCGCTGGCCCTGCGCCAGGGGGCGGAGGCTTCGGCCTCGCTGCGGGATTGCCTGAACCGGCCACGCCCGCTGGTCGAGGCCGGCCTGCTGCTGGCCGGCACCGCGCATGCCGCCATCGATATTTCCGATGGTCTGGCGGCTGATCTGAACCACATCCTGGTGGCCAGCGGGGTCGGCGCCCGGCTGGATCTGGCCCAGCTGCCTCTGCATCCGGAGATCGTCGCGCAGGACCCCCTGCTGGCGCGCAATCTGGCGCTGGAAGGCGGCGATGATTACGCCCTGTGCGTGACCCTGGACCCGGAGGACTGGGATGAACTCGATCGTCACCCGGGCCTGTCCCTGCGTCGTATCGGCGAGATCACCGAGGCGCCGGGTCTGGTCGCCATCGATGAGAGCGGCGCCGATGCGCCGCTGAAAGCCGCCGGATTCCGGCACTTCTGATGCAGCCCCGCCCGAGACAGGTCTTTTCCGATCCGGTGCTCTGGCTGGCCTTCGGTTTCGGCAGCGGCCTGTCGCCCCGGGCGCCCGGCACCGCCGGCACCCTGGTGGCGGTTCCGCTGGTCTGGGCCGCGCTGGTGCTGCTGCCAGCCTGGGGCTTCGTGCTGCTGACCCTGGCCGTGAGCCTGGTCGGCGTGCCGATTTGCGGGAGCGCCTCGCGCCGGCTCGGCGTGCACGATCATGGCGGCATCGTCTGGGATGAGTTCGCCGGCCTGTTCGTGACCGCGCTGCCGCTGGCCTTGCTGCCACCATTCGCGGTGCCGCTTTGGCTGCAGCTGTTGCTGGCCTTCGGCTGGTTCCGGCTCTTCGACGTGCTCAAGCCCTGGCCGATCCGCTGGCTGGATCAGCAGGTGCACGGCGGCCTGGGCATCATGCTGGATGATCTGCTCGCCGGCGTCTTCGCCGCGCTGGCCCTGTGGGGCAGCCTGCTGCTGGCTTAGCCGCCCGGGTCAAAAGCGGGTAAAGTAGCCGGCTTTTTCGCCCCAGACCGCGATCATGCTGCGCATCCACAACAGCCTCACCGGCCGCAAGGAAGACTTCCATCCGCTGACCCCGGGCAAGGTCGGTCTGTATGTCTGCGGGGTGACGGTCTATGACTACAGCCATCTGGGGCACGCCCGTTTCCTGCTGGTATTCGACGCGGTGGTCCGCCACCTGGAGGCCAGTGGCCTGGCCGTGCACTACGTCCGCAACATCACCGACGTGGATGACAAGATCATCGTGCGCGCGGCCGAGACCGGCGAGGCCATCGACGATCTGACCGCCCGCTATACCCGCTATTTCCATGAGGATTGCGCGGCGCTGGGGCTGCGCCCGGCAGATGCGGAGCCACGCGCCACCGG